>NZ_JBFSVK010000005.1:0-241003 GCF_041467855.1 Vibrio sp. 10N.247.311.51 | reverse complement strand
ACCGATGACCTCAACCTTGGCAAGGTTGCGCTCTACCAACTGAGCTAGTATCGCAATCTGAAAACGTCTTTCGCCGTTCAGGGCTGCGAATTATAAGAGCATTTTTTTGTGATGCAAGTCCTTAATGCAAAATTACGAAACTTTTTACTCAACTGCTGTAAAAGCACACAGATTTGCAAAAAAAACGGCTCTTATGTCCCTGAAAAGTTAGATAAACGTGATCATTTTATTCGACTAGATGTTAATAATCGTTTTTCGGTAGTACTGCAGCTCGGCGATCGACTCTCGAATATCGTCTAACGCAAGGTGACTTCCCGACTTAGAAAAACCATCTAACACTTCAGGTTTCCAGCGACGAGTCAGCTCTTTCAGTGTGCTTACGTCAACATAGCGGTAGTGGAAGTACTCTTCTAACTCTGGCATGTGCTTGTATAGGAAACGGCGGTCTTGACCAATGCTGTTACCACAAATCGGTGACTTACCTTTTGGTACCCATTTTTCAAGAAACTCAATCGTTTGTTGGATGGCATCTTGCTCTGAAACCGTGCTTTCTTGAATTCGCTTCACGAGGCCGCTGCCAGTGTGCGTCGTTGTGCACCACTCGTCCATCTTGTCCAATTCACTCTGAGGCTGGTGAATAGCCAAAACAGGTCCTTCAGCCAGGATGTTAAGCTCACTATCAGTAACGATAGTCGCAATTTCAATGATTTTATGAGTTTCAGGATCAAGTCCTGTCATCTCTAGATCAACCCAAATAAGGTTCTGATCGCTAAAGGACATAAGGCGTCGCCTATTTGTTTATGTGTAAAAGAGGTACTATACCCAAATAACTATACTCAAACTAGCTTTAGGACCATCGAAATCACGTGGTACCAGCAACATCCTGTTTGAGTCCCCAATCATCAAGTTAGATGTGTTAAGTGAAAAATTGTGGCTAAAAAAAAGAAGTTAACCAAAGGTCAAGTACGTCGTGTACGTAGCAACCAGAACAAGCGACTCAAGAAAGAAGATTCTATCCAATGGGATGAGAACATGCTTGGCGGAACCAAAAGCGGACTCGTGATTACGCGCTTTGGCCAACATGCTGATATCGAAGATCTTGAAACTAACGAAGTTCATCGTTGTAACTTACGCCGTAGTATCGAGACTTTAGTTTCTGGTGACCGAGTGACTTGGCGCGCAGGCTTAGAATCAATGGCCGGTATTTCTGGCGTTGTGGAAGCGGTTGAACCGAGAACTTCAATGCTGACTCGCCCTGATTACTACGATGGCCTAAAGCCAGTAGCTGCGAACGTCGACCAAATGGTTATCGTATCGGCTGTGCTACCAGAGCTATCACTTAATATTATCGACCGTTACCTAATTGCTTCAGAAACGGTAAACATCGCGCCGCTTGTTGTACTGAACAAGGTCGATCTACTGACTGATGAGCAGATTGCTGAATACCGTGAAACACTTAAAGAGTACGAGAAGATCGGCTATAAAGTGATGTTCGTGAGTAAAGAGTCTGGCTACGGCATCAAAGAGCTGGAAGCTGAACTCAAAGACCGTATCAACATCTTTGTTGGTCAATCGGGTGTGGGTAAATCAAGCCTAGTGAATGCATTAATGCCTACGCTAGACATTGAAGAAGGCGAAGTCTCTGAGAACTCAGGTCTTGGTCAGCACACAACCACGGCAGCTCGTTTATACCACTTCCCTTCTGGTGGTGATCTGATTGATTCACCAGGAGTGCGTGAATTCGGCCTATGGCACCTAGAGGCCGACGAAATCACTGAAGCCTTTATCGAGTTCAAGCCTTACCTTGGCGGTTGTAAGTTCCGTGACTGTAAACACATTGATGACCCAGGCTGCATCCTGCGCGAAGCGGTAGAAAACGGAAAGATCAGTCGATTACGTTTCGACAACTACCACCGCATCATTGAAAGCATGGCGAGTAACAAAGATAACCGTCAGTATTCACGCAACAAAAAAGCCGATCTCTAATCGCGTTTTTGTGAACAAATGTGTGCATTTACTGACAATTGGCGCGAATTTAAGTAACATCTCGCGCCCTAAACCGTCATCGACAGATTTAATTGAAAAACAATTAGCATTGGAAAATTAATACAATGGATAAGATTAAAGTTGGATTGCAGTACTGGATTCCACAACATGGATTAACTCGCCTAGTCGGCAAACTTGCGTCTGCTAAAGCGGGCGGCTTAACGACAGCGATCATCAACTGGTTCATCAAGCAATACAAAGTGAACATGGATGAAGCTCTGCATAGCGATCCAAAACACTTTAAAACATTCAATGAATTCTTCGTGCGTGAATTGAAAGAAGGCATGCGTCCTATCGCTGAAGGTGAGTCTGTTATTGTTCACCCTGCAGATGCACGTGTGAGCCAATTTGGCCCAATTACTGACGGTCAACTGATTCAAGCGAAAGGCCATAACTACTCAGCTCGCGAGCTATTGGGTGGTGATGCTGCGCTAGCGGATGAATTTAAAGACGGTGAATTCGCAACGCTTTACCTGTCTCCAAGTGATTACCACCGCGTGCACATGCCATGCGACGGCACACTGCGCCAGATGATCTACGTTCCAGGTGACCTTTTCTCAGTTAACCCGTTAACGGCAGAAAACGTTCCAAATCTATTCGCACGTAATGAGCGTGTCGTTTGTATCTTCGATACGGAATTTGGCCCAATGGCACAAGTGCTGGTTGGCGCAACGATCGTAGGTAGCATCGAGCAAGTATGGGCAGGTACCATCACCCCACCTCGTGGTAACTCGGTTTACAAATGGGATTACCCTGCACAAGGTGACAAAGCAATCATCTTGAAGAAAGGCGAAGAGATGGGCCGCTTTAAGCTTGGTTCAACCGTTATCAACCTGTTCGCTAAAGATACGATCAAGTTTGACGACACTATGCAAAATGGCGAGAAAACGGTTCTTGGTACACCTTTCGCGCACATTGCTGGCAAAGAAGCGCAAGCAAATGACGATGTTGTTACCGATTCTGCTGAGAACACTGACCAAGCTTAACAATTTGAGTTAACTCATTTAAGCTTTCAAGGCGCGTTACTTTTTCTATTTCAGAGAAGAACGCGCCTTTTTCTTAACTCTACCGATTCATTTGCTACTCAAGCTCTAACAACTCAATCTTTCAAACCCTGCCCAGCCACCTGCTGCTTCTCACTCTTGTCTCTAATTGCCCAGATAAAAGATTGACCAAAAACAAAACAACTGTCGAAACCTTAAACAACTTTTTGATTTTCCAACCCGTCTCCAAGTACCAGAAATCCAGATAACTTACTCTATTTGAAGATATTTTATTTATAGGGTCTTTGTACATGCCTAAACTCAATGTTGGCGTTCTGGTCAAGCTGTTGATTTGTTTTGCGATTCCCTTAGGCGTGTTATTCATGCCGATAGATTCAATACCAATCGATGATCTCACGCTGATTCAACACCGCCTGTTGGCGATATTCTTATTAGCAGCCCTGCTGTGGGTGCTTGAACCTGTTCCGGTATTCGCCACTTCCATTTTGATCATTGCGCTTGAACTGGTGATGATATCTGACAAAGGTTTACACCTATTTAGAAATCCACCAGCGGGGCACGATCTCGGTGAGTTAATCAAATATACCGACATCTTCGGTGCATTTTCATCACCAATCATCATCCTTTTCATGGGTGGCTTTGCTCTTGCGATATCCGCATCCAAGTACGAACTCGATAACAACCTAGCTCGAGTGCTTCTCAAACCATTTGGTACAGAGCCGCGCTTCATTATGCTCGGCTTAATGCTGATCACCGCCGTGTTCTCAATGTTCATGTCAAATACCGCAACGACGGTAATGATGCTTGCGCTGCTCGGTCCTATCGTGGCATCTGCACCAAAAGGCGATATGGGTATCAAAGCGCTCGTGTTGTGTATTCCAATTGCTGCCAATACTGGCGGTATCGCAACCCCAATCGGTACACCGCCCAATGCCATCGCGCTGCAATACCTAACGGGTGAAAATACCATCGACTTCCTCAGCTGGATGATGATGGGCTTACCCTTTGTGATCATCCAACTCACCATCGCTTGGTTTCTTCTACAAAAACTCTTCCCTTCTAAAGAAAGAAACATGGTGCTCAAGCTCGATGGACAATTTAGAAAGAGCTGGCGAGCGATTGTGGTTTACATCACCTTCGCTGCGACAATCTTATTGTGGATGACCACCAAACTGCACGGCATGAACACCTATGTCGTGTCTATCATTCCACTGGCTGTGTTTACGCTCACTGGCATCATGGGCAAAGAAGAGCTCAAGCTGATTAACTGGGATGTGTTGTGGCTGGTCGCAGGTGGTATTGCGATTGGTATTGGCTTAGATAAAACAGGCTTAGCCGCTGCACTCGCACACGCAATTGACTATGAATCGCTCTCACCTGCAGCTGTGGTACTGACATTGTCTATCGTGTGTTGGTTAATGGCGAACTTCATGTCAAACACTGCGACGGCCAACTTGCTGATGCCGATAGCCGCTGCAATTGGTGCTTCCATGGAAAGCTTGGTTGCAATTGGAGGCTTACAAGGCTTGCTGGTTGTGGTCGCCTTCTCGGCATCACTTGGTATGATTCTGCCCGTATCGACACCACCAAACTCACTGGCCTACTCGACCGGGCTTATCGAAAGCAAAGACATGGCGAAGATGGGCATCATCTTAGGTATTGTGGGCTTGCTGATGGTTTACCTCGCCCTGTTTATCATCACCTAGTAAGCGTTAACGCTCCCCTTTAATCCTAACTAAAGCGCTGAATGTAAATTTGGCGCTTTTTTCGATCTATACCACTCCACCTCAAGCAATTAACTGACATTTCAATCAATAGGTAACAGTGATATTATATTACTTCACTGTTTTACAAAAAGCAGAGCAAATATATTTAGAATTTATGATTTTAAACACAGTCATTCAACTTAAGACAGCGGCACTATACGCCTATCATAGACACACCAATTCACCATCAAGTACGTCACTGTCATTAGGGCGTATTGACCTTTCGAGCTGATTTTTGCAGCGAATTGCTGGGGGTTTCGACAAGGCAGAGGTTTTGATGTGTAGCTAGCCTACATGAGAAGCCGATAACGCAGTAGAAATGACCAGCAAACGCTGCCCGAAGGGTTCGGCTAAAAGCGTTTTACTCTTTGTTGAGGGGGATTTGCTTAGAATGGCTAGGCTACTTCCCCCTCGCCGCGATTAAAACGCTTTTATCTCGAACAAAATTGAACCGCGAAAGGTCAACACGCCCTAGTTTTTGTCTAATAAAGAGGAATAGACCTTGAGACATACGATTAAATTTAAAATTCAGATCGCAATTGCGGTCATTATTGCCGTCGTGAGTGGCGCTCAAGCCTGGATATCGGTTAATCAACTGACTCAAGAAACTGAAGTCGCGATCAACCAAGAAATGAGAAATGTCAGTGCTGGCACGACGAATTATATTGCCGATTGGCTCTCGACTCGCAGCGATATGATGCTTGCTAATGAACCGACCATTTCAAGCAACAGTAACTCTGACCGCGAGTTGCTAATCACCAAACAAGCTGGACAATTCTTGTCTGTTTATGCCGGATTCAGCGACGGCACTATCGCGTATGGCGACAAAGGTGAAGATTGGCCAGCAGGCTACGACCCACGCACCCGCCCTTGGTATAAAGATGCCAACGCAACATCAGACCTCGTCATTACTGAACCTTATCAAGACTTTGACGGCAGCATTGTCATCAGCTTTGCAAAAGCATTCAACGGTGAAAGACAAGGTGTCCTCGCGGCAGACCTAACTGTAACCAGCATTATCGACACCGTACTCAACGTGAAACTGGATAACGATGGCTTTGCGTTTTTAGTTGACGGTAACAACAACATCGTTGCCTACAGTGATGAAGAGCTAAGTCAGAAACCACTGACCAGTTTGAATCCGGAACTAACAGCCAACAAAGTGTCACAACTGATCCAAGGCCAAATTATCACTACGCTAACTTGGCCTGGCCAAGAGGATAAAATGGTCTACATTGCCAATGTCCCGAATACCGATTGGTCACTGGGTATTGTTATCGATAAGGAAATGGCGTTTTCCGCAGTATCTGACGCGATTCAGTTCATCGCTCTTACTTCTTTGATTTTGTATATCGTCATTTCGATTGCGAGCACAGTGGTGATCAACCGCCTGCTCTCCCCACTACAAACCTTGTCTGAAGCGCTGACTCAGCTAACTCAAGGCAGAGGTGATCTCACTCAGCGTATTGATATCACGCGTATGGATGAGATAGGCAAACTAGCCGAACTTGTGAACCAGTTCTTAAGCCAGATGCAAAGCATGTTGAAGGGCGTAATAGAGCACAGCCACGATTTAAACAATCATGCAGAAAAAGCCAATCAACTGGCGACCCAATCATCCATTCGAGTTGAGAATCAGCAAAACGATATCAATCAAATAGCGACCGCGATTCATGAGATGTCAGCCACGGCAGCTGAAGTGGCTAGCCATGCCGAACTCACGGCATCCGCTTCTCAAGCGTCAGCCACCACTTGTAACGAAGGCCAAGAGGTTATTCAACAAAACCGCGATGCGATTACTGGTCTTGCAACTCAAGTTGAAGACGCTGCCAATGTTATTCGAGAACTGGAAAACAACGCGCAAAGCATCAATCAGATACTATCCACCATTCAAGGCATTGCCGAACAAACCAACCTGTTGGCATTGAACGCTGCGATTGAAGCGGCGCGTGCGGGTGAGCAAGGTCGTGGATTTGCGGTTGTTGCAGACGAGGTTCGAGTCCTGAGCCAAAGAACGCATGGCTCGACCGAAGAAATCCGCGTGATGATTGATACGTTACAGAAGAATACCGAACATGCCGTTGAAAGCATGACCACCAGCACCCAACTGGCAGAGAACAGCGTTGGCTTCGCAGAGCAAGCTCATGGCAGCCTCTCTAAAATCACCCAAGCGATCACTGAAATCAACGATATGGCGCTGCAAATAGCGAGTGCTGCAGAAGAGCAACGCGCAGTAAGCGAAGACATCAGTCGTAATACGCAAGGAATCAAGGATGCCTCCGACGATCTTGCACAACAAGCTGAAAGCAGCCGCAATAGCTCAAATGAAATGAGTAACGCTGCCGAGTCGATGCGCCGAGATGTGGAGCGCTTTAAGGTATAACTCATCTCAAGCAACATAAGTTAAACCTCACCACCGAGCGGCAGGTGACGTAAACCGATAACTGAAACAAAGTGACTCTTTTCACAAGAATCACTTTGTTCTCAGTCCGGTTTAATGCATATTGATGAGCTAATTTATCCCAGACACAAGGATGTTATTCAGATGGGATTCGAATGGTTGGCTCTTGCTGCCGCTTTTCTTTGGGCTATCGCGAGCCTGATGTCAGTAAAGCCTGCTCAACACTTAGGTTCTTTCGCCTATAGCCGTTGGCGCATGGGTTGCACTGCTATCATCTTATCGAGCATGGCTTGCTTTACTGGTGGCTGGTCAACGGTCGAAGCAGACCTAGTCACGCCGATGATGCTGTCTGGGCTAATTGGCATCTTCATTGGTGATACCGCCCTATTTGCTTGTTTGAACAGAATGGGACCGCGCCAAGCAGGTTTGCTGTTCTCTTGTCACGCCGTGTTCTCGGCAATTCTTGGTTACTTCCTATTTAGCGAAAGCATGACTTCGGTGGAGCTGATTGGCTCGGCTTTGGTGTTTAGCGGCGTTTTAACCGCGATATTCTTTGGTCGTCGAGGACAAGCCAACAACCAACTCGAAACCATCAAGGGCACCGTGTGGATTGGTGTAGCTCTCGGAATCACTGCCGCTATTTGCCAAGCCTTGGGCGGTATTATTGCAAAACCCGTGATGCAAACCAGCATAGACCCTGTTGCCGCTTCAGCGATTCGTATGATTACCGCTTTTGTTGCTCACTCCGCATTTCGTCTAACTGGCGCTAAGCTCTCACGCGCAATCAACCCGATGAATGGTCAAATATTTGCGATTACCGCAGTGAACGGATTTTTAGCGATGGCGGTGGGAATGACGCTGATCTTGTATGCGCTTCAGGAAGGCAATGTCGGCATGGTTGCTCTGTTATCTTCAACCACACCAATCATGTTGTTACCAATACTTTGGCTGTACACCAAACAGAGACCAAATGCCTACGCTTGGATCGGTGCCATTGTTGCCGTTATTGGCACTGGTATCCTAGTAAGATAGTGGCACTGGGATTCTGGTCAGTTAGCCAAACAGTAAGTAAGACTAACTGAATAGAGAGCTAAGAGCGCGGGAACGGAAAAGCCGTCACATCATCGATATGGTCATAACCTAATGCCAGCATGATCAGACGATCAATACCTAAAGCAACACCCGCACAGTCTGGTAAGCCCGCTTTTAATGCCTCAATCAAGTGATGGTCAATCGGTTGAGGCGATAAGCCCATCTCAATACGTTTGGCATTGTCATCTTCAAAGCGCTTGAGCTGCTCTTGTGGCTTGTCTAGTTCATGGAAGCCGTTTGCCAATTCAATGCCTTTGAAATACACCTCAAAGCGATCGGCTACTCGCGAGTCATTCGGGTTAATCTTGGCTAATGCCGCTTGTGAAGCCGGAAAGTCATAAACAAACGCAGGGACTTGTTGCCCTATTTTAGCTTCAACCCCAATACTAAACAGCAACTGCAGCAAGGTGTCACGGTCTTGTTCTGGATCTGCAATGTCGCTGAGCCCAAGTTTTGCTGCGGCTTGCTTTAGCGTAGCCATCGAATCTTCCAGTGGACACACACCTAACACGTCAATAAAGGCTTGTTGGTAAGTCATTCGCTCTGCTGAGCCCGATTTAAGTACCTGCTGTAACAGCAAATCCATTTCATCCATCAGGTCATGGTGATCAAAGCCAACGCGATACCACTCCAACATGGTGAACTCAGGGTTGTGGTAACGGCCATTTTCTTCGTTACGGAAAGACTTACAAATTTGGTAAATACAGCCACTGCCCGCCGCTAATAGACGTTTCATATGAAACTCAGGGCTAGTCATAAAGAACAGAGGCTGACCGTGCGCATAACCCGGCCCTACGAATTCAGTTTTGAAAGTATGCAAATGCACGTCCGTCACCGTGGCGTGGCTCATCGCAGGCGTATCCACTTCCATCACGTTTCGCTCAGCAAAGAACTGACGAATTTGATTAAGGATATCAGCACGTTGCTTTAACTGTTTAATGGTTGCGGCCGGTTGCCATGTAGAGTGCATTATTGAGTTCCATATTACTGAATTCTAGGCGACGAAAATTACCACCTTTCATCGCTTTTGTAAGCTTCTATCTTTCTATTCGTGAAAGCAAAATGTTGTTTTAATGAAGCCAGAAAATTACGTTCTACAATACAATTATCAATACAGATTTCACATCAACATTGATAACAAAAATCATACTCAACAAGCCGTTAACACCCACCCTGTGGGTTAAACGTTATCAACAATTCATTGCCGTGATTGCAGTCACATAACCTATAATTTCTATGCCTCCATATGCATTACCGACCTAAAAACCCAAATGCATCAACTTTTCGAATACCTTCCTCTCTTACACTGAACCTACCACTTAAGGCTTAGGGGCGCTAAATGGTTCCTACGATTTAGAACCTCCTAAATAGGCTTTTTATAATAACAAGCGGAATACTCCGCATCACACTGGAGAATAACTGTGAAGACAATTACCACAGATATCGCAGTCATCGGCGCAGGCGGCGCTGGTCTTCGTACAGCTATTGCTGCGGCTGAAGCTAATCCTGAACTGGAAGTAGCACTGATTTCTAAAGTTTACCCAATGCGTTCGCACACGGTGGCAGCAGAAGGCGGTTCAGCAGCGGTAATTAAAGACGAAGATAGCCTAGATAACCACTTCAACGATACTGTTGGCGGTGGCGACTGGCTATGTGAACAGGATGTTGTTGAATACTTTGTTGAAAACTCGACTCGCGAAATGATCCAAATGGAACAATGGGGCTGCCCATGGAGTCGTAAAGAAAACGGTGAAGTAAACGTACGCCGATTCGGCGGTATGAAGGTAGAGAGAACGTGGTTCGCAGCGGATAAAACCGGCTTCCACATGCTTCATACTCTGTTCCAGACTTCGATGAAGTACGACACAATCAAACGATTTGATGAGTACTTTGTGGTGGATTTGCTCGTTGAAGATGGCGAAGTACAAGGCCTAATCGCGATTCACATGTCTGAAGGTGAGCTTGTTACCATCAAAGCAAAATCTGTTGTTCTAGCAACCGGCGGCGCAGGTCGTGTTTACCACTGTAATACCAACGGCGGCATCGTAACTGGCGACGGTATGGCAATGGCTTATCGCCACGGTGTACCACTGCGTGATATGGAGTTCGTTCAATACCACCCAACAGGCCTACCGGGCACTGGCATCTTGATGACCGAAGGTTGTCGTGGTGAAGGCGGTATCATCGTCAACAAGAACGGCTACCGTTACCTGCAAGATTACGGCATGGGCCCTGAAACTCCAGTGGGCGAGCCGAAAAACAAATACATGGAACTGGGTCCACGTGACAAAGTTTCTCAAGCATTCTGGCACGAGCAGCAGAAAGGCAACACCATCAAGCACCCACTTGGTGATGTCGTGCACCTTGACCTTCGCCACCTTGGTGAAGAGTACCTGCAAGAGCGTCTACCGTTCATCTGTGAGCTTGCAAAAGCGTACGTAAACGTAGACCCAGCAAAAGAGCCAATCCCAATTCGTCCAACCGTTCACTACACCATGGGTGGTATTGAAACTAACGGCACGTGTGAGACTCGCATTAAAGGCCTATTCGCCGTTGGTGAATGTGCTTCAGTTGGCCTACACGGTGCAAACCGCCTAGGTTCTAACTCTCTGGCTGAGTTCGTGGTATTTGGCCGCGTTGCTGGTGAAGAAGCAGTGAAACGCGCTGCTGAATTCAAAGGCTGGAACGAAGAGTCTATCGCTAAGCAAGTGAAAGCGGTTGAAGATCGCATCGCAGGCATCTTGGCTCAAGAAGGCGACGAGAACTGGGCTGACATCCGTACTGAAATGGGTCACACCATGGAAGCGGGTTGTGGTATCTACCGTCAAGAAGACTTGATGCAAAAGACCATCGACAAACTCACTGAACTGAAAGCTCGCTACAAGAAGATCAGCATTAAAGACAAAGGCAAAGTGTTCAACACTGACCTACTTTACGCTATCGAAGTGGGTTACGGCCTTGAAGTTGCAGAAGCGATGGTTCACTCAGCGATTCTTCGTAAAGAGTCTCGCGGTGCACACCAACGTCTAGACGACAACTGCACAGAACGTGATGACGTGAACTTCCTGAAACACTCTCTATCTTTCTACAACGAAGATGCAGCACCAACCATCGACTACAGCGGCGTTAAGATCACCAAATCTCAACCTAAAGCTCGTCTGTACGGTGAAGCTGCAGAGAAAGCCGCTGCCGCTGAAAAAGCAGCAGAAGAGAATGCTAAGAAGAGCGAAGAGGAGCAAGCATAATGTCAGCGAATCGAATCCAAAAAATTGAAATCCTGCGTTATGACCCTGAGCACGATGCAGAACCTCACTTTCAAACCTTTGAAGTACCATTTGATGAAACCATGTCGGTACTTGATGCGATTGGTTACATCAAAGATAACCTAGATAAAGACCTGTCTTACCGTTGGTCTTGTCGTATGGCGATTTGTGGTTCTTGCGGCATCATGGTTGATGGCGTGCCAAAACTGGCATGTAAGAGCTTCTTACGTGATTACCCGAATGGCTTCAAGATTGAGCCTTTAGCTAACTTCCCAATCGAAAAAGATTTGATTGTCGACATGACGCCGTTCATCGAGCGCCTTGAAGCGATCAAGCCTTACATCATTGGTAACGACCGTAAGCCAGAAGACGGCACGAACATCCAAACTCCAGAGCAAATGGCGAAATACAAGCAGTTCGCTGGCTGCATCAACTGTGGTTTGTGTTACGCAGCATGTCCTCAGTTTGGTCTAAACCCTGAGTTCATCGGCCCTGCGGCACTTGCTCTTGCTCACCGCTACAACCTAGATAGCCGTGACAATGGTAAAGCTGAACGTATGAAGCTTATCAATGGCGACAATGGCGCTTGGGGCTGTACGTTTGTAGGTTACTGTTCTGACGTATGTCCGAAGAAAGTAGACCCAGCGGCTGCAGTAAACCAAGGTAAAGTTGAGTCTTCAATGGACTTCGTTATCTCGATGTTCAAGCCAGACGGATCGCAAGTAAAAACAGCAGAGGAGGCATAATATGAGCAATCGTAAGCCTTATGTTCGTGAGATGAAGAGAACGTGGTGGAGCAACCATCCGTTCTACCGCTTCTACATGCTACGTGAAGCGACTGTACTGCCTTTGATTCTATTCACTCTGTTCCTAACCTTCGGTTTGGGTGCACTAGTGAAAGGGCCTGAAGCTTGGGCTGGTTGGTTGAGCTTTATGGCTAACCCTATCGTCGTTGGTATCAACATCGTGGCACTGCTAGGCAGCTTGCTGCACGCTCAAACCTTCTTCAGCATGATGCCTCAAGTGATGCCAATCCGTCTTAAAGGCAAATTGGTTGATAAAAAAATCATCGTACTGACCCAGTGGGCAGCGGTGGCTTTTATTTCTTTAATCGTTCTTGTTGTGGTGTAAGGAGCTTTCGTTATGAACACAAATTACAAAGTAAAACCTGTTAACCACAACCCACAACGCTCTGATGAGCCAATCTGGTGGGGCCTATTTGGCGCTGGCGGTACTTGGTTCGCGATGATCACACCAATCACAATCTTAGTGCTGGGTATCTTAGTGCCAATGGGCATTATCGATGCGGACGCAATGAGCTACGAGCGTGTGTCTGAATTTGCCACCAGCATTATCGGTGCGCTATTCATCATCGGTACGCTAGCACTGCCAATGTGGCACGCAATGCACCGTCTTCACCACGGCATGCACGACCTTAAGTTCCATGTCGGTGTTGCGGGTAAAGTTGGCTGCTACTTCGTTGCAGGCCTAATCAGCGCATTGTCTGTTATTTTCATCTTTATGATTTAAGAGTTAAGGGCAGATTCGAGATTCGAGTAATCGAGTATCGAAGAGCTTAAAAGCAGAAAAGCGAAAGCAGAGCTAGGTTATCCAGCTCTGCTTTTTTGTTATTTGTTGAATATCTTATCTCTCTGACTCGGCTCTGATCTTCCTGCTTTTCGTATCTCGCATCTCGTTCACACATATCTGCTCTTCCAGCTCTTCGTATCTCGTATCTCGCATCCCGCATCCCGCATCCCGCATCTCGTTTACGCGAATCTGATCTTGGGATACAAAAAAAGGCCGCCTAAGCGACCTTTTTCAGATACTTGAAGTCAATTACTTCACACGACCAACGTATTCGCCAGTACGAGTATCAACTTTAACAACTTCACCGATAGCGATGAATAGAGGTACGCGAACTACCGCGCCTGTTGCTAGAGTTGCAGGCTTACCGCCAGTACCTTGTGTGTCGCCTTTAAGGCCAGGATCGGTTTCTGTTACTGCGATCTCAACAAAGTTTGGTGGAGTTACTGTGATAGGGTTATCATTCCACAACGTTAGAGTACATACGTCGTTTTCAACTAACCATTTAGAAGTCTCGCCTACTGCTTTTGCATCAGCAGCGATTTGCTCGAATGTTTCGTTGTTCATGAAGTGGTAGAATTCGCCATCGCTGTATAGGTAGCCTAGTTCAACGTCTACAACGTCCGCTAGTTCTACTGTATCGCCTGACTTAAATGTTTTCTCTAACACTTTGCCTGACAGCAGTTTACGAAGTTTAACACGGTTAAACGCTTGGCCTTTACCTGGCTTAACGTATTCATTTTCGATAATTGAGCAAGGCTCGTTATCCATCATGAATTTTAAACCGCCTTTGAATTCATTGGTGCTTACTGACGCCATGATTTTCTCTTCCACATCTTTGAGTTAATTTCAATGCCGCATATCATAACCCGAAAAGTCGAATCTGTTGAGCAAAACTGGCTCAAACAACTATCGAATGCGATCTCTGACCCGACAAAACTGCTTGAGGCATTGGAAATAGACCCAACACCATGGCAAGCCGGCTTCGCTGCTCGTGAGTTATTTGCACTTCGGGTACCTCTTAGCTTTGTCGAACGAATGGAAAAAGGCAACCCACACGATCCATTGCTACGACAAATTTTACCGCTAAGCGAAGAGTTTGAGGTACACCAAGGCTATTCCGCTGATCCACTGGAAGAGCAAGACAACGCCATTCCTGGGCTACTGCACAAATACAAGAACCGTGCATTGATGATTGTAAAAGGCGGTTGTGCGATTAACTGCCGCTACTGCTTTCGTCGTCACTTCCCTTACCAAGATAACAAGGGCTCGAAGTCGGTTTGGCAAACCAGTCTCGACTATGTGGCGGCTCACCCAGAGATCAACGAAGTTATCTTGTCAGGTGGTGATCCACTGATGGCAAAAGACAGCGAACTAGAGTGGCTAATTCATGCTATCGCACAAATTCCACATGTGAAAACAGTTCGAATTCATAGCCGATTACCGGTTGTGATTCCCGCTCGAGTAACGGATGAACTATGCCAATTGTTAGCTCAAACTCGCCTTAATGTGGTGATGGTGAGCCACATTAACCATGCTAACGAAATCAACTTAGAGCTCAAACAAGCCTTCCACAAGCTTAAGTTAAGTGGTGCGACTCTGCTCAACCAAGGCGTGATGCTTAAAGGCGTAAACAACAGCGCTAACTCATTGAAAGAATTAAGCGAAAAGCTATTCGACGCCGGTATTTTACCTTACTATATGCATGTACTTGATAAGGTTCAGGGCGCAGCGCACTTCTATATTTCAGATGAAGAAGCGAAACATCACTTTAAAGGATTAATCTCTGAGGTTTCAGGCTACCTAGTACCGAAGTTAACCCGTGAGATTGGCGGGCGCAGCAGCAAGACACCACTCGACCTACACATTGAATAGAGAAGTTGTATCAATGAAACACAATACCTCAGTTGCTCCACCAGCAACCACATCTCAACCAGCGCTTAGGTTCAGCTCAAGAGGTTTCACCATCATCGAGCTGGTCGTGGTGATCGTGATTCTAGGTATTGTGTCGGTCACTGCAGCTTCTAAGTTCCTCAACCTTCAAACCGATGCTCGTATCTCGACATTAAACGGCCTTAAAGGCGGAATGGAGGGCGCAAGTGCTATGCTTTATGGTAAGACATCAGCATTGGGCTTAGATAAAGCAGCTAGCGCATCGATTAATGTTGAGGGTGACGATATATTGGTCGCTTACGGTTACCCTGCAGCGATGAACGATCAAACTTGGTCAATGCTTATCGAATCCACGTTCTTGGATGCGGTTTGGGATACGGGCAGAGCTGACTGGTTCTTTACCAACACTGACGCGAACGATGGCATTATTCTTTATGCGCCTTCGAGCCGAAAAAATCAGGCAGATAACTGTTATCTTGAGTACCAAGAAGCGACGGAGACCACGACACCAGCCTTCACCTTAACAACAAGCGGCTGCTAGGTTTTAAGTAATCTTTATCAATCGTTAAGACAAAAAGTTTTTGTTCGATCGTCCGGTCTATTATTAGCATACTCGGCTCTATTCTAAATTTTTAGGAGGGGTGATATGTCACAATTTATAGAACAAACTCTCAACCTTGCCCCCTTTAGCTGGGCAGGCCTCGCTGCATGCATGCTGTGTGGTTCTTTAATCGGAATCGAAAGGCAAACACGCGGTAAACCCGTCGGAATCCGAACGTCGATTCTGATCATCAGTGGTACCTATTTCTTCCTCACCATGGCGATCAGCCTATCCCCCAACACACTCGATCAAGCTCGTGTGCTTGGTCAGATAATTACGGGTGTTGGATTTCTTGGGGCTGGTGTAATGATGACACTGGATGGCAAGATTCATGGCGTGACTTCAGCCGCAATTATCTGGGTACTCGCAGCATTAGGTATGATGATCGCACTAGGGCATCTTTCCCAATCGGTCATTATCACGCTAATGGCGCTAGTGATTCTGCTTGGTGTCGATAAAGTGGAAAACAGCTTCCAAAGCTTACGTCGTGGCGTTCACCAAAAGTGGATGCGAAAAGGTCGCGTGAAGAAATAGCGCAGCACTTGATAGCCTTAGTGGTAATGCCAATGATACAAAGAAGCCTAGTCAAACGACTAGGCTTCGCATTATTTTGGGAGAACTTAATACACCTGAATGCACACCTGATTCTTACCCGCAGCCTTTGCCTTATAGAGCTGCTCATCAGACGAACGAATACTCTGGTTTTCCCACAAGTGCCCTACGCTGTCGAACTTATACAAAGAGTAAAGCGTTGCGCCACCAGACACTGAGATACTAATCTTGTCACCCGTAGGGCATCGATAACTCTGTAGGCTAATGTCGTTTTGAATTCGCTCAAAGATCGATGAAAGCAACTCAGACGATTCACCCGTAATCGCGACTACAAACTCTTCGCCACCAAATCGAGCCACGATATCTTGCTGTCTAACGCTGTTCAGCATCAACCGAGCAACATGGCAAATCACCTCGTCCCCCACTTTATGGCCATGCTGATCATTAACGACTTTGAAATCATCGATATCAAACACGCCAACACCAATAATCGGCTCCTCATCTTGCGCCAGTAATCGAGCCTCAAAACCACGTCGATTCAGCAAGCCCGTTAATGGGTCGCGCATTGCTAGCTCATTTAAACGCTGGTGCTCTTGTCTTGTATAGAAGCGCCATAGCCATAAAACCGAGAGCAGATACAAAACCAACAGTATCGAAAGCTGAATCTTCTCCATCTCCAATACATGCAGAAAGCGCTCGCTCTTATCTTCTTCAATACTCAGATATAACTGGGTGTCAATGTCATTGACATACAGAGGCTTGGAATACGTAAAATCCATAAACCCGTATTTGTTTGCGCCTCGAGTACTGGTGACTTTATAGCCATGGGTAGGGTTCGATACTAGGTTCGAGACATAGCAATCGACACCCAACACCCCTTTAAACTCACCATTAACGTAGATTCCTTTGGTTAAGGTCACCACTTTCTGACCTGTCAGGTAGTCATCATATTGGCCGGTATACACCACTTGGTCTTGCCCTTGAGCTAAGCCAAAGCGAATCGTGTTCACCCAATAAGGCCTGCTATTCACAACCGAATCAAAGGTGTCGCCCTTAATGTAACTGGCAAAATCAGAAGGCGAAGAGATAATGAATTTCTCTTTTGAAATGAAATAAATCGCAGAGATGGTATCAATGGTATTGGCAAAATAAGCCATGGTCGGCGCGATGAACAGGCGCTTACCCGCTTCGGTATAAAGGTCCGATTCCGGGTTGCACATCTCGCGAGGGCCAGAGAACATAAAATCAAAACGAGGGGCATGTTGCTCCTCACTGGTGAAGTAACACGTCTCACCCTCGATCTTTTTGTCATGCGAGAATACGTAGGTATCCCCATGCAGTGGATAAAGCGCAGTGATGTTGTACTCAAGCGCATTTATGATCTGTGTGAGCTCCGCTAAAGAGCGTGTTACGCCTTGGTTTTCCATTCCATACTGTTTATCTGATTCTTCCGCTGAATCAACGAGCAACAAGCTCAAAACTACTAAAAAACTGGCGGTCAGGCCTAAGAAAGCCTTTTTAAAATCGACGGTATGGTGGTTAATCAAAGCATATAAATCATCATTAGGGATTTATCGCACATTGTACTCATAAGTAAAAATACTGCAATAGGAAATATAAAACAATATGCTTATCTATTTTGGAGGGGCGTTTGGATATCTATAAGAAAATGTTGAGTTGCAATAACGCCTAAGTCAGATGCACTTAGGCGTTATGAATCACTATAGTAACACTAAGCCTTACTTAGCAAAGTTTACAATCGGGAAGCACGGGAAGAAACCGTTGTCAGCACAGTTGATCAGACCAACTTGTACGCCTTCGATTTTGTTGGTTTTGTTGAAGATACCAACCTGAACCGTAGACACTTCTGAAAGGTTCGCAGCGCCAACATCAACCATAGTGTTACCTTCTGAGTAGTTGACGAAACTCACGTTCGCGCCTTTCACATCATTAGTAATGTTCACAGCACCAAGGTTAACACCCGTTGTTTTACCCGTGTTCCAGTTGAAGAAACCTAGAGATGCACCGGTCATTTCTTGGTTCACTTTTGATGCACCAAAAATACCCAGGTTCACACCTGTGGTCGTTTGCGTCTCAGACATACCAACAACGGCAAGATCGACACCTTTAAGGTCGTTTACTTGTCCGTGAAGCAGAGCCAAACGCACACCGCCAACCGCATCTGAATCAGGTGCGTTGAAACCGTTAATCGTTGAAAACATAACAGGCGAAGAAGCAAATGCTGCCGGTGCCATTACTGCTGCCGACACAGCAAGTACTGAAAGTAGTTTTTTCATTGGGGAGTCTCCACTGACTTATTGTTAACTTGATTAATCCATTTTTAATCAAGCATTTATTGTCCTTTATTCAACAGCTACCCATGTTAAATCAATGTAATAACTGTACTGTTGAATATAAGCCGCTAAATCATAAAGAGCAATGGTTAAGAGCAGATGCGGGATTCGAGTGAACGAGATGCGAAAAGCAAAAAAAACAGAGACCGAAACCTCCGCTCTAACGCTTATTATTCCAAACAAAAATCTAGGCGAGAAAATCAACATGTTTCACAAGCTTATAGCCCACACACTTATTGCCGCATCTAAAGCGATGTCATCCTAAAAAATTTATTGATAAAAGCTCAACAGACCTCAGGTATTCAAAAACTAATGTTCGTAAAATTCTGAAAATAAACTAAATTCTAATATAGGAATAGAACGATATGAAACAGTGGGAATAGCATGATTAAGGAACCTACGAATAAACAGACCATTAAAGCGATTATTTCGCGTGGTTTTTTGGCTATCGTGTTATTTTTAGGCCTCTATATCTATGTTAGCCATGCTCTGAAGAACAAAGAGCAGGACATGATTAATCTCCAGCTCAGTCTTTCTGAAGCTTATAGCGTTATGCTCTCTGTCAGACGACAAGAGCAGCAGTTTGTTTCCACAAGGCAACCAGAGATTCAAGAACAACTCAATATAAAGCGAAGTCAGCTGATCGAAAAGCTGGCTGAGATCGATGGGAAAATCGTACGAAGCGACCTCAATATTTCTTTTAATTATGCCAAAGTTGTCGAGTATCTCGACGAGTACCACACCGCCTTTACATTATTAGCCCTTGAGTTAGTCAGCATACATGGCAAGAGGGACCAAATTGGGCTCATTGAGAAACTAAAAAATGCAGCGTTGACACTTGAGCGCTTCGTACATGAATCCAATAATGTGCAGCTTGAAGAATTGACTTTAGAAACACAAGATCTCATGTATCAGTTCTTTACCGATTTTGATCAGACAACATTAGATAAGATTGTCGATTCATTGTTCAAAATCCAAGATGAAATAGAACAGAATTCCCGAACGATCAGTGCATTAGCTTCGTTTAATAATTTTAAACGCCACTTTTGGCGATTGCAGCGAGGGTTAAAGAGTGTCGGGTACAGCTCTGATAGCGGCCTCAAAGGAGAACTCACCAGCAGTATTTATCATGTTGAAGATGAGCTCAACTTACTTTTCACCGAAACACCCAAGCAGATCGCAGAGAGCCTGACGCAGATAAAGTCGTACAGCTACTTATCGACAGCCGCATTAGGAGGGGTGACGTTACTGGTGCTGCTTTATGTTGTGTGGCGTGCCAGTCAACTTGAAACTCAATTGATTGTTTCACAAGAGAAAGCACGACAAGCAAACCGCGCAAAAAGTGCCTTTCTTGCCAATATGTCTCATGAGATACGGACACCGCTTAATGGCGTGATTGGTATGTCAGAAATACTGGCAGAAACCAAACTATCCGCAGAACAGAAAGACTGCCTTGGGACTATCTATACCTCTTCTCAAACCTTACTTATGTTGATCAACGATGTTCTCGATCTGTCCAAAATTGAATCGGGTAAACTGGAAATTAATCCACATACGACAGACTTAAGAGAGCTGCTGTTTGATAGCGTGACTCTGATTTCTTCTAAAGCTTATCAAAAGCAGATTAAGTTGGAAGTTGAAATTGATGGCGAGCTCCCAGAGTACATTCATGTTGATGGGAATAAAATTCGCCAAGTGTTGATGAATTTAGCCTCAAATGCGATCAAATTTACAGAACAAGGCTCTATCGTATTCACCGCTAAACGGCTTCCATCATTGGAAACAGAGTGTGTGGTCGAGTTTTCTGTTCGAGATACGGGTATTGGTATCGCAGCAGACCAACAAGAGCACATTTTCAAAGCGTTTTGCCAAGAAGATACCAACATCACCTCCAATATTGCGGGGACCGGATTAGGGCTTAGTATTTCGTCACGTATGGTGGAAATGATGGGAGGCTCGATAAACGTTGAGTCAGAGAAGGACGTGGGCAGTTGCTTTCATTTCCAATTAACCGTAGTGCCATCAGATCATTCTGAACATAAAAATCGTAAACAAACCGTTATCTATTATTCAGATGCGCCATCGAAACTTTTACTCGATGACTTGTTCCGCCTTGGTTACTCACCACAACTAAAATCAATCGAAACAAACTTGGCGGCAACTGACCTCCCAGAGATCGCTTTGATGGAAGATATTAACCAAGCCAAAACACTGCATCGCTTAGCACCAGAGGTGAAAATCATCATAGTGAAAGATAATCTTAGTGATCCTATGAGTGAGTGTCATTTTATCTCAGGCTATGTGACTCTTCCTATGCTCGGTTCCCGCTTAAGTAGCATGTTGAACTCCGTGCTTGAAAGGTCACAGCCACAACCCCCTCAACATCAACCTGAGCCGATAGAAGCGACTGTACGTCAAAAAGTCCTCATAGTTGAAGATAACCGCGTAAATCAGAAGGTGGTATGTATCAATTTAGATAAGTTAGGGATTGAATATTGGGTTGCCAATGATGGACAAGAAGCGATTGATTTATATAAAGAGCATCATCAAGACATCGGCCTTATCTTGATGGACTGCATGATGCCGAATGTAGATGGCTTTGAGGCAACAGAGCGAATCAGGCGCTATGAAGAAAACCTGCAAATTCAGGCAACACATATCCTCGCTTTAACGGCATCCGTGCTCGATGATGATATTAAACGTTGCTTCGAGTGTGGAATGAACGATTATCTTCCAAAACCATTTAAGCGTGACATGATGCTGCAAAAAATTGATGAACAACAGTTTACGCACAAGGCAGGCTGACCAAGGAGCTTTGGAAAAAAGGGTGATGGTGAAGCTGAAATACAGATACGGGATGCGAATAAATAAGGCTTAAGAGCAAAAAAACGGAGACCGAAGTCTCCGTTTTCTAAAGCTTATGTGTGACTTTCTCTGCTATAGAGAAAGGGGGATGATGTAGGGTAGCAGCGACGCATTACTGCGACACCGCCCCCTAAGAACCGTACGTGCGAGTTTCCCCGCATACGGCTCAAGCCTTTATAAGCACCTACCTAAGTAAATGCCAGCAACTCAAACATGTAATTGCCTATGACAATTAATATGCAACATCATAAGATTTTCGCTATTGTCCGAACCACCATCGACTCGTCGAATGATATGGTGAACATCCCATTCATCTTCAGAGGCAAACTGCCGGTGGCATACCGCACACTGGAAACCCTGCCTTTCGGCAATCTTCCAAAGCTTCATGTTACCTGATAAAGATTTCTTCAATCTTCTGATCGTCAAACTTTCAAAATATTGCTCATCTTCTGGTAAGTAACAATTCGTTAATGCCTTAATCTTTACATGCTTGTCGATTTTCACTCTCGATGCGTAAAGCAAACGGTAGTAGCCATCTTCCTCTTTTGGTCTTGGTGCACTGAATACCCAATTCCTATCCCCTACTGACTTAAAGTATTTATCTTTAATCCAGCGTTTTCGGCGATTAGAATGGATACGTCGACACCAACGCCAAAGCATCTTCCAGATTCGGTAATCTACATACTTGAATGTCTCACTAGCACAGATCCAACGATGGTAATTACACCACCCTCTGATCATCGGGTTCAACTTGGCAATGATTGCACTCGCTGGAGCCGTTTTGTGACTATCGAGATAATCTTTTATGTTTTTCAAAAAGACTTTCACATTCTTTTTCGCAGGCTTGATTAACATCTTGCCTTTGTATTTCCGAACGTTCTGCCCTAGGAAATCAAACCCATTCTCTATATGTGTGATTAATGTTTTTTCCTTCGACAGTTCTAACCCACGATCCGCCATAAAGGCTTCAACTATTGGCAGTACTTCTTGCTCTAACAACTCTTTCGAGATGCCAGTGATGACGAAGTCGTCAGCATATCGCACATAGTTAACCTTAGTTTTATAACTAGCTTTGGTGTTTTTCTTCCCGAAATGAGATTCCAGCACCGCATCTAGCCCGTCTAAAGCCATATTCGCAAGTACAGGAGAAATAATTCCTCCTTGCGGTGTACCTGCTTCTGTTGGATTCCAACTTCCAGATTCCATAAATCCGGATTTAAGCCACTTCTTGAGTATCACTTTATCCATAGGGATATTAGCGATTAACCAATCGTGACTAATGAAATCAAAACACCCTTTAATATCCCCCTCTAATACCCATTGGGCACTACTCTTGCGACTGAGGTTTACGAAACATTGTTCAATAGCATCAGCACAATTGCGGTGAGGACGAAATCCATAGCTATGTCTGTCCGCTTTGGTTTCCGATACAGGTTCTAGCGCTAACAGGTGCAGTGCCTGCATTGCTCTATCACGCATGGTCGGTATTCCTAGCGGACGTTCTTTACCATTAGATTTAGGAATGTAAACCCTCCTTAACGGCATTGGCTTGTAGCCTTTACTCGTTAGAGATTGAATAGCATCCCATTTCAAAGTTGGTGTATTCCAAAGTACTTTGTCGACACCTGATGTTTTCTTTCCACGGTTTTCGGTTACCCGTTTTACCGCTATCGCTTTGGCAGAAAAAGAGCGTATTAACATGCGCTGTAGCTTTTTAATTTGCCTGTTATCGCCGTGTTTAGTTGCCTTCGCAATCCGTACTTGTAGCTTCTTTACTCTTTGATGGCATAGCTTCCAATTAATGGTTTGCCAGCTATCGTTCGAGTATGAGAATGCAGGTAGACACTGTGCCTTACTCATCTTGCTTTCCTCATGGTGGATCCCCCATGTGGAGTGAAGATAGATCTCCCCTAAGGGTGAAGTATCATTCACCCTTAGGGGGACAAGTATCAACCAGCGAACGAAGTTCGCTAGTCATCCTTCGGCTTTACAAGCCTTCTTACGATTAAAGACCTAATGGAAGTCTGCACTCTTTCGAGTTGAGGCAAAGTCTGAACCTCTATCTTGGCGATTACAGCCAAGCATTCGCTTTATCCATCGCTCCCATACCCACTCATCCAACAGCTCCCCTTACGGGTTACCTGCCTCGAGGGCGAATAATTGGGCTTACCAAGTTCCTGTATTTGTACAATTAGTTACTTAGGTTCTACCTATTCAACGGTGGCACAACAGTAGCGTAATCCCAGATGTAAAAGGAATAACCTGTCCACATACCTTTTGGTCAGAGCGCCTTGCAGTAATCAACCTAGATTGATTGCTACAAACAAAGACATTTCGCTCGTCGCGGCTGACGTTGTTTATCAGTAGTTCACATACGTTAACCTTATAACCAAGCCTAGCCTCTCAATCGGTCGTCATTACCGATATCTGTATTATTTGCTCGCGCAAACGACACACCTTTTCAGGGAGTACATTGTCAGGAAGCTTCGCACCAATCCGTTACCAGATTCGCACTATCCCTAGGCTACTACTTGCTACAAAGTAGGTCTTATCACTCAAACTGTTGTTGAGAGTAAGACAATACAAACACAAGCTTCAGTCAATTGACTGTTGAAGCACCTCTTCTTGTTCTGTCAGTGAGGAGTACTCACTTTCAGCTAAGAAGCCAAGAGCTGCAGTTTATGAGGGCATGCCAAACCATTGGCATGTCGGTCCCATGTCTTTCCTTTTTAAAGGCAGTTTCCTGCGCGTTGGTGCCAAAGATTATTACTTTGAATGCACATCGGCATAGTTAACTAAGAGGCAGCACGCTGCCTCTGACATATTTCCGTTTCGAAGACCCTTTCGGGCATGGAGGTTGGGTGAGAGGAACTCTAGGCAGAGCGTTATCATTACATCCTCGGAGTTGATAACTAGGGCGGTTATATCCAACGATATTTCCGCCCACCTCAGTACATTATCCTGAGGAACAGTCAATGCGACCCTTGTCGCACTACATCATGCCGCCCATGCCACCCATACCGCCCATGCCACCCATATCAGGCATTGCAGGGCCAGAATCTTGTGGCTTATCAGTGATCATCGCTTCTGTTGTGATCATAAGACCAGCAACTGACGCTGCGAACTGAAGTGCAGAGCGAGTTACCTTAGTTGGATCTAGGATACCCATTGCAATCATGTCGCCGTATTCGCCAGTCGCCGCGTTGTAACCGTAGTTACCTTCGCCAGCACGAACGTTGTTAGCAACAACAGACTCTTCATCACCTGCGTTCTTCGTGATTTGACGGATAGGCGATTCCATTGCACGTAGTGCAACACGGATACCGACGTTTTGCTCTTCGTTGTCGCCTTCAAGGCCAGCAACTTTAGATGCAGCGCGGATAAGTGCAACACCACCACCAGCAACCACACCTTCTTCAACGGCAGCGCGAGTTGCGTGAAGTGCATCTTCAACGCGGTCTTTCTTCTCTTTCATCTCAACTTCAGTTGCAGCGCCTACTTTGATTACTGCAACACCGCCAGCTAGCTTAGCTACGCGCTCTTGAAGTTTCTCTTTGTCGTAGTCAGACGTTGCATCTTCGATTTGTTGACGGATTTGAGAAACGCGACCTTGGATCATTGTTTCTTCGCCCGCGCCATCGATGATGGTTGAGTTTTCTTTAGTGATAGTTACACGCTTAGCTTGACCTAGGTCTTCTAGCGTTACTTTCTCTAGGTCTAGGCCGATCTCTTCAGAGATAACCGTACCGCCCGTTAGGATAGCGATATCTTGTAGCATAGACTTACGACGGTCACCGAAACCAGGCGCTTTAACAGCAGCCACTTTAACGATGCCACGCATGTTGTTCACAACTAGAGTTGCAAGCGCTTCGCCTTCTACATCTTCAGCGATGATAAGAAGTGGACGAGATGCCTTAGCAACTGCTTCTAGAGTCGGAAGAAGTTCACGGATGTTCGAAACTTTCTTGTCGATAAGAAGAATGAATGGGCTTTCTAGATCAACAGAACCCGCTTCTTGGTTGTTGATGAAGTAAGGAGATAGGTAACCACGGTCGAACTGCATACCTTCAACTACGTCTAGCTCGTCTTGTAGAGCCTGACCTTCTTCAACCGTGATTACGCCATCACGACCTACTTTTTCCATCGCTTCAGCAATGATGTTACCTACTGTCGAATCAGAGTTCGCAGAGATAGTACCTACTTGCGCGATAGCTTTTGTATCTGCACATGGAACAGAAAGGCCTTTTAGCTCTTCAACTGCAGCGATAACTGCTTTGTCGATACCGCGCTTAAGATCCATTGGGTTCATGCCAGCAGCAACGGCTTTTAAGCCTTCAGTGATGATTGCTTGAGCAAGAACTGTTGCTGTAGTCGTACCGTCGCCCGCCGCGTCATTCGCTTGCGAAGCCACTTCTTTAACCATTTGCGCGCCCATGTTTTGGAACTTGTCTTCAAGTTCGATTTCACGTGCAACTGAAACACCATCTTTAGTGATAGTCGGTGCGCCAAATGATTTGTCTAAAACAACGTTACGGCCTTTAGGACCTAGTGTTACTTTTACTGCGTCAGCCAGAACGTTTACACCTTCTAGCATTTTAATACGTGCGTCATTACCAAATTTAACGTCTTTAGCAGCCATCTTAATTTCCTTTCAAATTCTTTGTTTCGGGGCGTCTCAGCGTTATCGCGTCATTCTGAACAGTGAGGGACGAACGTGATTCAGAATCTACTCAAATCGCACTCTGTTTAGATTCCAGATAATTCGTTCCTCATTTCTGGAATGACGATATGAATCATCCAATACTGGCTCTGATAACTTTTACTGAGAGTTAAATGAAAAATAGATTACTCGACGATCGCCATGATGTCGTTTTCAGACATAATCAGAACTTCTTTGCCGTCGATTTTTTCAGTTTTCGTGCCGTAACCTTCAGCAAAGATAACGGTATCGCCAACTTTTACGTCCAACGGTTGCACTGAACCGTTTTCTAGAATGCGGCCTTTGCCAACAGCTAGAATGATACCGCGAGTCGATTTTTCTGCGGCAGAACCAGTTAGAACGATGCCACCAGCAGATTTAGATTCAACTTCTTGGCGCTCAACGATAACTCGGTCATGTAGAGGACGGATATTCATCGGTCTTATCTCCTGATAATTTCCATTTAAATTTTGATAGTTGCCACGATTAGCGTGGGTCAAACAATATGTTGGGGGCGATGTGAAAGATCCCAAGGGGGGAACGAAAAAATTGTGAGCTAAAGTGCAGATTCTCACCCCTCATCTTTCCCTGCTTTTCGTTTACTCGTATCCCGCATCTGTTTATCCTACGCTTTTGGTTTCTATCGGCGTTTTGCATGCAAGATAAGCACGGGCTATTAACTGCCCCAATTGAGAGTACATTGCGTACCATGACCATACCGACCATATTCGGTATGGTGGCGATCTTGATGTTTAACTTGGTCGATACCTTCTTTATCTCACTGCTCGGCACACAAGCACTTGCAGCAGTGAGCTTTACCTTTCCAGTTACCTTTGCGATTAACTGCATCACCATGGGGATTGGCATTGGCTTATCGACATGTATCGGTCGATTGCTTGGCCAAGGCAGCGCACAAAATGCAGCACGCTTTACCTGTCATGGCTTATTGCTGGCTCTGCTTCTGGTCGGCTGCGCGTCTACATTAGGTATTATCGCCTTAGAACCACTGTTTACCCTGCTAGGAGCAAAGCAAGAGTTGTTGCCGCTGATATCGGAATACATGTCTGTGTGGTATCTCGCGATCCCATTTTTGGTCATCCCCATGGCAGGCAACAGCGCCATTCGTGCCAGCGGCGATACTAAAACACCCGCCAAGATTATGCTACTGGCTGGCCTTATCAATGGCGTTTTAGATCCGCTACTTATCTTCGGGTATGGGCCTTTTCCTGAACTGGGGATTCAAGGCGCTGCGATTGCCAGTGGTTTCAGTTGGTTTGGTGCGTTGTGTGGCTCACTCTACGTATTGATGGTGCGAGAAAAACTGCTTGCGCCGCCTAAGCTGACAAACATCGTCAGTGACTGGCGACAGATCTTAAAAATAGGCACCCCAGCGGCTTTGTCTAACGCTCTGAACCCACTTGCCGGCGCTATCATCATGATGATGCTGGCCAAACAAGGGACTGAAGCCGTGGCGGCGTATGGCGCAGCGCAACGTATCGAGTCCATTCTTATCATTGTGTTGATGTCTCTTACTTCGGCGCTTACGCCTTTCATGGCGCAGAACTTTGGCGCAAACAACCCTCAGCGCAGTTTTAAGGCACTGTTTCTGAGTATGCGTTTTGCTGTGATGTTCCAAGGTTTGATTTTCTTAATGATGGTGCCGTTGAGCATTCCTTTGGCTGCCCTGTTCTCTCAAGAAGAATCCGTCCGAGGCATATTGTGGCATTACCTGTTAGTCGTGCCCTTTAGCTATGGATTCCAAGGCATTGTGATGATGTTGATCAGTGGGATGAATGCCATGCATCAACCACTCAAAGCCTTTCAATGGAGCTTCATGCGTTTGTTTGTCTTTACCTTGCCATTCGCTTGGATAGGCAGCCAAATTGATGGTGTCGAAGGGCTGTTTATAGGCTTAGCCTTGGGGAACATTGTCGGCGGTATTTCAGGGTACTTGTTTGCGCTTCGTGTGAGGGCTAAAGCAGATGCGGGATACGAAGAGGGATAGTACAAACCAAAAACTGAAAGACAAACGCTGACTACGCAGCGCTTAGTCCATCTTCGTTATATTTATGTCGCTAGAGCAAAGTTGATCGTATTTACCTTCGCTAGATTAACGTTCTGTTTTGCTTGCCACAGATCATAGTGATCCTGCATTGTTAACCAACTCTCCGGGGTTCTACCCAGTGACTTAGAAAGACGTAAAGCCATTTCAGGAGAAACTGCACTTTGGCCTTTAAGAACACGATTCAGCGTAGAAGGGGATACATCAAGCTGCTTTGCAACAAAACGACAGCTATAACCAAACGGTTCCATATATAGGTCATAAATAAACTCACCTGGGTGAGGAGGGTTGTGCATACTCATTAGTGATAATCCTCATAATTTAAAATATAGGCATTACCATCAATAAATTCGAAAGTAATACGCCAATTACCATTTACTGTGATTGACCAAATACCATCTCTATCCCCTTTTAATGGGTGAAGCTTAAAGCCAGGTAGATCAACATCATCAATAATGGTTGCAGTATCTATAGCTGCCAACTGCATCCTAAGCTTACGCTCATGCTTAGCTTGAATACCGGCTTTACTGCCAGTCTCAAAAAACTTTTTGAGACCTTTATGCTTGAATGTTTTAATCATACAGAGAGTGTAGCGTGTTGCGCATCATGAATCAAATTTCAAGCGACTTAAGAGCAGATGCGAGATTCGGGTAAACGGGATGCGAAGAGCCTCAAAAACAGATACGAGATTCGAAGAGCTTGAGAGCAGAAGAAGACTAAAAGAAGGAAGATGACATGGAAGACACCACTTACAAAATGCTTTATGACGCACCAATTGGCAAGATGATCATTGTGAGCAATGGTGTGTCGCTTATTGAAATTGACCATGTAAATCACGAAGAGCTAATGACTAGCAATCCAGATGACCTTTGCCAACTGGCAGCGAAACAGTTAGATGAGTACTTTGCAGGTCAACGAATAGAATTCGATTTGCCATTAAGAGCGATAAAAGGCACTGACTTTCAAAAAGCAGCTTGGCAGGCTTTAACCACTATTCCTTATGGCGAAACCATCAGTTACGGTGAGCAAGCAAAGAGAATGGACAACCCAAAAGCCGTAAGAGCTGTGGGTGGTGCGAACGGCAAGAACCCATTTAGTATTGTTGTTCCCTGCCATAGAGTCATCGGCGCGAATGGGACATTAACCGGCTACACCGGCGGCATGAACCGCAAGGAATGGTTGTTGGATTTTGAACGTTCGGTTATAGATCAAACGCAATAATTTGTCTCACTAGAGCAAAAATATAAACGTTTCGCCATCAAGAAGCGCCATTATCACCAGACAACATATAGTCTATATTTAAAATTTCATATGAAGAGGTAATGATAATGTCCACTGAAACGATAGGTTACTTAAAAAAGCACGCAGCCAACCTCGATTTATCTGAACCTATGACCATTACTCAAAATGGTAAGCCCGCTTATACGATTGAATCTTATGACGATAGAAAGCATAGAGAAGAAGCTATAGCGCTAATGAAACTATTATCGTTTTCTATTGATGATGCAAAACATGGCCGAGTCAATTCAGGTACTCAGGTTCGAGATAAACTGGCAAAGCGTAAACAATCGGTTCAATAATCAACATCATCGATACGCTAATAAAAATACGCTCGATTATTTGAGTTTAATCCCATAGGTGTCAATATGGGCAAGTAGCTCATTCGATGTAATTTTATGCTTAACGAGCAAGTCAACCTTGAATGGAAGTGACGATTGTTCTAAACGATCTTGCAAGCCTGCGACAACACTTAACGAAATACCGTCCCCCTCGATAACAATATCGATGTCAGAGTTATCTTTATAAGTTCCAAGGGCTCTAGAACCAAACACCCAGGCATGAATGACTGAAGCATGGTTCAAAACAACATCCTCAATCAGCTGATATTGATGAGGCTTAAGGCCGACAGAGCCTGGGCTAACCAAATAACTATCGTTCACATTTAACCTATTGATCACATTTACTCTCTTGATCACATTTAAGCTTTAAATAGAGTGTGACTTGCCCTATCACTGGTGAAAATGACTCTAAGATCAGTGACTGAGCTTCAAGGACATTTTCCTCATCATAGGTGTGAGACAATAAATTTCGTTTTATGAGTGCTTCAAGCATGATCTCACACTGCTCCGAAGATAGGTGCTTAGCTTCTAAGGCTGTACGAAAAACGCTCCTCGGCGAAGCCACATCAAACCCTTCAAACTCAAGTAAGTCTTTAAGGGTCTTCCATGTAAGCTCAAAAGAAAATTCAAAAGTTTGTACTAACCCAGCAAGCTCTAACTCATTGTAGCTATCTTGTGAGCACGCTCTCTCAAGCCTTTGCTGCGCTTTCATTAAGTTTTGCAGTCTTTGCTTCCAACGGTCTGGGTTTGAGTTCATATAAACAGCCTAGGGATAAGGTAAAAGACAAGTATAGTATGAGCCTTAAGCTACCTAATCATTCAAGAAATGTCACTCTTTCGATATATATCAAGGCCGTTCTTTTTGTCTTTTGTTTAAGGTAGTGTCCTTCTGTTCTTCCCTACCTGTATATCCTGCATATTTTTCTCACCCAACACCTGCCCTTAAAGCTCTTCGATACTCGATTATCCGCATCCCGCATCTATAAAAAAGCCCGCACTTTGAAGTGCGGGCTTTCAAAATCGTTACAGCTCAACGTGAACCGCTGAGCCAAACCATTACTTAACGATCACGTCACCTGACATTTCAGCTGGGATATCAATACCAGACAGAAAAAGCATCGTTGGTGCTAAGTCAGACAGCTTACCGCCTTCTTTGAACTCAACGTCTTTGCTGCCCACGTAGATAAGTGGAACAGGTAGGTTAGTGTGCGCTGTGTGGATGCCGCCCGCTTCTGGGTTTACCATCATTTCCGCGTTACCGTGGCCAGCAGTGATAAGCAGTTGGCCATCGGCTTCTTTAATTGCTTCAACCACTTTGCCAAGACATTCATCTCATAGGCCCAACGTTGAATAAACTAATAGCAACAAGCAAATCAAAACTAAAGACTCGTGTGGGGTAAAACTTGCGCCGTTAAGCCGCTATGCTAATCTCATTTTGTTAGGTGGTTACTCGGCCCTCAGGTAACCTTCAGTGAAAATCGAGCGTTGGTGATAGGCGCTTACATCAAGAGGACGGCATCATGTTAGCTCCAATTCTCAGTGCGTTGTTAATGACGATTCCCTTTATCGCGGTCAGTGATAAGGTTCCTTCTTGGCTCAATGTCACCGGCTGGGCGTTGATCGTATTGATGCTGTTGCTAGGCTGGGCAACATTAAAAGCCGATAACATCATCGCTTGGTGTGAAAAGCAACGGGATAACGACCGCCCGACTCGTTAACACGAAGGCTTACCTTTTACTCACATTAACGTATCGAAAGCCGCCGCCTTAAAACGGCGCATTTTCGCTAGGGCTTGTCTTTCACGTCTTGTATTTTCTTCTCTTCAGCAGCATCGGGACGTCTTGAACACACCTCTTCAAATTGATTTAACGTCGTTTCATCGATCGCGCCTGATTGGTGTAAATCATTGACGGTCTCACTCACTGTCTTCAATACATCGCTCATCTCATCCTCACTTTGATGCTCACAACCTTTGCTTTTGTCCTCTGAGCTTAACAGAAACGATACCAAAACGAACTCATAAGATCAGTCGCAACTGGCAAAGTGAATCAGCGCTTTTCAACGTTAAGTAAACCTTAACTTAAAGACTCAAGTTTGCGACAGAACCGGGGATTCGCAAGAATACGGCGTTGATATGTGTCTTAATCAAAACTTGCAAAAAAGTAATCCATTGGCTTACACGTCATTTATGCATACAATCGTTGAATTACCCGAATACAAGAAACGAGTTGAAAAGCTCCTTTCTGAGGAAGAGAACAAGCAAATCATTAATTATCTAGCAGAGCACCCGAAAGCCGGTGTGTTAATGCAAGGGACAGGTGGAATTCGTAAGCTCAGGTGGGCAAAAGAGGGCAGTGGTAAAGTGGTGGTGTAAGAGTTATCTATTACTACCATAGTGAAGAAATACCATTATTTATGCTTTCTCTCTTTGGCAAAGACGAGAAAGCTAACTTATCTAAAGCTGAATGTAATGTTCTTAATAAACTAACCAAAATACTTGCAGACAGTTACGGGAGGCAATCATGACTAATGCATTTGAAAGTATCCAGCAAGGTCTAATGGAAGCCATTGAATTCGCAGATGGCGAAAACAAAGAGGCTACAGTTCACAAGTTTGACTCTGTTGACGTTAAAGCGGTGCGTAATAATGTAGCAATGACTCAGACTGAGTTTGCATCTACATTTGGTATCAGTCTAGGTACATTACGTCACTGGGAGCGTGGAGATAGAACACCAAGAGGTCCTGCTTTAGTGTTACTGAATGTACTTGCGAAAGATCCCCAAGCAGTAATCAGAGCTCTTGCTTGAACTACTACACCTCTAAAGGAGTGTTAATTCCTATCGCTCTACCATTAGAATAGAATCGGCTTACATTGTCTCTTATAGGCGTTTAACGTGTTGGTCGTCCCTACCACCAAAAGATTTATGCTGGTGACCTTAACCCCTCAAGTGGAAGCGGGTACACCTAAAATGCAATGAGATTAAATGCAATGCATTGCAATGCAATGTGACATCACACATAAAACACAGATAACGGCTTGACGTCACCACTGAACATTGGCTAACTTTATAAAAACAGCCGTACACGGTTGTCTTTAAACTCAATATTGCCATGTTCTGGCACTAAGCGAGATAAGTATTGCGGTCTCGCTTCAACCTCGCCATTAAGGTACTGCCTTATAAATAACGGGAAATGGCCGTCCCCTTTACACTCAACTGCACCATGATCGCACCTCTTTGTGCGTCATGCAGTGTCACTCGCGAGACCTTCATACTCTCGCTCACTAACTGGCGACACCGCTTGTATTGCTGTGTTGCAGTGCTGCTGATTGTTACTCAGCGCTGAGATGGGATTGCCCATCAAGGACCTGACAACCTCACGCGCAGACTTGATCATGCTCCACCCTGATCACACTTAACTCTCTATTTTCTCAATGAAACATACGACATTCGGATAATCGGATTGCGTACGTTCGGCTTACTTTTATCATGCCTAAAGGATTTTACTTATGGGTAGACAATCAAATGAAAAAAAACGCAACCGAGCCAACAATGCCGGCGGCGTTCCCGTCGATGCGTATAACGTCGCCCTTGCCATCGCCAATGTGTTGCATGAACTCAGACCCAAGACGTCGGGCGTGCTGACTGAACCCACGACGCCCCTCAACCTTTATCACATTTACTTCCTGTATTTATGGATCGCAGGCCATCTGTCTGGCATCGAAAGAGAACAGGATATTCCCGATCTGGTGTTGGTCTCAGGGCGAGTCGATTGTGCACTTCATCACCTTCGCCGAGTGCGTGAAGGTGGCGTTTCATGGGTCGAATATGCCATACCTTGCGCCCTAGCAAAGGAAACCGTGTATTTATGGCAACCCATGCCAGACGCGCTCAATGCCGTCTTTAGCTATTGGCTCACTCATCATGACACGGAGCTTCGCCTCACTAAAATGCAAAAGAAACAGCTCTTTTGGCGATTAAAAAAGAGAAAGCTACGCACGCCGGAGGCGCTGAGAAGCCAACTTGTGCTGCGAAAAGACCTCTTGTATTCCTACATCGAGCGAATGGCACATTGCGATCCTTATCTCTCACTTCCAGCTCAAAAACTCATCACAGCCAAGAAAGTCCACCATCACAGTGCACTGAGTTACCAAATGCTGAACTGCGATCAAATTCGCTATGAGATTTTTTGTGCGCACAACCGCTATTTGCAGAGACTCATTCCCCAAATAAACCAGCGTCATATTAAACCCTTTTGTGATGTCAGGCTTCCCACCACTGGCGCACTTATTCCCGTCTTTACAACGCTTAACGAGCGTCCCCCTTACCTGAAAAAAGCAGGCGCGATCGTGGCGTTCACTCTCGAACTGACCGAGGGCGCTCGAACCTATATTCCAATACCGCCCATTTCCATTGGCTCTACGCGCGCGATCCCGATTCCCAAGCTGAGTCTCTTCTTTGGTCACCTTCGCCAACAACTGGCAACGGTGCCAGAAAGAAACGCCTCCCAAGACGCGCTTCGTGAGTATTACAACGCGCGCACCTACGAGCTGGCGTTGTTATTTGTCCTTCTTACCGGCGCTCGTCCTACTCACCACATCTCGATAGAGCGGGAAGCCTGCTTTGATTTACAACGCGCCCTTATCAAAGACAAGGGACGCTACCGCCTTATCGATATTCCGAACTACTTACGACAAGCGATTGAGTCTTACCTTAAACTTCAAGCGCGCGTGCTCCAAACGTTAGCGCCCAATGACGCTTCTGCCATGGGGCCCCTATGGTACTTGATTGATGAGAACAACGTCGCCGTCCCCCTCACCGCAAAAACCTTGAGGTTGTTTATGCATGCACAGTGGCAGCATTGCTTTCAACAAAGGCTGGGGGCCCCCGAAGAAAAAGTCGTCCCTTACCAGCTTCGTCACAGCTTTGCCCAACACGCCTTAATGGCCACTCACCCACGCTTAACCACCCAACAAATTGATGTACTGATGGGCCACAGCGAACTGGGTGAACACCTCGGCAGCGCTTATGCTTTTCAAGCTTGCAACCAAACATTGATTGCGCATTTGAACCACTGGCCATCGCGGCTGCAGCTCTCTGCCCTTACGCCCTACCCTTCAAAAAAGGACCGTGCCTTATGAACCGTCAAAGCCACACCGCAAAACACATCCATCACTTCTATCAACAGCAGTCGATAGCGTGCGCTGAAGTTGACGCCTTCGAGGCCTTCTTAACGCTGCTTTTTCAAGAGAGGGGCCAAGAAAGTGAGCATGAACGCCAATTGACCGAGTCACAAATGGCCTCGATAAACCGAGCCATTTCAGGTATCCCAACAGGCCGGCAAAGAGCCTTAAAACGGGCGCGTGATGAGACGCTTTATTACCTAAACCAGGTGTGTGGCTGGGTCTTACCACCGGTAAAGGTGCAACAATTTAACGATCATGAACACTTGTGGTTGGTCTCGCTGTATCAACAAAGTGCAAGGGCTCATGCTATCTCTATGCACTACCAACAAGAGAGCCAGCACCGTATCAAGCAAAGAGGAACCCCAAACTTGGCGTGGACCGTGTTGACCTTGATGAGAGAAGTGGCGCCTCTGCCGCTCAACGCTTGGTGTGAAAGACTCAATGATCCCACCCCGCTGGAGCGCATTGGCGATCAACTCACCCTAACCATCACGCACCCTGTTAACCTGTCGTATTTTGATGATACCGAACCCGTCAGTTTTACGCGCTACGCCGTATCACCGCTTGCTGCCCGCGCCTTCTATGACTGGCAGTGCCGGCAAGAGCCGGGCAACCCAAGAGTGACACTTAACCGATTGCTCAACTCACTCGATGATTTTTATCCCTCTGCGCAGCGCAAAGCGCTTACCCCTCATCAATGGCAACAATCTGTCCAAACCTTATGGCTCCATCGCTTCGCCATCCCCCCTGAAATATTAAAAGATTTCTCTGATCCCATGCGCCATGTAAGTGCGTTACCACAAGAGGCGGCCTCATCGCGCGTAGCCAAAGCGCAAGATATTTATCAGCCGCCATCGTTTGCAAAGATAAAACCCAAAGATGCGAACCAAGAGACTCCGTTTCATCGCTGGCCTCACGCCATGCTCATCAAGTCGCTCAATACGCCCCAACAAGCTGCGCCCACTCAGCCCGAGTGGCAAGCCGACAACCTGTTGCCCCGCTTATTGTTTGATTATGTGCAAGAGCTGAAGCAATTTGGCGGCGTGAAAAAAAACACCCTCAGCCCCGCCACCTTGCTGCGCTACACCAGTTTTAAAAATGAACTGTCGACGACCCCACTCCCTCTCTCGATCGCCAATGACAGGGAAGCCCTGCAACAATGGGCCAAAGATCGATACCGCCTCATCCAAGACGAGACAATGGAAAAATGGACTCTGTATCAATTCTTCCGTTTTCTTACTCAGCAACCCATCACTGAGCACTTAGATCTCTCGACCTTCATCAAACCGACCCAAAGCCTAAAAATTGATGCCCTTTCTCTTAGCGCTGAAGAGGTGCACCACCTGGTCACTCAGTTATTAACGCACAGCCTGTCCCCGATGCAGGCGTTATTTGCGAGTGTCAGCGCGTTATTGAGTTATTACGGCGCCCTTCGACGCGGGGAACTCTTACGCCTGCGCCTTCAAGATATTCGATGCACCCACGAAAAAGGTCAGTTATTTGCGATCTACATTACCAATACCGAGGAAGGCAAAACAAAAAGCGGAGACGCGCGCACGGTTCAGGTTGTGATGCCCGAAATCGGCGCCAAATTAATACGGTTGTTACTGGCGTTCAAAGCCAACCGCCCTCCTAGCGAGCCATTCATTGGCTTTGAAGACGAGTCCATCCATTTACGAGCGCGCCACTACCTTTTGCCTATCACGAAAGTGCTCAAACAATTACACGGTAAAAAAGCGCGCTTTCATCACCTTCGCCACAGCGGCGCCAAGCTGCTCTATCAACAAGCACTTTGCCTTGCTAACGGTGCGGCGCCAAAGGCTTGGCATAAAACGCATCAACCCGTCACCGCGTCTCTCTTCTCAACATCCGTTGTAGAGCAACGATTTCAATACTGGTTGCAAGGGCGTTCATTTTCAGAGTTAAACAATATGCTGCTGTTTGATGAAATCGGTCGAATGCTGGGCCATCAACACTATGCGACAACCCGACTGCATTACCTGCATGGCATGGAATGGGTCGCGCCTGCCTTTCTCCCTCAACAGCGAGAATACACACATGCCGAGCTGAGATACCTCTGGGGAATGAAACCAGGTTCCAATGACATCACTCGTCTTCTGATGAGGCTTAGCCTTCAATACGCCCAGCTTTCATCCTCTGAAAAGCAGCGCCACCTGCCGAGCTTTACTCATGCACAGCTGACGGAGGCTCTGAGCCAACGTTTGGGCAGCAAGCGCAAACCAAATGGTGATAAAGAACAGCTTCAAGAGGCGGAGTCAAACGACAACGAGTGGATTGGACTTTGGACAAAAGGCGTCTCAAGTGGAACCCAAACCCGCCCTTATCGTTTTCAGTGGGAAACTCGAGAACAAATCAAACGCTTAAAAGAAACGCCTTTGGCTTTTTCCATGGTGAGTGACGCATGGCGCGCCTTTGGGCAATACCAAGGCATTGAATGGAATAAAGCCGCACGAACCGCCCTACGTCCCCTTGGCGAACTACACCTCGAAGAAAAACCGCCGCAAAGCGATGACGAGGGAATGAACAACGGCAAGCAATTGTACTTTCTTAGCCCATGCAACCAAAAGGTGGAAAAAGCGCTTCACACCCTCAAGCAATCACCGCTCAAATACCATTGTCATATCACGCTGCATCAAAACCGAAAACGTCTCGACAGTAATAAATGGGACTTTATACAGGCGGCTTTACTCACAGCCAAAGACACCGCGAATAAAATCATCATCCCCACCGGTCGCACTCAACTCAAGATAGCGTTGGGGTTAGAGGTCACCGATCCACTTCTTCTAGAGCAATTTCAAACATGGTGGAACACCATGATACTTAACGCCTCACAGCCAAAAGGACACACATTATGAACACACTGAACTTTCAACCAGAAGTACACGCACGCATTACCGAGCTAGTTAGCGGCATCAAAAAAGGCAGCGAGCACCCCTTTGTCACCTTCATTGTCACTGATAAATCGCTTCACCTCATTGGCGGCGCGACGGAGAAGCTCATCATGACCACGTTGGACAGAGCGTCGGATTGCACATTGGACAACGCCGCTTTCTCGTTTAGCGCCACCGCTTTTGCCAACCTATGGCTGTGCCAAACCAATCATATCGACCAAAAAGAAACGATTTCATTGCAGCTCCGTCATGACAACCAACAAGACGGCATCGTGCTGGAAGGGCGAACCGAACTGAACTCCTTTCGCTACGCCCTCGCTCAGCCCGCTTGTGAACATCATCTAGCCTTCTTTGATAGCGTCATGACGCACCCCAAGCAAATGATTGAGACCAAGCAAGCGCTGGCGATATGTCAACTGGCCAATACCTGCACCCCTTTCTCAGTGTTTGAGGTCAACAAAGACAGCAACCGCGTTCAAATCGAGCGAGACAACGACATCATTCCTTTCGCGCTTCCTAAGGGTATGAACATCGACATCGATATGGCCCTGACTCCAGAGGCCAAGCACTCACTGGAATCGATCGCGCAAACAACACAAAGCGAGACCTTGTCTGTCTATATCGATGATGAGCAAGCGATGTTTAGCGATGGAGAGCAGGTGTATTGCCACTCCCTGGCGCCATTGCGCGCCTACCGAGAAAGACAGCAGCAACACTTTGAGTTAGAAGCCAAAGTGGTGATTGATGTTCATGAATTTAAAGCCGAAAGGGACAATTTTCAAAAAATCGAAGAGATTAAAAAAACCAACCAAGCCTTACTTTACCTCACCCCTGAGAGTATGTATTTCGCGAGCTTAGCACCCAAAGTTGGCGCCTTAATGGCACTCACGACCAAGAGTATCATTACTTCACAAGAACAACTGTATAGCGTCAACCTCAACGCCTTATCAAATGTACGTATCAAAGACATCACATCGGCTGATCAAGTCAAGATGACGGTGCTGCGCAGCGCGCAAGGTGAACTCAAATTGGGGTTTCACAATGACGAAGATGGGAAGCACCCTTATTACAGTGTGCCTTTGGAGCGTGCTTTGCCACTCTTGCCTGAGCTAAAACGGATCATCGATATCTCACAGCTCTCAAGTGATAAGCCTGAACAAAACGATCTGTTTGGATTTGATGACGTGTAATGCCATTAATGAGAGTCAGTAAGTGCTCAGACGTCGCGTAGGGAAGGCTTGATAACAAGACCGATGCCGATAAGTAGTGATTCTACAATCAACATGTCTAAGATCAGATCCATTTCCTTAAAAGTCACAACTACGTTAATCACGTATAGCTTCGCCATCTGTACGTTACTTGCGTATATTTTGCGAATGAAAAGTATATTTTTCGAATCAACCATATTTGAAAAGTATCGTAATGAATATCTAAGTGATGATGAGTTTAGGCTTTTTCAAGCTGAGTTAATGTCTAATCCAAAACAGGGGGACGTGATTCAGGGTACAGGTGGTTTGCGAAAGATTCGAGTTGCAAGTAAGGGCAAGCGTGGCGGGTCTCGTATTATCTATTACTTCCTCGATGAAAAGCGTCGGTTCTACTTACTGACAATTTATGGCAAGAATGAAATGTCCGATTTAACCGCAGACCAAAAGAAACAACTAAAGGCTTTTTTATGGAGGCGTGGCGTAATGAGCAATCGTGATCTATTTACAGAGTTAAGTTCAGCTCTTATTGAGGCTCAAGAGTATTCCAAGGGCAAACTAACTCTTAAAACTCATCATGTTAAAGATATCCGCGAACTAGATATTTCACCTGATGAAATCGTGAGTATTCGTGAACAGTTTAATATGTCGCGTGGTGTGTTTGCGCGTTTGCTGCATACATCATCTCGTACACTAGAAAACTGGGAACAAGGGCGTAGCGCACCAAATGGACAAGCGGTAACTCTTCTAAAATTGGTTCAGCGTCATCCGGAAACTCTGTCTCACATCACGAGCTCTAAGCGCTTAAGAATTTAAAATACTTTTTGTGACTGCTCACCGCCTATCGGGCGATGCTTCTTTCGTTAGCCATTGCTCGATAGTATCGAGACTTACGCAGCTTCACTAAGTGCTTACCTTTTTCTTTGCAGCTTGTACTCCAATTTAACGACAAAGCTGTGCCACGAGGCATCCGCTATGTGTTTCGCCAGTTTGCGGTTTTTCATCATATTGGATTTCAACGTCTCAACAATCACAGCGTGGTTTTTGTCAACGAAAGTTAGACTCACGGTCAAGCCAGCAAGGCTGCTTTCTTGATTGTGCAGTCTTGTGAGACAGTTGTGCCACCTCGCCTATTCATGAGTATCTATTTACTCACAATTTGAAAAAAACAGCATTATTGCGTATTATTTTACACATAAAACACAAGTGAGGTGCAGCCAATGGAAGAATTAACAGTACAAGCTTTTATCAAAGGTGAATGGCTCGATGTTGCTCTCATCTCATTCCCTAAGAGTGCTCAGCATAACTTCCAAATTTCTGAACTCAATTATCTCAGTGATTATGCTCTCTATCATCATGATAAAGACGATTTGCATGCAGTTTCGATCAATCACCCTGTTTCTTTTTTCTTTGATGATATGGGAAAACCTGGTTGGTTAAGATTCCTAGACGACATAATGCCAAGTGGTGCTAGTAGAAGGTACTGGGTCAAGCACTTAGATATTGAGGATCTAAGCTTCGATGAACAAGACTTTGTTTTACTTAAGTTTGGGACGATGTCGCCTATCGGCAATTTACGGGTGAAAGAGTCTCTTCCTGAGCGTTACGAAATATCAGACAACCTCTATTTCTCTGTTGAGGATGTTAAGAACCGAGCGGGTGATTTCCTCGACTATGCACAGCAAAGAGGCGCAGCGGCAGGTGGAGCGACGGGCGCGGGAGGAGAGGCCCCTAAATTACTCCTACGTAGCGAGATAACCCCTCACACTGGCGACGAAAAAATATGGATAGATCCCTATCAAGATGACCCTAGCAATCACGATTTACACTACCTGGTAAAATACCCCAGAGGTTCGAGAAGCACCGTCGACTGTAATATTCTAAGAGCTGAGTTCTATTACTATCATGCACTTACTGAAATGGGTTTTGATACGATTCCAATACAAGGCATGCGCTTAGAAGAAGGTCTTAATTACCCTTCGTTATGGCTACCTAGATTTGATATTCAAATCAATAAGGAACAGGTGGAAAAATTCGGTATGGAATCCGTATACTCCATGCTAAATAAAGGTGCAGGAGTCACTCTCAACCACGAAGCCACTATCAGAAGCCTCATAGAAAAGATGACCCAAAGCCACATGGTTCAACATCAAGGGTATGCTTTCGACCCCCAGGAGTTCGTCGTTGAGTGGGTAAAGCGAGATTTACTCAATATCTTGTTTGGGAATAGTGACAACCACGGAAGAAATACTTCCTTCCTGAGAGGAGACGGTTTTATTAAGCTGGCTCCTATATACGACTTTGCACCAATGAAAGCCGATCCCGAGGGCATTCCAAGAAGCACAAAATGGCAAGCACCACTCGAAGTCGGCGGAACCTATGATTTTATAGGAATAGCTGAATCCCTGTCAGATCTAGTACCAACAGCCGTCCTTCTTGAAGAACTAAGAGATACAGCCGCTAAATGCCTTGACCTTAAAAAGAGACTGGAAGAACAAGGTGTACCAAAACAAATCTTGGAGATGCCAGCAATTGGGTTTAATCATATATCTGAAAAATTGACAAAATGGGGGCTAGCATGAGTAAGAGTAGCCGATCAAATAAAGAGACTGTATATGAGACCGTAGCTCGCCTAAGAGCAAGCCGAGAACAGCCAAAGTCAATAGCTTCCCATCAACCAACACACTCGGGAAAGAGTAAATTACAACCAAATACTCAAGTAAAACAGAAGGTATCTAAGAACTCAAAAGCGATCAGGGCATCTGATCGTAAAACGGCTATGGACGATATTATCAAACAACTCTTGCTTGGTGGGCTCACACAAGGCCAAGCCCTTAGAACACTGCGAGTGAACATACTAGGCCTAAAACAGGATGTTTTTGCAAAACTCGTCGATGTCTCAAGAAAAACACTCTCAGATATTGAGAATGATAGAGGTAGCTACAACACCGAGGTTCTAAACAAAGTATTCAAACCTTTTGGTATGAAAACGGGGGTAATTCCCTCATCGCCGAGTTTGCTCATTTCTCTATTAAACAGTAACGAGACAGAGTGATACAAACTACAGTGAACTCTGATGCAATTCCACAAAGGCGGAGAACAAGCTGACAGGTTTGGGTTTAATGACACATCAGCGGCGCACCAATGAACCGTCATCTTTGATGAAAAAACCATCAAAAGCACTGGACATCGATCCAGTAAACGACTAGAGTCAATATTGAACGTTTTATAGGCTATCGGAAGAAATGGGCGTGAAGACACGTTTTGAGATTCGGAAGGTACCGTGAAATACGTTGGCAGATGATGACCTTGCGTCACACCGCCACACACAATATGCAGTTGGGATAGGAAGGCGGCAACCTCCCTATCCCGTACCGGCTGCGACACCTTTAACGCAACCCAGCCGATGGCTCGATTCTAGCGAATTCCATTGGTGAGGGACAGATCTATTTAAGATCTGATATCCATGGAGGCCGCTATGGCTCATCTTCGCATCCGTCCTAATGGGCGTATTCAGTTCGATCTTCATTTGTACGGCCAACGCTTTCGCGAAGGCACCCAGCAAATGGCCACGCCCAAAAATATCAAGCTTGCTCAAGCCACACTCAAACAAATGAACGCCGAGATTGACCTTGGCACGTTTCAATACCGTGATTACTTTCCACACAGTAAAAAAGTGGCCTTGTTTGAACGCTTACAGCGCGAGAAGTACCCCGACCACCTGTATCCTTTTTTCAATGACTTTGCGAATCAGTGGTATGAGCGTCAAAAAGGCAATTGGAAAGCGAGTTATAAAGGCGTGGTAAAAAACACCCTTGAGCACTACCTCATTCCGCACTTTGGCAATACCTTAGTCTCTGAAGTGTCGCTCTCTCAAGTGGAATTTTTTCGTCAGACGCTGCAAGAAGCTCGTAAGGCTAATGGCGAGCGACAACTCACCAACAAGCGCATCAATAATATTTTATGGCCGCTGATTGCCATTCTGAGCCTCGCCGCCGAAGAGCATCACTTTGATTACCCATTTCGACGCTACAAATCCCTGAAAGAGGAAAAAGCAGATTCGAAACCGCTGACCATGGATGAAGTCCGTACTTTCTTAGAATGCTGTGATACGCAATGGCATGATTATTTTTTACTGCGATTTTGGACGGGCATGCGAAGTTGTGAAGTGCATGGCCTGTATTGGGAGCACATTGATTTTGACCATCGCTTGATTCGCGTGAGACAAAATTATGTGAATGGAGAGATTTGTGATGTGAAGACGCCGAAGTCACGTCGTGATTTGCAGATGTGCGACACCTTGTTCGCAGCGCTAAAACGTCAGTGGGAAATGAGAGATGAGTGCAGTCCATTTGTGTTTCCCTCTAAAACAGGACAAGGGTTAGATACGCATTACATCAGCAAGCATGTTTGGCACCCAACGTTGAAAAAAGCAGGCCTGAAACCACGTCGCGCTTACGAAACGCGCCATACGGCTGCGGTACTGCACATTGCCGCGCATGAGAATCCGCTCTATATCTCACACAAACTCGGACACAGCGACACCAAGCTACTGTTTGAGGTCTACGCCCCTTATGTCGCCAATGCTTCCAGACAAGACGGGAACGCGTTTAACGACATGATGTTAGGAGGTGCGGCATGATGATACTGACCTTTAACCGCGCTCAATACTTCCATCAAAACCTAATGGATAATGATCAACTGTACGCCTTTGCATTAGGCTCTGAACTGCCTTCGGTTTATACACTCATCGGCAACAAACAAGAAATGGCGTTAAGTTCATTGAACGAACAAGGCCGTTTAGAAGCGATAGCCAAGCAATGTTATGAGCGTTTTATGGAAGATCCAACGTTGCAATTGGTACTCAATAAGTACGCCGACAGTATGATGACCTCGGGCATGGTTATGTTTCACGATGTTCGATTACACGCTCAGTCCCCTGGGCTGACTTTAGCGAAGTACTACTGCGCACTTAAACAAACGGATGGGCATTTGGATAGATCGATGGTGTGGGAAAAACACCTTCAATGGTGCCAAGCGTTATCTTTTGCTTTGTATGAACATTGCCAAGATCCACGCAGTGATATTTGTTATGGCGAGAAGACCGTCATTATCGATAAGCCGCATAACAGGCAGTGTTACAGCTACACGACCATCAAGAAAGCGGTGTCGTTTCAGCTCAACCGATATCAGTACAGGCAAGTGCCTTGGCAGTGGCAAGACTAGCGCTCCTGATAACACGGGAATACCGATAACATGGGTGTCACGTATTTTTCATTCAAGTTTAAACTCAGAAAGTGCGTCTTTCACGCTTAGTCATAATGTCACCTGTTTTAGTCTCGAGATGATCATACATCACCTCTTAATCAGGTGGCCAAATTAACTATGCCACTACAAACAGTAGCCATGTGATTCATACCCGCTTGTTATATGCCTTTCATGTACCTATACTTAATGCGCACCTTAAATACGCATAGGTAATTATCATGAGAAACGCATATAGCACGCAAGCGCCTAAAAAAGCTGCAAACTTAAGCTTAAATAGCGAATTACTCGCTGAAGCTAAGCGCCTGAATATAAACCTCTCAGCAACAATGGAAAAAGCGCTTGAAAAAGAAGTTAGCCAACGCCGTAAAACTGAGTGGTTGGAGCAGAATGCAGATGCTATCAGTGCTTGCAACGAACTAGCCGAAAACCACAGTCTGTTTTCCGATTCTTACAGAATATTCTAATGTCACAGTTTTCACTCTACCAAAATAACGATAAAAACACTGCTACCGCTTATCCATACTTTGTTGATGTTCAAAGTGAAATGCTTGATACGCTAAATACCCGACTGGTGATCCCATTAACACCAGTTGAAATGTTGGAAAAGAAAGCCCCTACTCACCTATGCCCAGTAATCCATATTGATGAAGGTGACTTCGTGATCCTCACTCACCAAATGGCAAGTGTGCCGACTAAGATCTTGCGTGATCCAGTCAATGAATTGAGTACATTTAGAAACGAAATCATTGCTGCTATTGACTTTCTGATTACTGGCATATAACGCTCGATATACGCCAATAGCTCCGGTGAGCTCACCTTCGCTTTCACCACCAAGTCCACATGAAAGGGGCTTTGTGAAGATAGATAGCAGAGGTATCAAGGAACATTTTCATACAACAGCAAGCTCCTTCAATAGAAGACCGAACCACTGAGGAGGCACATGAAGAGAGCATGCCCAGCCATTCTTGTTGAGATCGATGCTGAGACATTTACGAGTACCTTTAACGAGCAAAGTTAAAGGTTACGACGTTTATTGAAAGGATTGAATAAGTCGATTTAAAGATGCTTACAACACATGGCTGTTGTCGTGTATCCGTGATGAACCTTAAATAAAGCTTCGCTTAAACTTCTCATGGTTTTCGATATTCGACCTCAAATCTTCTTTATCCCAAATTTGAAGTTCCCACGGAAAGTAAAAGTTACTTCTATTTTTAAAATAGATGTGAAGTCCTTTATAGCCTTCCTTATCGCGCAAATACCAGTTTTTCAAACCAAGTTCATCTTGCCAGTTATCCAGCTCTTCCATCACTTCTGCGATCTCGGACTTGGTTAATATAATCCTTGCCCCAAAAATATCATTGAGCCAATTGTTCACCGGATACTGATTGTCGCGCTCACTATAACGCGCAATTTTATCGTCGATACTTTCTCTTGTTTTTACTCGATAAAAGTATTTCAACTCAATATGGGAGGTCATGAGATAGTCATTGATACTTTCATGAAGCACTAAGCGGTATTTATAGATATGAGAGGCAGGGACGTTCGAGATTGTCCTAGATAGCTTCACTTGCTCAAACATCCCCTGCTCAAAGCAAGACTCTGAAAACTCTTTGTGAATTCTATTGATCTCTTCAATGAGTTTTTTAACTTGCTCCTTCATCCCACCTCCATGATTTTAACGGACTGATGAATAATCTGACATGATTAAATACAGATGGAAGTATAGCAAGTTTGGGAATGGAAGCTAAAGCAAAAGCCACAAAAGCGCCTCTCGGCATAAGCCAATCGCTTTCCATGATAGTACGCCGTATCTTGAAGGGAAACTTGAGTTGAACATGCTTGAGTCACCTGACCACCAGTGACCGAAATCTAAATTGATAAAGTAAGCCTAGGTACCGATTTAGAGACCGTCAAATACTTGGGTGTCCTGTATTTTTCACATCACATTAGTCTGTAGGGAATTTTTGCTTCTGATGTAGAGCGCGCATAATACGGATAATTGAACCTTCAACCCAATATAAAACAATCATCGAAACTTCAGAAATAATGAGTAGTCTGCCTCGAGCGCCTTCACGTTGCGCTCCCATTAAAGGTTGCTCAAGCAAGTTTTCGACTTTGGCTTCAATAATATTTTCGGTTCTTTCAGCTACCTTTGGATTAAAGTCGTAGAGGAATTCAAAGATCTTCACTCGATCATTAAGGGACTCTTCTTCCCATAAAATCATTGTTGACCTCGGCTACGAACCCTCGCTTTACGGGCTTCCATTCGAGATTTGGCGGAATCATTGTCAATAAACACCGCTTTACCAGAGTCATACTTTTCAAAAGCAAGTTTTACTTGTTCTGTTAACCAAGCATCATGAGATAATGCCTTTCTTTGATGCTCTGCCATTTGTTCTGTCAGTTCACGGCAAGCATCACTAAGAGTGCGACCTTGGCTCTCAGCCAATTGCTGAGCTAGGCGTTTTGTTTCGTCATCAACACGAAATTGGACTCTAGCATCCATGAGTAGTTCCTTGAAAAGCACTGCACATACAAACGTTAGCACCAGCGCGCTAGATGGGCAACTAACGAGCCTTTAAGATTTCACGATGCTTTACTGTACACGTTCAATGAGAGCCAACTACAGAATTTATCGCCTGCATCCAAGGTTTTTCCGAAACTGATTTTCCTTTAAATCACAACACCTCGAATACATTGCTCAGCTTAATTATTGGTTAATTGAACTCGAATTTAGGGGATGTTTTGAATAGGGAGCGGCTTTAGGGCAAGCAATCACAAATTGTAACGCAGTTATCGAGCGTTTTAACCAGCTAGGATGCGCAATTATTTACAACGCTTGGTATTATGTATCAATAATCAACACCATCGGCACGCTAATAAACATACGCTCGATTATTTGAGTTTAATCCCATCAGTGTCAATATGGGCTTTGCTGCGCTTTCATTGAGTTTTGCAGTCGTTGCTTCAAACGGTTTGAGTTCATATAAACGGCCTAGTGATAAGGTCAAAGACAAGTATAGTATGAACCTTAAGCTATCTAATCATTCGAGCAATGTCACTCTTTCGATATTCATCAAGGCCGTTCTTTTCGTCTTTTATTTAAGGTCGTGCCCTTCTGTTCTCCCCTGCATATTTTTCTCACCCAATTCCTGTCTTTAAAGCTCTTCGCTACTCGTTTACCCGTATCTCACATCACGCATCCGTTCTTAAGCTCTTCTCATCTCGCTTACTCGTATCTCACATCTATAAAAAAGCCCGCACTTTGAAGTGCGGGCTTTCAAAATCGTTAAAGCTCAGTGAACCGCTGAGCCAAACAACTATTTAACTACTGACTACTTAACGATCACATCACCTGACATTTCAGCCGGAATTGCAATACCAGACAGAGAAAGCATCGTTGGTGCTAGGTCAGACAGCTTACCGCCCTCTTTGAACTCAACGTCTTTGCTGCCCACGTAGATAAGTGGCACTGGTAGGTTAGTGTGCGCCGTGTGGATGCCGCCCGTTTCTGGGTTAACCATCATTTCTGCGTTACCATGGTCTGCTGTGATAAGCAGTTGGCCATCGGCTTCTTTGATTGCTTCAACCACTTTGCCAAGACATTCGTCTAGCGACTCTACCGCTTTAACCGCTGCATCGTAAACGCCAGTGTGGCCAACCATGTCACAGTTAGGGAAGTTACAAACGATAGCGTCGTATTTGCCGCCTTTGATTGCTGCAACAAGCTTTTCAGTTAGCTCTGGTGCGCTCATTTCTGGCTGTAGGTCGTAAGTCGCCACTTTTGGAGAAGCAACAAGCTGACGCTCTTCGCCTTCAAACTCGTCTTCTTTACCGCCGTTGAAGAAGAACGTCACGTGTGCGTATTTCTCTGTTTCAGAGATACGTAGTTGCGTTTTGCCTTCTTTCGATAACCATTCACCGTAGGTGTTCTCTAGAGAAGCCGGTGGAAATGCACATAGCAGTGGGATGTCTGCTGCGTATTGAGTCAGCATCACGAAATCGATCGCTGGGAATACGTTACGAGCAAAGCCGTCGAAATCAGGCACGAATGCGCGTGTAATTTCACGAGCACGGTCAGCACGGTAGTTCATGAAGATAACCGCATCACCATCAACGATAGCGGCAGACTCTTCGCCTTCCGCTTTAATTTCAGTCGCTTTAACGAACTCATCGTTTTCGTCACGAGCGTAAGCTGCTTCTAGACCAGCCACAGCAGTGTCGAATGTGAACTCAGCTTTTGCTTGAGTCAGTAGGTCGTAAGATTCTTGAACGCGATCCCAGTTGTTATCACGGTCCATTGCGTAGTAACGACCAATAAGCGAAGCCACACGGCCTTTACCTAGCTTAGCGAACAACGCTTGGAAGCGTGCCAGTGTGTTTTCTGCGCTACGTGGCGGTGTATCACGGCCGTCTAGGAAAGCGTGTAGGTAGATTTTCTCTGCGCCACGTTCTGCTGCCATTTCAACAGCTGCGTAGATGTGATCTTCATGAGAGTGAACGCCACCTGGAGACATAAGGCCCATGATGTGAACCGCTTTCTCAGCTTTCACCGCTTTATCGATAGCGTTCACTAGCGTTTCAGTTTGGCCGAACTCACCATCTGAAATTGACTTAGTAATACGAGTAAGATCTTGGTATACCACGCGACCCGCACCAATGTTGGTGTGACCCACTTCAGAGTTACCCATTTGGCCATCAGGTAGGCCTACATCTAAGCCAGAAGCCGAGATTAGCGTGTTAGGTTGGTTAGCAATAAGACCGTCTAAAACTGGAGTCTTAGCGTTCGCGATAGCGTTGTCTTGGTTGTCTTCACGGTAACCGTAACCGTCAAGGATCACTAGAGCCATTGGCTTCTTAGCTGACATAGGACTGACCTCGTTCAATTCAAAATAAATCGGTATAAAAACAAATTAGCGTAATTTTACTACAGTTTACAGTCAAAACTGTAGTGGAAGATCAAGAAAGGGCGCAGGTAGGGAGGCCGGACATGAAAAAAAGCATCACTTTAGGAGAAGCTAGTATCCAGAATACATTGAAGTTAGATCAGATTAAATGGCGGCCAAAAGAGCACTCAGTTGAGTATAGATGAACATCAATACTTAAGTAACCATACTTAGAAATGTTCACTTAACAAACGGGCTGGCAATGACAATTAGATGCATACCGATTAAAAAGGCACACATTTGTATTTAAGCGTGACACCAACGTCCCTCGTCAGTAGAATTACTAGCCAAAAAGTAATAGTATTCACATTTAGATTGCCTGTAGGAGCCAAACCTAAGGGCGGTAGCGTGTACGCTCTGAATAGCGTTTGCTGCTTTTATCGCTAATATAGTAGGCTAACTCCGGACATCGAAATGAAAGAAAAATTCTTTAAGGGACGAATACACCATCGTGCTGTATGTACCCATGTCTTAATCCCCTTTTCAGTATTAATGTCCCCTTGTGTTTTTGCTTCTCCATGGATTGAGACCCAAGACCCATTTTTAAGAGCATCACTACACAAACTCTCAGACAACTTATTGTTACAGGCGCCAATTAGCAGTTACCCACTTCGTTGGAATACTGTGGGTGATCAAATAAAACAAAAGCACACTCCAGACAATACTCGTTTTGCTGTTCAGCATTTACGACATGCTATGAGCAACGCTCAGTTTGCTCGCGGCAATGTCATGGCCAAGGCTGTGTATCAATCAAGCCCTGAAGCACACCTTGGATTTGGCTCTGTTGGAACAGATCACTGGGGTGTCTACTCGAGTTATGATCATATGGAAGATGATTTCTCCTTTCGTTTGAACATCAACTATGCCGACAGTATTGAGCCAAGTGCAGGTCAATCAGGTACAGAGTCTGATTACGACACTCAAGCGAATTTTAAAGGCTCCCATCTCACGTTAAATTCTGGGGCGGCTTTATTCACTATCGGCTATTTAGAGCGATGGTGGGGGCCAACTTGGCAACATAATTTACAACAAGGTAGCTTTGGTGAAACCTCCCCAACCCTTCAATTTTCTTGGGTTGGAGACAAAGCCCCTGTAATAGGTTTCTGGAACTTTGATTCTGCTGTCAACTACATAGACCAAGAGAGCAACTACCTTTGGTTAAATCGCTTATCAGCAAAACCACTGCGCGCTTTTGAGCTTGGGCTTAACTATCAATTATCGGATGCAGACAAGCAAGATGATGCATTGAACAGTTATGGTGTCGATGGTCGTCTTACCCTACCGAAATTACAAAATTTATCACATGCTATCTATGCTAACTGGCAAGAGATTGAGCTAGGAGAAAACACGTCCGCAATCACTTACGGTTGGGAAGGACAAGCTCATTATTGGGGTGCAGAATTAACTCTGGTCATTGAAGGTCAAACCGTCGATGAACAAGATCGAGATACTTGGACTGACGCACAACAACAACTATTGAACGATCAGACCTCAGTACTTTGGGGTGACAGCGTTTCTGTCGCTCTTTATGCTCAACTCGTGAATGACCATCGAGTAAGCGTTGTTTACAGAGACTCCCAAGCGGAGCAAACCGCAGAGACCGCGACACAAATTGATTATCAAATCCCATTCCAACAAGGCATGTTTAGCTTGGGAGTCGGGTACGTAGATTACACATCACCAAATAAAACCATTGATGAGCCTAATTTTGTCTTTGGTTATGAATATCGTTACTAACTCGTATCGTTAGCAAGGAACCTAAATATCACATGAAGCTGTTAATTAAAGCCACGTTGGCAACATCGGTTATTCTCAGTCAGTTTGCTTGGGCTAATCAACCAACGTCAGCGCAAATCGAACAATTTAAGAAACTACCAAAAGCTCAACAAGAGCAACTGGCTCGTCAATATGGTTTTGATTTAAGCGCCCTAAATTCGGGTTCATCACAATCAAATACGCAAGAACCGGTTGCAACACCAGAAAGAACAACAACTTTACCTATTGAAAATAAAGAGAATAAAGACAAGGTTGCCGATCCTTCGGGTATTCAAGCTTTCGGGTATGATGTATTTAAAGGTACTCCAGACTCGTTTAATACATTCGATAGTGTCCCGGTACCAAACGACTACGTTGTTGGTCCTGGAGATGAAATTCGTATCCAAATGTTCGGTAAAGAAGATGGTGACACCTTAGTTACAGTCGATCGTAACGGTCAAATATCCTTACCACGTATTGGTCCTGTTAGTGTGTCTGGCAAATCATTCAGTCAGGTAAATGATGAGCTTGTCGGGTTAATCAAAGAACGTATCATTGGCGGTAATGTACTAGTTTCGATGGGCAACATGCGCATGATGCAAGTGTATATTACCGGGGAAGCGACGGTTCCTGGAGCTTATAACGTTAATGGTGTTACAACACTAACCCAAGCTTTAATTGCTGCTGGTGGCGTAAAAGAAACGGGCTCACTGAGAAAAGTGCAACTTAAGCGTGAAGGCAAAGTGGTTGCTGTATTAGATATGTACAACCTGCTTCTTAACGGTGACAGTAGTCAAGATGTTCGTTTAGAAAAAGGCGATACTTTATTCATACCACCTAAGAAATCGACCATTACCGTCGATGGTGAAGTGCTTCGTCCTGCACACTTTGAACTAACGAAACCAACATCGTTATCAAAAGTTCTGAGTTATGCTGGTGGAACAAAAGCAACAGCATATCTTGGCAGTGTCACCATAAAGCGTAAGACTCAATCTGGAACTGTTATGGAGACAGTAGATCTTACAAAATCCTCTGGTCAAAATTACAAAGTAAAAGACGGCGATGAAATCCATTTAGGCCTAGTAAGCGACTACCCAATAAATGCAGTTGGCCTGCGAGGTCAAGCAGTACGTCAGGGGGGGTACGAATATCGACCAGGTATGAGAGTCTCTGATATTGTGTCTTCAATTGACAAAGATTTAAGTGCTACGGCTGACCTTGACTATGCACTTATTGTTCGCGAAGTAGAACCACGCGGCGAAGTGGAAGTTCTTCAATTCAATCTAGGGAAAGCAATTACATCCCCAGGTTCTAAAAATGACGTTGTTCTTAAGAATCGAGACCATATCTTTGTTTTGACTAATGATATTGACACTGAATATTGGTTTGGAAAGAGTTCACGAAATCAGGCTAACTTAGAGATTGAGAAACTTCAGTTAGAAAAAGAAAAAGAAAAAGCGTCGCAAGCAAATTCAAAAGTAGACAGTCGAATTGATGCTGAAACAGGGGCTGTCATTCATGGCGATGATCAAGAACATGCTGACGCTCAGACGAATATCTCAGATATTGTAAATACGAAAAGCCTATCGCATCGAGAAAGAGAACTTGAACCTATTATTGAACGACTTCGTTCACAGTCAAGAGAAGGCTCTCCCGTAAAATTAGTAGAGATCAGTGGTGACGTAAAATACCCAGGCTTGTACCCATTAGCAAAAGAGATGAGTTCTGCAGACCTTGTTACCGCTGCCGGTGGTTTATTAGAGTCAGCCTTTACAATCGAAGCCGAACTGAGTCGCTTTAATGCTGGCAATGGTATGGACCAAACCGAAATTATCAAGCATCAACGAATCGACCTAAGTGCACTGTTAGCAGGTAACCCTGCGGCTGACTCCCGCCTAGAGTCCAAAGATCGACTGATTGTATTCAAAAAGCCCTCTTGGCAATCGGAGATGGTTATAGAGTTACAAGGTGAAGTTATGTTCCCTGGCAGCTATGCAGTAAACCGAGGGGATACGATTCAGGAAGTAATACAACGAGCGGGAGGCTTGACACAATTTGCTTACCCACAAGGCTCGGTATTTTCAAGAGAAAAGCTGAAAGTCCGAGAGCAGCGTGAAATGAAATACCTGCAGCGCGAATTAGAAACGCAAATAGCGAACCTAACGTTACGTAAAAACAGTTCATCGGCAAGTTTCTCATCTAGCCCATCAGAAGCGATGCAATTGGTTCAGAGTTTAAATTCAACACCAGCCTTGGGACGTATGGTGATAGATTTACCCGCTATTATTGAAGGTGATGAAGACGCGAACCTAATGGTAGCCAACGGCGATAAGCTTTACATACCTGAATTTGAAAAGACCGTTTCTATTATTGGTGAAGTTCAGTTTACATCGACTCACACTTTCGACAATGCTAAGACGGTGGATGACTATATCAACCTAGCTGGCGGCACCAAAAAGCAAGCAGATTCGGACCGAGTTTATGTGGTTCGTGCTGATGGCTCTGTGATGATTCCAAATAACTCATATTGGTTTAGCCGTAATAGCGAGTCACTTCGTCCAGGTGATACCATCATAGTACCAATTGATGTGGACTACCTAGATGGATTGAGCACGATCACCTCGGCAACTCAAATCATGTATCAATTGGGTGTTGCTTGGAGCGCGATCAAGGACTAGTAGTAACACTTAATAGCTAGTTAGTATCACATGCATGCCTCCCCCTTTTTGAATAAGGGGGGGAGGCATAGGTTTAGACAACATTGCGTTGTCCTTAATAGAATGATGAAAATGTCGAAATCCCAAACTCTAAACAATGAAAATCAATATCCATTTCCTCCGGGCTATTTTCCGCAGCAACAAGCGGCCGATGATGAAATTGATCTAAGAGAACTATTCAAGGCGATCTGGCAGGGCAAATGGATCATTATCTTAACGACATTTGTCTTTGCTGTAGGGGGCGTATTGTTCGCGCTTTCTCAACCCAATACTTATAAGTCGAATGTCTTGCTAACCCCGACTCAATCAAGTAGCAGTGGCGGCCTTTCTGGCTCATTGGGCGGGCTAGCTGCGATTGCTGGCGTAAATATTGGGGGCGGTAATACTGCGGATCCGAAAGTCGAAGCATTGGCCGTATTACAATCCCGCAAGTTCATTGAAGCCTTCATTCAAAAGCATGAGCTTTTAGTCCCTTTAATGGCGATTGAGTCCTGGAACGAAGATTCCAATAAAGTTGCTTATGACAGTGAGCTCTATGATGTTACATCTAACGAGTGGTTATTTGATGAAGATGAGGTTGAAACCTTAGAACCGACTTTATGGGAAGCGCATAAAGCATTTAAAGATATCTTCAGCGTGTCAGAAGACAAAGAAAGTGGGATGGTGACTATCGCAATCGTCAGTAAGTCTCCTTACATTGCTCAAGAGTGGGTAACGCTCATTGTTAAAGACATCAATAAATGGATGAAAGAGAAAGCGCTCTCTGAAGCCGGTTCAAAGATTGAATACTTAGAAGGACAGATAAATCGAACTCAAGTCACTGAACTGCAAAACATGTTCTACTCTTTGATTGAAGAGCAATACAAAACACAAATGCTTGCCGAAGTTGACGATGAGTTTGTATTTAAGACCATTGACCCAGCAGTAGCACCAGAAGAGAAAGATGGACCAAAGCGTGCCCTTATCTGTGTGTTAGCAACGTTACTAGGTGGCATGCTCGGTGTAGCGATTGTTCTGGTTCGATTTGCGTTCAGGAAAGAAGAGGACGTGGAGGCTTAGGCTTAGGCTTAGGGCGATAAGTTTTTCAAGCTAGAGCGACCTAGCTGAAAAAACTCTAATTAAAAGAAATAAGATGCATATTTTTGGCAATAGAAAAAGATCTGCCATTTGTATGCATCTCGCTTAGAGTCATCGCGAACCTAGGTACTAGTACCTAGTAAACATAGAATCATAGCGAAAACTCGCAAATTTACTCTTCTTACTTCACCGTAAAATCTGCACAACTACTCTCATACTGCTGAAGCTCTGCACCTCCCCGTAACAAAAATCCGTGATAACGCGCTTTCACTAACTGGTAGCCAAGCGAAGGGGCATACCAAAACGTCACGCGCTCTGCCCCCGTCTGCTTAACCGGAATCACCGCTATCTCACCCCACTTATCGACTTTAATTGTCGTCAGTTCTTGAACCTCATAATCATAAGGCTCAGGCCCATCCGTGGCTTGACGAGTTAAGGAAAACGATCTACACCCATCCAACAAATACTGGCGTATCTGAACTGAAAGCGTGTCAACATCCCGAAGCGGCTCACCGTCGTTTTGATACTCAGTAATTTCCCCATCGAGATCGACCCGCGTTTCATTGCCATCATCTGAAAAACTCACTTTCATGTCTCGGCTCTTAAAGCCCGACACAACTTGATGAAAAGAGGTCGTCAGCCAGCTGTCACTCTCTTCCGACCAAGTAAGCGTTGCCTGTTGATCATATTGCGTACCAACACCTAAAATACTAGCCTTACTTTGTGAGGTGATAGTCGCGTTGGTTCCTTCCCACGATTCCGTTCGATGCATATAGCCCGTACGAATGCCATTTAAATAAATCTGATAGTAAGCGGTTCTCTCGCACTGCTGAGGGTGTGATAAAGCTTGTGAATGCGATGGATCTTGTGGCTGCTGTGGCTGCGCCTTTATAGCAGGACTGATTAGCAGCGTTGCAGTTGCAGTTGCAGTTGCAGTTAAAACTAAACAGCCTACCGCGCGAAGCTTCATCATATGAACACCCTAAAAGACTTCATTGACGTTAAGATAAAAGGCGGTTTCATTCTGACCAACGCCCACATCGGCTCTTAAGTTAATTTTATCTTTGATACGAAAACGAAACCCCGTACCAACCGAGGTGAGAATATCCTCATTGAGTTCAGACACTGAAGGCGCAACACTTCCGGCAGCGCCCCAAAACACCATGCCTAGGCGCTGAACAATCGGTAGCCGGTACTCTACCTGTCCCATCAACATATGCTCATCACGGTAGCGCCCTTTAATATAGCCTCGCATCGCACTCGACCCGCCAAGATCTGGCATCGCATACCATGGCACATCGCCTTCACTGAAAAGGCCTTGTACCTGCCACGCAACCAAACCCGGGATCGGGTTAAGATTAATGTAGTTCGCCACATCTAAATCATAAAGGCTATACGTTTTGTCACTTTCAAAATTCTGATACAGGCCTGCATCAAGCTGGAGCAACCAACCATCACTCGCATTCAAACGATAATCGCGCGAATCATACATACTTGACAGCACCACACCGGCGCTTGTGCCTGATGGCAATTCATAAAATGGTGTTGAGCTGCTATCGTTGACTACATTTTCAAGCTTTTCAGCCTTGGCATATGTAATATCACCACCAACCCCTAGGTAATAGTGGGGGCCTAGTGCAGTCATCCAAGTTGGCTTGAAAGAGTACAACACCTCATCAAACTCATGTTTATTATTGTCTTTATCCCCGGCAGTAATACCTTTGCCGTAATACACCGACGCTTCGTTGTGAAGATCCACATCAAGAAGCAAACTCTGTTTGCCTTGGTTAAAATAAGTCATATTCTCAATCGACACACCATAAGACTTATTCTGGGAAACAAACGAGTTTACTACCAGCGAAGAAGGCTGCGCCGATTTATCGGCACCATCGGTGTGATACAGACCCACCATCAAAAGCCCCACGCCAAACTTTTTCTCAGGTGTGTAATACGCCGTAGGTAGGTAGCTCATATCAATGGTTTTGCTCTCATCAAACTCACCATCTGCGCCAAACACATCCAAGACATCATCCACCCAGGTGTGCTTAAGATATTCTGGGGTTTCAAACAAAGGTTCAATAGGCTCAGCTAATGCACCTGCACTGAACAGTGCTACGGTTACTGAACACAATGATATAGAAGTAGAATTCATGGACGTCCTTGAAATAAATCGCAATAATATTTTTGGTAAAAATGAAAAGGCATACTAACTCTTTCGGCTTGCCGCAAATCCCTACTCTGTTCTATTTAGGCGGGAACATCGACATACGACTGCGGTTACTTCGGCTCGCCAAGAGTCGTAGCGATCACTTTTCCATCGCGCATCACGATATTCGCCTGCTTCGATTCACCAAGGCAGCCGTCAGAAGCCCACATAACACCCAGTGTTGGGATCACGGCAGGCAACGCCACACACCCCGTCAGCGCCCACCAATGCGGTGCTTCTCGTAAGGTGTAATGATACTGTTGCTGATTGGTATTTTGGCTCACTCGTTCAGGGAGGCCCAATTCTGCCGTCACTTCATCTTGTGTCATTCCTGGAGCAATGACTTCTAGTTTATCAACAGAGGCACATCCACTTAACAAAGTAATGAGCCCTAGCGTACTTAACATTGTTTTCATTGAATCGCTGTCATACTTGATTAGAAAAATAACGAACATTATAGCCACAACCCTATCAAAAAAAAGTAAAAAGCGAGGTGACTTCCCAGCGCCATTAACATCGGGGTTAAGGGGTTAAGGGGTTAAGGGGTTAAGGAATTAAAGCGTCATACGACTATCAGATGACATTCGTTTTTAATCTTTTTAAATCCAAAAATTGAAATTACCCCATCAAAGCTGAGACGCTTGTGAGGAAGAGTTTATATTAGATAATTTACCCAATAATATTCACGCCACCTTCACTATCTTAAACTGGTCGCTTGTTGCACAACACCGTCTTCCTGTATTATCCAAGGCAATTTCATTATTAATGTTAGTGACTATGGACTTACCAATTAAATATCTAGCCAGAGGACTGGCTCTTTCTACTCTAATGCTCTCACCCCTTTCTTACGCCAAACCTTGGATTGAGCCTACCGACTTACACCTTAGAGCTGACCTTCAATTGCTGGCCAATGCGGGTGTTATTACTGTGCCGATTACCACTTACCCACTGATGTGGGATGGGGTCATCAATGATGTTCGTACCAACTCCGGCAAAGCAAAGACAGCAATGGAAACCGACGCGGTGCGCCGGGTCACTCGAGCATTCAGCCATTCACAACGTAGTAATGTTAAGTTAGAAGCAGGTGCCGCCTCAGAAGCATCGCGCTTCCAGCACTTTGGCACACCAACGCGTGAAAAAGGCGAAGTGACTGCGGGCTACAATAATCAAGGGGATTGGTGGGCATTTAATGTCGAGGCGACTTACGCTTATGACGCGCAAGATGATGAAGACGTTCGTTTAGATGGCTCTTATATTGCAGCAATTTTAGGTAATTGGGTAGTCAGCGCAGGATACCAGCAGCAATGGTATGGCCCTGGTTGGGATACTGCACTTACCATGAGCACCAACGCACGTCCATTAGCGTCGATTAATGTGACTCGCCACAACCCCGAAGCGTTCGATGTGCCAGTATTAGAATGGCTAGGGCCATGGACAATGACTACAGGTGTGGGTTGGATGGATGACGAACGTCATATGGAAGATACATTACTTTGGACGTTCCGCGGTACCATTAAACCCCACCCTAATTTTGAATTTGGGGTTTCGCGTACGGCGCAACTCTGCGGGATTAATTCAGATAGTGGGGTTGAAAAGTCGTGTGACTTAGACACTTGGTGGCGAGTGCTGACCGGTGATACCAATGTACGAGGAGAGGAAAACCCAGCTAACCAACTTGCGTCTGTCGATGCAAGATGGGGAGATACATTCCGCGGCGTTCCATATAGCTTGTATTGGGAATCAATGGGAGAAGATGCTGTTAGATTAGACAGATTCCCTCCTTTCCAAGCAAAAAGCTACCTCTACGGTGCTGACATATCCTATGAAATGGCAGAGCAAAGCATTACCACGTTCTTTGAATACTCAGAAACTATGCCAACCTGCAATGGAGTCTACAACTGCGCTTATGAGCACAGTACATACAAAACAGGATATCGATATAATAATCGAGTATTAGGCTCAACTTATGACAATGACGCCAACACCTACACACTTGGTTTTATCGGATTTAGTCATAAAACAAGTCATAGATGGAAGGCGAACGTTCGTTACTTGGAGCTCAATAAAGACAATAGCAATAAGAACGAAGCGCAAGGCGGAGGCAACAAAGTATCCCCCAATGGTGAAGATACATGGAATATTGATTTTAGCTACTTGTTCCCAATCACGAAAGGTGAAATTAAACTTGGCGCAGAATATAGCTTTATTCAATACCGGGATGGCAGCAGTGATGACAACAACCTAGCAGGTTGGGCAAACTGGCGTTATCAATTCTAAATCACGTAGGAGGAGGCCTCACAGCCTCCACCCACCCGCAGAAACGTGGTCGCGTAATTCATTCTCATCTTGTATTAAATGCTACCAACTCTCCGAACAGTCAGCTCTAAAGGTTATCGAGAGCTAATAACCACTTATAATTTGGTGAAAATATGAGTCGCCAGGGAAATTTTTAGGATATTTCCCTGTATAAAGAACTTCTTCCAACCCATGAAAGTAGAAGCTAAAGAAGACGAGTCGATAATGACGAGAGGTGCGTCAACCGGCCTTTAAATACATTGGGGTTGATTTTAACAGGACGAGAAGGTTCAGTTGACTAGATCGAGAACGGTTCTAGAGGCATAGAATCAAAAAGAGCCCCGTAATCACATTACGAGGCTCTCTATTATCTATTTCCCTTCACCCTTATCATCGGCTTTCGCTAAGCATTAGCTTCACACTAAACATTAGTTGTATTTGGCTCTTCTTGTGTTTGACTAGCATTCCAAACCAAATCACCAATTCCATCGGTTGGGTTAAAACCCGTTGGTGCATCAAGTAGCAATTGTCGAATCATTTCATGCTCTAAGTTATGGCAAGCAAAGTCTAAGGATTCAAGTAGCGTGTCATACTCATCAATTGGTAAGAACACCTCTTGCGCCGTCATGATACGTTCATGGGCTGTTCGCTCAACATTGTCGCCAATCAATAGCTCTTCATAGAGCTTCTCACCGGGTCTTAGGCCCGAGAACTTAATCTCAATATCACCTTGCTGATTTTCTTCGTTTTTAACTGAAAGGCCAGAAAGCTTAATCAAGTTTTCTGCAAGGTCGGTAATTTTCACGGATTCACCCATATCAAGTACGAATACATCCCCGCCTTTACCCATAGCGCCCGCTTGAATCACCAGTTGCGCGGCTTCAGGGATCGTCATAAAGAAACGGGTGATATCAGGGTGGGTCACCGTAAGTGGCCCTCCCGCTTCAATCTGCTTTTTAAACAAAGGGATTACCGAACCTGAAGAGCCTAATACATTGCCGAAACGCACCATACAGAAACGAGTACCGTTTTGTTTTGGGTTTTCTTGCTGCGCTAAGGCTTGTAATCCTAATTCCGCCATGCGCTTGGTGGTGCCCATCACGTTCGTTGGGCGTACCGCTTTGTCTGTCGAGATAAGCACAAAAGATTCAACACCGGCTTCAATCGCCGCTTTAGCCGTATAGTAAGTGCCATATACGTTATTGCGTACGCCTTCCACTACATTGTATTCAACAAGAGGAACATGCTTATAAGCCGCCGCATGATAAACCGTTTGGACACCAAAAGACTGCATTGAGGTTAACAAGCGATGTGAACGCTGCACCGAACCTAGTAACGGAACAATCTCAACGTCATAACCGTTGGTTTCTTTCCTCAAAGATAGCTCACGATCGATTTGGTACAAACCAAACTCAGAGACTTCAAAAAGCACTAATGTTTTAGGCTGTTGTTTCAGGATTTGCCGACAAAGCTCAGAGCCAATAGAACCACCGGCACCGGTCACCATCACCACTTTGCCTTTGATGTTGGCTTCCATCAGTGCTTGCTGAGGCGCAACCGAATCTCGACCTAACAGATCTTCGATAGGCACATCGGTCAGTTCATCAATTTTGGCTTTGCCTGACACAATGTCTGCCATATCGGGAACGGTTTGAATCTCAACAGGGAACGGTGCGAGTAAATCTAAAATTTGTTTACGACGAGCACGAGAAGCACTGGGGATCGCGAGCAAGATTTTAGAAACATCATACTTTTCAATTAGCCCTTCCGCTTTGCCTAAGGCAATAACAGGCAAACCTAAAATCATCGTATTAGTTAGCGTGCTATCTTCATCAATAAACGCGCGAACTCGATAATTTTCAGAGGCTCGTAACGCAACAGCCAATTGTCGGCCGCCAGAGCCTGCACCATAAATCAACACTTCTTGACGTGAGCCTTTCGAAGGTGACATAGTAGCAACAAGGTTACGAACCACAAGACGAGAGCCGCCACACAATAGCACTAAATAGGCACCATAGATAATAGGGACAGTGCGGGGGATGGGCTCTTGCAGGTAATAAGCAAAAGCGGCCAATGCTACCGCCGACAGTATCGCACCTGCAGATACGACAAACAGAGCTTGAAAGGTAAGGTAACGAAGAACGGCGCGATAAAGCCCTATTTTTGTAAAAATGAGGACCGTTGTTATTACTGTTAAGCCAGCCAGTAATAAGCTATCGCCATCATTCAAAAACCGGAAATCACCAAGTCTTGTCCATAACGCAATATGCAGAGCAAAGAGAATAAGTAAAATATCGATCGTGACACTTATCACCCGCTTTTTCACGCGAGAGAATTGCCATATAAAGTTTAGACGTTGCATAAAATGATTCTTAATAGTTATTTATAAAGCTATTAAATAGCCTGAATTTGGGTCACAAAATAAAACCATACCACTAAGCAAAACATGGATAATAATTAACCAGAGTGATAATGATGATAAACCGCGTTCCTTTTCTTTAAGTCTGGAGGCAGTCGCTCACCACTGTACGGGCAGCATTGTATTTGGATTTGAGTTTGCCACACAATATCGCCAATATCTGCCAGTTTATGATTAGACTCAAGCTCTTCTTCATCCGCCTCATAAGTGACACAAAACAGCCATACCGCGTTTTCACGTTCAGCCAACTCATCAAAACAAAAAATATTGACACCACTTTTAGGCAAATATTCACAGTGAATTGAGCTTCATAGACTGAACCTTAAGCATTAAGCTCGGCGTAGATCCCATCTAAGATTATGTTTTCTTAAGATTTATTCTGGGCGAATTTTTGCGTATTCCTTGATATATAACAGGTAGTCCAGTCGGTCTTATAGATAAGCTCTGACCATGCGCCGTGGCTGATACACTCAAATATCGGCAACAGCCACACGTCCACATTTTTGGCCGCCTTAAACAGAGAGACCGATGGCATTATCTGAAGCGCTGTACTGCGCCTGATAATTAACGCGAGTAAACTGGCACAGATAGGACCATCAACGATGGCCTTTTGTGCGATGACAAATCGTTGCCAGTTAGTATGAGATTTTAACTCCTTGAAAAGTAACTCCACCTGCCATCGACAACGGTAGATCGCCATGATGTCATCAGCACTATAAGTGTTGGAAGGAAGGTTTGTTATCCAAATACAAAACCGCTTCTCTTCGGCAAACCAACGACGCACAACTCTAAATTCTTGCTTACCACGACGGACTTTAAGATCGAGTACTTGTGAACGATTAGTACCGCGAGTAATGTCTTTAAGCTTCTTGCCTTCGAGCTTAGGTAGAAGTCGCCCCTGACCGTTTCTCGCTCGGATAATCATAGGGTTAAGAGACTTAGCCCCCCGGACAATATAGAACCCTCCGTGCTGTTCAAGCTCGCTAAAAAAGTGAAAATCAGGATACCCTGCATCAGCCAATAGCAATTTGTTATTCATGGTTTTAGGTTCAGGTAAAAAATCTCTTTCTGATGCTGTATCAGCGCTGATGCTCATCTCAACTGGGGAAAAGCTTTTTAACGACATTGTCATGTGGCATTCAACCGCGGCTGGGCTGCGTTTAAATCGGATTGGATAAATGTCTGCAAGGTCACGATGAATACGGAAAGAGCTACCATCTTGAATTAACACATCATCAAAGGTGGCGAGTTTATCTGGTAAATTGACACTCTGCTAGCGAGTAAACTGAGCGATTGATCGCATGGTCAACTGACACATGAATATCGGAAACTCCTCATTTCTCAATTGGTTATGATAAGGCTTGTATGCCACTGCATCTTCAGGGCTTAAACACAGACCATTGAATTGCCGAAGTAGCTCCGCAATGGAAGAGCAGTTTCCTTTGCTCAATGCGGCTACTAAACTAATAACTAACTGCACGGGTAAAATCGCTCGACACCGTTTCATAAGGCCTGTACTTTTCGCCATTTTTTTAAGACTGTCAGCATTAAAGAATTGCTTAAATTGCTTTTGTAAGGAGGTAATCGTCATCGGCTTCACGATTAATATAGATGGTTTGTTTGGTGACGATTATCTGATCATAAATGAAGCCATTTTTCTATCTAAATAAATTACTTAGCTCTTAAGATCCTGTCTATGATGTGAGCTTATACGACATAAGCCCTCTTCATTAAACGATTTTCACCCTGCTGCGAGCACACTATCTGCGTTGAATAACACGACTAGGCATCTCGCTAACAAAGGTCTACTGGTTAATAAACCCACAACATCAAGCTCAAAGTCACGAGCTGAGCCTGCAACTAACATGTAGATACTCACAGGTAAATAGGTGGTTTCTGACCCACAAAGAGGAGCTCTGATTTTGAGAAGATGGATCACGATCTCTGTGTTTAAAAGTTGATTTTGAAAGATTTTATAGAAAAACCGTCTCACTAAATTTACACACTAAAATTTAAGCTTTACAAATCAACAAGGTAGAACGATAGTTATGATGCTCCCAATAGCGCCTAGAACCGGACCTATTGGGATGTTTATCGCGAAGTCTCAAAAAGAGGAGCTTGGACGATCGTCTATCTCAGGGGTGAGAAAGATAGCGCGGTAAGGTCATGATTAATTGTGAAAATTCATACTAGGAAAAGATCCTCTCCAATAAGTAGCACGGTATCGAGAGAAATTAATCAGAACCAAATAAGTCACGAGTATAAACTTTGTCCGCAACATCTTTAATTTCATCGACCATACGATTTGATACAATCACATCACAGCTTTCTTTGAATTCTTGTAGATCGCGTATGACTTTTGAATGGAAAAACTCATCGTCTTTCAAAACAGGCTCATACACCACCACTTCTACACCTTTCGCTTTGATGCGTTTCATCACACCTTGAATACTCGATGCTCGAAAGTTATCCGAGCCAGACTTCATAATAAGGCGATAAATACCGACACGTTTAGGATTTTTAATCAAAATCGACTCTGCGATAAAATCCTTTCGAGTACGGTTCGCATCCACAATTGCACCAATGATTTCATTGGGAACATCTTGATAATTCGCAAGCAGCTGCTTAGTATCTTTTGGCAGGCAATAACCACCATAACCAAATGAAGGGTTATTATAATGAGAACCAATACGTGGGTCTAAACTGACCCCTTCGATGATTTGGCGAGAATCTAATCCATGTGATTCAGCATAAGTGTCTAATTCATTAAAGTAAGATACTCGAAGCGCTAAATAAGTGTTAGAAAACAGTTTCACTGCCTCGGCTTCCGTGGAATCTGTGAACAAAACTTCGATATCTTGTTTCAACGCTCCTTCAACTAATAGATCAGCAAATATTTTAGCCCGTTCACTACGTTCACCCACTATAATACGAGAAGGATGCAAGTTATCATAAAGCGCCTTACCTTCGCGTAAGAATTCAGGAGAAAATAATAGATTTTCACACTCTAGCTCTTGTTTAATACGAGCAGTATAACCAACTGGAACTGTAGATTTTATCACCATCACCGCATTAGGGTTAATAGCCATAACCTCTTTAATTACAGCTTCGACCGAAGACGTGTTAAAGTAGTTAGTCTCAGGGTCATAGTCTGTCGGTGTTGCAATAATGACATATTCTGCATTTGAATAAGCCAACTCATTATCAAGCGTTGCTGTAAATTTTAAAGATCTATTTGCCAAAAATTCTTCAATTTCGGCATCGATGATTGGAGATGATTTTTCGTTAAGCAGCTTCACTTTATCTTCAATAATATCGACTGCGATGACCTCATGATGTTGAGCCAATAACATCGCATTTGATAAGCCTACATAGCCTGTACCGGCAATTGCAATTTTCATAAATAGCCAAATATATTCGTAAATTAAAATAGAGGAAGGTGATATTCTTGGATTACATTTTACTTAACTGCGTCACCAGAACCACTGCCCGTCGCAGTCATCAAAATATACTTAAAGTAACTTTTTAATGTCAGCGACTCGATCATTTGCTTATCGACTTTAGCCAATAATTTCGGTGTTGACATATCAATATTCTTAACCTGGGCCAGACCAGTGATGCCGGGCAAAACATCATAGACCCCTTTCGCATCACGCTCTTTAATCAACTCTTCCTGATTGAATAAGTTTGGTCGAGGACCAACTAAACTCATTTCACCTTTTAAGACATTAATCAGCTGAGGTAGCTCATCGATTTTAGTTTTACGAAGAAAATTGCCAAGCTTAGTGATTGATGCATTGCAAGCTAAGTGGCTTGCTACAGATTTGGTTTCAATTGACATAGTACGAAACTTAATCAGTTTAAACGGCTTTTTATTACGACCTACACGCTCTTGCACAAAAATTGGTGAGCCAGTATCAAACATACCGATAACGGTAACGAGCAATAAAATCGGCCAGAGAACAAGCATACCGAAAAAGGCCGCTAGGAAATCAAAAAGACGAATCATATATTATTTTGTTCCTGTATCACGCAATGTTACCATTGCTTGCTTCATTGTTAGTGGGGGTGTCCAGTCTAACACATCTTTAATACTAGAAGAGTCTACTTCTAAGTTGCCGTAAAGTTGCTCGATCATATCCGATTTACCAACCAGCTTCCCGGCTAAGCGCATTAAAGTCACCGGAATTGCTAGCTGGAAAACCCTCTTACCTAACCCTTTAGCAATTGCACCAGTAAACTCCTTAATCGAAACTGTGTTACCGTCACTAGCTAAAAAAGTATGCCCAGCCGCGGCAGGATGCTTAGCACAGGTAACCAATAAATCAGCTAAGTTTTGAACAGCAATGAAATCTCTTCGGTTATTCGCTAATCCAAAAGGCAAAAATGGGAACTTATTAATGAGCCGAGTTAACATGCCAAAATTTCCTGGAGCGCTAGGGCCATAAACTAAAGTAGGTCTCACTATTACGACTTCGAGCCCTGTTTTTTCCGCTATTTCTTTAAGCCCAAGTTCTGCATCGTATTTTGACTGTGCGTATGAATTATGGGGACAAGGTATAGAACTATCTTTAAAAGGGAGCTCCCGAGTGGATGTTCCATTGACACCGATTGAACTGACAAAGACAAAGCGTTTGACTCCTGCTTTTACGGCTTCACGTGCTAGTTGGATAGTACCTTCCGTGTTTACTTCTTTATAATAATGACTACTTGCGCTATGTATATGTGCAACACCTGCAAGGTGTACAATCACATCAATATCATGGAAAGCACCCTGCCATGAAGTATTCCCGTTAATATTTTCCACATGATAGATGTCAGAAAAACTGCACTCATTCCTATTTAGAACAACATATCTTGCAGACTTAATATTTTTTGATAAATGGTTACCAATAAAGCCGGTTACACCTGTCACCAACAACATTTATTCACCTCTTTTTTTGATGGCATTCAGCACATAACAGCAATAACAGTAAAGTCGTTTGGGTAAGGACAGTTGGTAAACAGAAACGTAAACATTAAAAGTCACATACAACATTTTAAATTTATTGCTGCTAACACTTCCTGCGCGAACTCTATATTTTACGAGTGGTTCATCTAAACCATGAGAAAGGTATCCTTTCCCTAGTAGTTCAACCCATAACTTTATATCTTGTCGTGCCCTCATTGGAGAGAATCGGAAATTTCTTCCAATAATGGAAGTATCAATAATAGCAGTAGATGTACCAATCTCCGTTCTCTTCAAATTATCAAACAAATCAACTGCTTTTGAAACCTTAACGTAGCCTTTTCGTATAACGCTGGACTCATCGACAAATGAGTAAGACGTATGGGATATGGCCGCATTATTTTTTGACATAAAACAAATTTGTTTCGAAAGCTTATCTGGCATCCAAAGATCATCTGAATCCAAAAATGCAATATATCGGCCTTTTGATACACAAATACCTTTATTTCTAGCCTCACCAGCACCAGAGTTAAATTCATTCGACAATATTATTATCCGAGAATCTGTTGCTGCTATTCTTTCCAATATATCAAAAGTATTGTCTGAAGAACAATCATCGACGACAATTAGCTCCCAGTTTGTATATGATTGTGCCTTTACACTATCTATCGTTTCTTGGATGAAAGCACTCACATTATGTGTGGGCACAATTATTGATACTTTATCTTCCACTAGACGCCTTATTTGAAGTTAAAAACACAAAATTTCGTTTAGATTTCTCATAGAAACCCGTTAATTTAATATTAAGCTCATCACTATTCTTGTTATTCATATTTTTAGACAAATAGTCAGTAACAGAAATAACATATCCTGAACTTGAAAAATTCAAACCAATCTCAAACAAATTATCTGACGCAATAACAGGAACATCACAAGATAAAGATTGAAATAACTTATTTGGCATGCAATAACGTATGTTCAACCGATTATCGCTTAAGAAAATCACACTAAAGTCATAATTTCTCAATAATTGACTCACATCTCTTGGTTTATATTTACCAAGAAATCTAAAGTTCTCATGCCCTTTGAGAGAATTAAATTCCATCAAATACTCTTCACTTTCTCCTGATAAATATCCGTATACGTCAAGCTTTGAATCTGCCAACAACCTATTAACAACCTCAATTGGCAACCTATTTTGGTTGATTTGACCAAAATATACTAATTCTTTTTTCTTACAAATTTCATTAACAATAGAATTTGAGCTATGATAATCTGTTATTATTGGGATATTATATACAATAGGTGCAACTATACCGTAACTTTTGTATAATATTTTGGAAAGACCATTAGAAACCGTCATAAATTTAATATCAAGCTTAAAGACTATAGATTCCAACAAAAATAAAACGGCATAATAGATATATCCTTTCAAGGTGATATTATACTTAATTTCATTTAAGTCATGAATATCAAAAACAATCAACACATCACTCTTTCTATTAATCACTTTAGTGAAGAAATAAAAGATAACTAAATTTATTAACATTGCATGTTGATGAAAAATAAACACATCTCCTTCCTGGGCTTTTTTATATAGATTAAAATATACATAAGGAAGCTTATCAATAACAACTTGCTTCGTACTCTCGATAAAACTTTTCTGAAGAATAATACGACTGCTAAACTCAGCGTCGCCTCGACATATATGATAAATCATTAACTTTCCTAGAAGAAAACAAATAAAGAAACAACCAAACCACAGGAAGAATAAGAATCAAAATATTTATATTATTAAATCTAGCCATTTCCCCTTTAGGTAATATAAATATTATTTTCGTAATTACATAAACTATAGAAAAAACAATTATTGGACTACTCGTCCTCATTAAAAAGTAGCGTAAAAGCCAGAGAAAAAGCAGCAGCATCGTAATAAATGTAACCAGCGCTAGCATTCCGCCATTTGCATAAAAGTCCCCAAACAAACTTGGAGGAAAGCCATCCCCGGGGTCCGTCGGGAATAACTTTTGTTTAAATTCAATAGATGTTGGAGTAAAGTCAATACCTTCAGGAACGATAACTTTTAAAGGAGAAAATAAATTAAAGATAGGTGCAATTATAGTTTCACCACACCTATAATCAATTATTTGACCATATGAATGATATATTGCATAGAAGCTAGCATAGTTAGGTAAATTACCCTCATTCAACAGTTTTGCAATAACCAAGTCAAATATGAACTTTGCCTCATCAACAGATAACTTTTCAATCATTCCAACACGATACATATCCGATACATATCTAAATGTAAAAGTCAGTATTGCAACCAAAACTAGCGAAGAAAATATCACAGAGAATCGTTTTATACTTATAGATTTATTAGATACTCTGAGGTAAAAAATTACGACTAGCAAAAAATCTGTCGCGAGTTGAGTCACTCTCGCCTTGGAGAGAACAATTAAAAAGAATATAAGCAAAACGACAAATAAATGTATTTTAGATATCTTACCGGACGAATAAGCTATTATCGTAACAATCAAAGATGCATAAACAAAATTATAGCCTATTGTACTCAAACCTAGCTCAGATATACTTTGGGCATTCAGTTTTAAATGTAAGAAATATTGTAAAACTCCGCCTGAAACGACATTTGTAACATAAAGAAAATTAAGTAAAGCTAGGCTTAAACAAATAAAATTAAACAAAGCAGTGATATTTGAATCCAAATTAATCGAATCAATTTTAACTATATTCTTAGGCGGTGTATTTTGTAAAAAAAAACCGACAATCAAAAAATAATTAAATGCAAGCGTATAATTAATGTATACTTCAATTCGATTTTCAACTGTGCTCCCAATAATAAATGAAGTAATTCTAACATCCTCGAATCCATATATGGTTCTATATATTGCACATAAATAGATAAATACCAAATAAGGCATTAAATAGAGAATTGGATTATAAATCCCTTTGTTAGTGTATATTAGAACAAATACCATGAAAAAGGTTATAATACTTCCAATTGTAATTATTTCATTCACAACTCTTACCTACCATAGATAAGAGCTTTAAATCTAATCTTTTCGAGACAAAATATGTCAAAAAAACATTTTGTATTACAATGAAAGAAAGGTATGAATAAGCAGCCCCTTCAAGACCATAATTGTAAACTGAGTAAGGTAATATTAGTATGGTTAGGGCTGAGATTGTAAGAGAAACTCGCTTTACATCCTTTTCAAAGCTTGTCATGTTCAAAACAGTCCCTACAGACCCAAACAGCACATTTATCCATTGAGCTAAGCACATAATCCATAAAATATTAACGTAGGATCTAAATTCATCTCCAAACATACCAAGTATAAACTCCGGAAAAATGGCAATAGTGAATACAATAGGTAATGTAAAACATAAGCTTAAAACAATCCCATTCCTCATTAACCTGGCTAATTCCCCTAACTCTCCACGTCGATATGCATAACTAAATTTTGGCATTAATATAGAATTTAGAACCACAAGGACAAAACTTATTGTCATAGCAACTCTTTCAATAGCTTTAAAAACTCCAATATCACTTAAACTTAAAAAATATGTACAAACATAGGTAAATATAGATAGTTGAAAATAGCCAATGATTGAAATCCAAAAAAAGTTGCTTGTTTGACTTTCGTCTTTCGGAACAAGTTTAGGTTTATTTGTTTTCCTTTCTTTCGTTATTAAAGCGGTTCCTAATAATGAAAAAATCACACTTGAGCACAAAAAAAGAAAAATCACCATATCAAAACTAACACGAACGCCTGAATACATAAAAGCAAACGATAAAAGCATCGTTAAAAATGATATCATTCCTACTTCAAAAAAACAGGATACGGATGGTAACCCTGCCGCCTTATAATATGACGAACACATATAAGAAATAGAAAAGAAAGGTAAAATAGAAACGAAAATAAAAAAAACTCTTAGATCAAAGCGAACGAAAGTATCTAATTCACTCACGACGCATCCAATAAATAAAATAAAAAGAGAAATTATTATTGAATTTTTGGCGACTTTTTTCATTAATGACACATATAAAATCAAATTCATCCCTTTCGATTTTATATTAGCACCATGCTTTATATAGTAAATATCCATTCCATATCTACTCAATATTCCACACCCATTTAAAATAAGTAGGGATATAGAAAAGGCACCTAGTTTTTCTACTCCAAAAAAATTTGAAATATAAAGACTTAATAATAAGCTTCCACTCACGGCAATTATTCGAGAACACAACGTTGAAACCAGAGCTTTAATCATAACAAACTTACCATAAATTAAGTAATTTCCTAGTATTCTTTTTTGAAGAAAAATTCTCAATTACTTTTCTATGAGCGTTTACCCTAAAACTACTATCATCAAGCAATCTATTTAAGCTTCTTAAGATAGAGTCCTCTAGGTTGGAACTGTTTATATTAAAGACTAGAGATCCCGTTTCTTTTAACATGGAGGGAATTCCCCCTACATCAGATGCAATTATAGGAGTGCCATAAGACATAGCTTCCATTATGGAAACAGGCTGTCCCTCTGAAGAACTTGCGTTTATAAATAAATCAAAGTAATTATCTTCATACAGCTTTTCAATTTCTTTATTAGTCTTATACCCTAGAAATTCACAAGTTAAATTACTAACTTTATCAAAAGCAACCATATCTTGAACACTATTAAGGGTAGGCCCATCTCCAATATGAATCCAAGTCACTTTTTTATTCGTGTTATTTTTGGAAATAATTTTAACAATGGTGTATATAATATCAATATTTTTGTTTTGAGTGCAAAACGAACAAGATAATAATCGAACTTCGTCATTATTCTTTTCTATTTTTATACCTTTTGGAATATTGCTAATTCCTAAAGGAATAATTTCAATGTTCCTTTCACTAACATTGTACTCTTCCATAAGATAAAATTTGGATTCTTCAGATAAGCATACATATTTATCAACATAATACTGAAGGTGATTTTTAAATAGCATGTGATTCTCAACTTGAACTTCTTTATAAAGATCGAAGCCATGAACTCGAGACACCAAATTAAAATCTAGACCCTCTTGTTTAAGAAGGCAACAAGCATAAGATTGAACATCATTCCAAAATGAGTAAACGACTTTTATATCATTTCTAACAACTATTTTCTTTATCTGGCGCTTTATTTTTAAAATGTGTGAAAATTTTAATACAAGGTTACGAATTAACCTTACATTAATTTTTGGTAATTTACTCACCTCAGACCAAAATATGGGGTAGACTATACATTGAATAACGTATATTAGAATATCATAATTGCATTTTTTAGTCGGATATATATTTAATTCACTTATAGCATCTCGCTTTTTCCCTTTCGTTGACATTGGAGAAAGAAATATGTCAACTTGATTACTATTGATTACTTCTTTTAACTCACCTTCAACGAAGGTTTCTCCAACCCCATATGGATAAGAACTAACAAGATATAAGATTTTTTTTTTAGAGCTCATCAATCAATGCCTTTATGCTTTTTTGATATTCTCCATGAGTCATATTAATGGGAATAGAGACCTTATAAATTTTAATATTTTTAAGTGCTGAATCAAGAACTAAACTCCAATAATTCAAAACCCCTTCTATAGTAAGTAATGGTTTCTTTCCTAATGCTATTGAATTGTAATTATGCCATTCAATAAAACGATGAAATTCTATATATTCAGCTGAAATAACAGATATCGCCATATCTCTAGCCATCACTAAATCATTTATTTCTGAGACACAAAACTCGTTGACATCTTCTCTAAATAGATAGAACATCTTTTGCGCTTCTGCTGATAAGCTTATAGAACCATTAAATAGTTCTTTAGGGCAAATTTTTCGCCTAACTTTACTCGGGTTATATTTGTTCTTTAATAAAAAATGTGCTTGATCTAGAACATTCCTATCTTTTAGGATCAACTTTTGGATGCTATTACCTGCACAGTTGTACCCATATATCTTAGGTTTAGCCATATTGCCAAAAGTAATACCATTTTTGTTAATAAGAACAATATCATCACTATGAAAACTATACCCTGCGTCCTTTAATGAAAGCAAAGCAGAAGATTTTCCAACTCCTCCTGTACCTGTAAATAGGTACGATCTATTGTTTTTACAAACTGTCGCAGCATGAATTGGAAAGCAATCACCAAAGAAATAATTCATCGGAACCAATACCAATTCATGTAATATCTGCCCAATCATTTGACTTTGAGTGGCAAACTCCATTGAGATCACTTTGCTAACAACGTCTCTTAATTTGCTTTTCTCTTTCAAATTAACATATACATTGAGAATACTATCTATATACCCCCAAGATATTTCAATATTTCTATATCTTGTTATAAAGCCACTATCGCAATTTGAAAGCAATTTGGGATTGGTAGACTCAATATTAAATAAACTTTTTTTACCAACATTTATAACAATGTCAGTGTGTTCAGATTTACAGTCATGGTATAGGTCAACGCTATCTAATACCAAACCTTCATATTTTTTTGAGGAGTTTATAACTACAGATTTTCCAAAGATTTCTTTTTTCATATAATTACGACTTTAAGTATGGGTGCATTGGTAAACTAAAAACTTCTTTTGCTAATTTTTCAGCCACAGGGAATGCTCCAACACCGTAGCCTAAATACTCGAAGGCAGATTGTTGATGCATACATGTTCGATAATAAATCATAGTTGGTACACCTTTTCTCTGATATTCTTCTATATCATGATCTCGATTTTCAGATCGAACAGTATATTGTGCCCAACTACTTTTATATCCATCAGGAACTTGGGGCAAATTAAGCTTATTGAACAAGTCAAAGGTGTACTTTTTTGCAGTTCTATTTCTTGCTTTCAACTCTTCAGGAAAAACTATTAATTTTTCTAGGAGTATCGCAGCTTGAATAGTGTCTAATCGGCTGTTTACACCAATTCGAATGTTATCGTATTTGTCAGTGCCTTTTCCATGGACACGGAACGAACGAAGCAAGGCCGCATACTCATCATTATTAGTGAATACAGCCCCACCATCACCGTAGCAACCCAATGGCTTAGCTGGGAAGAAACTTGTGGTTGCAATGTCACCAAATGCTCCAGCCATCTTACCATTCAACGACCCACCAAAACCTTGAGCGGCATCTTCAATCAACTTTAAGTTGTACTTCTCAGCAATCGCTTCAATCTCAACGTAGTTTGCAGGTAGACCAAACAAATCCACAGACACAATCGCTTTCGGCACTAGTTTACCTTCAGCAATCACTTGTTGGATGCGCTTTTCTAAGTCTACTGGACAAATATTGAATGTGCTTTCTTCTGAATCCACAAATACTGGGGTTGCGTTCGCGAACGCTATCGTCTCAGCTGTGGCAAAGAAAGTAAACGTTGGGCAGAAAACCGCATCACCCTCTTTAATGTCCAGTACCATCATCGCCAGCGTTAAAGCATCGGTACCATTGGCGCAAGTAATGGCGTGTTTTACGCCAACATACTCAGCTAATTGTTCCTCAAGCTCGAAAACTTCAGGTCCCATAATATAATGACCATGGTCAAGAACTTTATGGATGCGAGCATCAATCTTAGTTTTTAAATGTTGGTACTGTGCAGCTAAATCAATAAATTGCATTGTTATTTTTACTCTTCAACAACAGTTAATATCGAACCATCAAGCTGATAAACAGTTTGAGTGTGAGGGCAGGTAATAGTTAAGTGACCTTCTAATGGCAAATCAAGTTGCTCACCATATTGGCTCATCCAACCAATTTGCTTGGCTGGAACACCCACCATCAGAGCAAAGGGCTTTACATCTTTGTTCACGACAGTACCAGCGCCAATGAACGCGTACTCACCAATCGTAATACCGCACACAACCGTACAGTTCGCACCCAAAGTGGCGCCCTTTTTCACGACAGTGTCACGGTATTGGTCTTTACGTTCAATAAGGGAGCGAGGGTTATAAACATTTGTAAAAACCATGCTAGGCCCACAAAAAACGCCCTCTTCTAAGTGAACATTGTCATAAACAGAGACGTTGTTTTGAATTTTACACTGGTCACCAATGGTCACCTTATTACCAACAAAGACATTTTGCCCCAGAGAGACGCCACGACCAATTTGAGCACCGGAACACACATGCGCCCAGTGCCACACTCGTGAACCTTCGCCGATGTTAGCACCATCATCTACAATGGCAGTTTCATGCTGAAAGAAGCTCATAGCTACTCCAAATGATTAAAGGGAGCATTCACCCCCTTATTATGGATTAAAGACGGATATCTGCTTCGCTGACACTTAAGACATGTTTCACATCGTATAAAACGTGGCTGTCTTTTCCTAAACGACGCAAAGCCTCTGCGCCCATAGCTTTCGTCTCACTATGGTCAACCGCCAGCACGATACCGTCATAATGACCTTCTTTCAGCTCATCAATGAGCTCAATACCATATTCATGACGAACTTCTTCTTTTGAAGCCCAACTATCGTACACATCAACCGACATATTAAAGTCTTGCAGCTCTGTGATGATGTTGATGATTTTTGTGTTACGGACATCAGGACAATCCCCTTTAAAGGTAAAACCTAATATCAGTACTTTTGCTTCATCAATATGAATTTTTTTACTCGCTAGCTTTTTCACTAATTGTGTCGCGACATATTCGCCCATACCATCATTGATACGACGCCCTGCCAAAATAACTTCTGGACGGTACCCCACCTCTTGAGCTTTATGAGTTAGATAGTATGGGTCAACACTAATGCAGTGCCCACCAACCAAACCAGGCTTAAATGGCAAGAAGTTCCACTTGGTACCTGCCGCTTTCAACACTTCTTCAGTATCAATGTCTAAACGGTTAAAAATCTTCGCGAACTCATTAATGATGGCAATGTTCAAATCGCGCTGAGTGTTTTCAATAACCTTAGCCGCTTCAGCAACTTTGATTGAAGAAGCCTTATGTGTACCAGCAGTCACAACTGACGAGTATACCGCATCCACAAAATCAGCAACGGCACCTGTCGAACCTGACGTGATTTTCGTGATAGTTGTGAGTCGATTAACTTTATCGCCTGGGTTGATACGCTCAGGGCTGTAACCCGCAAAAAAGTCTTGGTTAAAAACCAATCCTGACATTTTTTCAATGATAGGAAGGCACACCTCTTCTGTCGCCCCTGGATATACTGTTGATTCAAAAACAACAATGTCACCTTTCTGAATAACTTGAGCCAGAGCTTCAGAAGCTTTCTTTAATGGAGTCAAGTCGGGCGTGTTTTCTTCTGTGATTGGCGTTGGTACCGTTACCACATAGAAATTACATGCTTGCAAATCTTTCAATTGATGGGTGTATTGCAAAAGAGGCGCGCTTGCCAACTCTTCTGGCGAACACTCTAGAGTAGAGTCTTTACCACTCTCAAGCTCTTGAACACGAGCTACATTGATATCAAAGCCCAACGTTGGGTATTTCTTACCAAACTCAACCGCAAGCGGTAAGCCTACATAACCTAGACCGATGATACCGATATTCAAATTATCTAATTTCATTTGTTATCCAAAGTATTATAAATTCAGTGGTAAACCGATTTCTTTACCATCACGGGCAGAGCGATAAGTGCTAATAAGCAGCTCTAGTGATTTTAAGCCTTCACGTCCATCGGTTTCTGGCTCCGCTTTACCTCGTAAAACGTCAGCCACATTTTGGAAATAAGATGGGTGACCAAAACCGTAAACTGATGTGGTCTGATAGTTCGCGCTGTGAATATCTTTGTCGTAGTCGCGCTCATCTTCAAACGTCCACTCTTGAATATCATTCACCGCAACACCACCGATTCTTACCGTGCCTTTTTCACCAAGAATAGTTATCGAGCCTTCAAGGTTTTTCGGATAAGTACACATGGTCACAGCCATAGAGCCCAGCGCACCATTACGCCACTTAATATTCACCACACCCGTATCTTCAACATCAATGTCGCGGTGGGTCGACGTCATGGCGTGGAGTTTCTCTACCGGACCAATTAACCAATGCATTAAATCCACATAGTGTGTAGCTTGATTCATAAAGGCACCGCCATCCATATCCCATGTGCCGGACCATGACGCGCGATCATAATACTCTTGTGGTCGAGTCCAGAATACGTTCAGATGCACCATGTGAATTTGACCAAAACGTTTATCATTTACAGCACGCTTTAATAACTGTAACGTTGAATTGCGGCGATTCTGCTTTACTACGAATAAACGAACGCCTTCTTCATCACACGCACGGACCATATCAAGTCCGTCTTGCCATTTGGTGGCCATTGGCTTTTCGGTAATGACATGTACTTTTGCTTTTGCTGCTTTAATCGCTTGCGAGGCGTGCAAACCACTAGGCGTACAAAGTGTTACTAGATCCAGCGATTCCGAAGCAAGCAGTTCATCAATGGAAAGATAGCCAGATACCCCGTACTGCGACATATGCTCATCGAGTACTTTAGGGTCATTATCGCATACTGCGACCAACTCATATTCCGATTCAAGTTGCTCAATTGAACCAAAATGGTTTTTGGATATACGCCCACAACCTACAACTGCAATGCGGATCTTTCTATCTTTTATCATCAATCTGTCCACTTAATTTATGATTCCTCACCTCAGCCCCATTTAAACCACTGAGACACTTTTTATTCATTTTGAGACAATCTACTTTAGACAATCCCTTATAAAACCTAGATTCTACTTACTTTGTTAAAACTGCCCCAATAGGCCGCAAAAAATACTCACTCAACAGCTTTTAGTGCTATTTCATTGAGATTCATTCTACTTTAGGTACGCTACCGCCCTTAGGTTTGGCTCCTAAAGGCAAGGTGAAACTACTTTTTATGCTGTTTCACACGGTTCTAATTAGCGATAATTTTAGCAAAATAGGCGCATGTTAACTAGTAAAAATATTACCTTGATTGGTCAGCCTGTTACCACGCATTTAACCACCGGCAGCATTGTACGTATTGCAGGTGCTGAGTGCCTATGTGGTAGAGATTTTCTTGTGCTGCGTCGCAGTAGCGCTTTTCTATATCAATGAAGGTGTTGCCGTTTCGGCACAGCGACACGAAGCTGGGGTTGTTGTTCACCACCAATAACGTTTTAAGTTCAGTACGTGTTAGCCCTTATGTGTAGTGGTTAACCAGCGGTTTCAAGAACTCGTCAATTCGCCTTTCCGAATTCGATTCGATCTTTTCATCTTCGTTATCTGTGTTTTCAGTTTTGATTGGCTTAGGTTTTACATCGCTTACTTCGTTGCCCGTAATACTCATTGCAACACTACACCGCCGAAGCAAGATATTGATGTAGCTGAGATTAACACGTGGCATAAAAGGAAAGGTTGGAGCCATATGGGGGATCACTTTGTTATTATTCGCAATGAGGAGGTCGAACTTGGTAAGCCGTTGTCGCAAACTGACTCGCATTTGAAAAGACTCAGAGCAGATGGAGGGGCGGCAAGTGATAGTTAAGCAAGAGATAAATAGCTACGCTAGGCTGAGAATAATATGACAAGATGCTTCGCTCCTCAGTTTTGGAACAACGAAATGACGGCATGTGAAAGAGACTATTAGGGATTGGGTTTGGGTGAACGAGATGCGAAGTGCTAAGAAAGAGAGATAACACTGAGTTCCACAACGCCTCCCTCTGTATTCTCCTATCCTTTCTCGCTATACTCCTCGCCTATAGTTTTTCGCCCAATAACGAATAAGAGTTCAAGATATGCAAGAGTTAGTTCCATTTGTTCAAGAGAATATGATTTTAGCCATCGTATGGATCGGCTTGGTTGTTGCCATCATTGCGAACGTTATCAAGACATCAAACGCAGCCTACAAAGAGATCACGGCAGCGCAAACCACACACATGATTAACCGTGAAAACGGTATTGTGGTTGATATTCGTACTAAGGATGAGTTCAAAAAGGGCCATATTACGGACGCAGTTCACATTTTGCCGTCAGACATCAAAGCAAATAGCTTTGGTAGCCTTGAAAGCCACAAAGCAGACCCAATCATCGTAGTATGCAAGACAGGTCAAACTGCTCAAGAAAGCGCTAACCTACTGGTTAAAGCAGGTTTCGAAAACGTAAGCGTGCTGAAAAGCGGCTTAGTGGCTTGGAGCGAAGCTAACTTACCTTTGGTTAAAGGTAAGAAGTAATTAAAGGCAATACCCGTTAACGACAAGCAGCAAGCTGACCTGATTACACGAATATAACTTTAAGGTTTTGTTCGGCTGATATGACGAACAAAACCTAATTATAAATTTTTAAGGACAAGAAAATGGCTGAAGCAGCACAACAAGACGCACAACAAAACTTCGCAATCCAACGTATCTTCCTAAAAGACGTATCTTTCGAAGCGCCTAACTCTCCGGACATGTTTCAAAAAGAGTGGAACCCAGATGTAAAACTGGACCTAGACACTCAAAGCCGTGAACTTGGCGAAGGCGTTTACGAAGTAATCCTACGTCTAACGGTTACCGTTAAGAACGCAGAAGACACTGCATTCCTTTGTGAAGTTCAACAAGGCGGTATTTTCTCTGCAAGCGAAATGGAAGCTGGCCAACTGGCTCATTGCCTAGGTGCGTTCTGCCCGAACATCCTATTCCCGTACGCTCGTGAAACAATTTCTAGCCTAGTAGTTAAAGGTACGTTCCCACAACTGAACCTAGCACCAGTAAACTTTGATGCTTTGTTCATGAACTACCTACAAAGCCAAGCGCAACAAGCTGAAGGCGAACAGGCTTAAGTCTCACAGTAGAACTTAACTCTAACGAACGCTTAAATAGCTTATGTTATAAGAAGCTTAGCTTTTAAATGCACATCGCAGCTTCTGCGATGTGCATTTTTTATTTACACTGTATTTTGATAGAGAGCTTTTTCTTCATAATTTAGAAAACATCTCAAGAACTCTTCGATTTCCCTCATTATTTTTAGGTGGAAGCATGACAGAAACAACTCGCGCGACAGACGCTTACGGTAAAGACATTGCGATGACAGTGATTGGCGCAGGTTCTTATGGGACATCTTTAGCGATATCTCTAGCGCGTAACGGTGCCAATGTTGTTCTTTGGGGGCATGACCCTGCTCATATGAATCGCCTTGAATCAGAGCGTGCGAACAATGAGTTTCTACCAAATATAGAATTCCCAGAAAGTCTGATCATTGAATCTGACTTAGAAAAAGCCGTGACTTCGAGCCGAGATCTTTTGCTTGTCGTCCCGAGCCACGTATTCGGCGTTGTGCTTAACAGCGTTAAACCTTACTTAGCCTCAGACTCTCGCATCTGTTGGGCGACCAAAGGCTTAGAGCCAGAAACTGGACGCCTGCTTAAAGATGTCGCGCACGATGTGCTTGGTGATGGTTACTCGTTAGCGGTTCTATCAGGACCAACCTTCGCCAAAGAGTTAGCGATGGGCATGCCAACGGCTATCTCTGTAGCTTCACCTGATGAAGTTTTCCTAGAAGAGCTTCAAGAAAAAATTCACTGCGGCAAAACATTCCGAGTGTACGCAAACTCAGATTTCATTGGTATGCAGCTTGGCGGCGCAGTGAAGAATGTTATCGCAATTGGCGCAGGCATGTCGGATGGTATTGGCTTTGGTGCTAATGCACGTACCGCACTTATCACTCGCGGCTTAGCTGAGATGAGCCGCTTAGGTGCAGCTCTTGGCGCACAACCAGAAACCTTCATGGGTATGGCTGGATTAGGCGATCTAGTACTAACCTGTACTGACAACCAATCACGCAACCGTCGTTTTGGTTTAGCGCTTGGTGCAGGCAAAGATGTAGATACCGCACAAGAAGAAATTGGCCAAGTCGTTGAAGGTTATCGCAACACCAAAGAAGTTTGGTTATTATCAGAACGCATGGGCGTTGAGATGCCAATTGTTGAACAAATTTATCAAGTGTTGTATCAAGGGAAAGATGCACACTTGGCAGCACAAGATCTACTTGCACGAGACAAAAAGTCAGAAAGATAATAAGAGCAGATACGCGATTCGAGTAAACGAGATACGAAAATAGTAAAAGCGGATACGAGATACGGGTAATCGAGATGCAAAAAGATGAAGAGCGCCTTCAAACGTTCGACGACAATGCTTTTCGTGACTCGTATTTCGCTACTCTAATCTGTTCTTGTCGCTCTTCGTACCTCGAATCTCGGTTAGTCGCATCTGCCCCTTAAAAATAATGGATGGTAAAATGAAACACTGTGAACAACAAAAAGTTTGGCAATGCATTGTGAAGGAAGCTCGACAGCAGTCGGAGCAAGAGCCTATGCTTGCGAGTTTTTATCATGCCACGATCATCAACCATGAAAGTTTAGGCGCAGCACTTAGCTACATCCTAGCAAACAAGCTAAAGACGGCTTCAATGCCAGCAATGGCAGTGCGAGAAGTGGTTGAACAAGCATTCAAGCAGGACCAATCGATTATTGATGCTGCCGCTTGTGATATCTGCGCGACGGTAAATCGAGATCCTGCGGTCGAGATGTACTCGATGCCTCTGCTTTATCTAAAAGGCTACCACGCCCTTCAAGGTTACCGAGTGGCTAACTGGTTGTGGAAGCAAGGTCGTATTGCTCTTGCCACTTACCTACAGAACCAAATCTCGGTTGCTTGCCAAGTGGATATTCACCCTGCAGCTCGTATCGGTAAAGCGATCATGCTCGACCACGCTACTGGCATTGTGATTGGTGAAACCGCTGTCGTTGAAAATGATGTATCTATCCTTCAAGACGTGACCCTTGGGGGTACAGGTAAAGAAGGCGGCGATCGTCACCCTAAGATCCGCGAAGGCGTAATGATTGGTGCCGGCGCTAAAATACTCGGCAACATTGAAGTGGGTGAAGGGGCGAAGATTGGCTCTTGCTCTGTGGTTCTGCAAGCCGTACCACCTCATACAACAGTCGCAGGGGTTCCTGCCAAAATCGTCGGAAAGCCTAAAACAGACAAGCCATCTTTAGATATGGATCAAGGGTTCAATGGTCGCTCTCAGAACTTCATCCATGGTGATGGGATTTAAGAGCAGATTCGGGATTCGAGTAACCGAGATGCGAAGAACTTAAAAGCAGATGCGGGATTCGATTCAGCGAAATTCGAAAAATTAAGAGCAGATGAATACAACTAAATGACGATAATGATGAAACAAATTCGAGCCATTAGCCGGACTCTTCTGATATCTGCCAGCCTTGGTGTTGCTATTTTGTCTACATCGTCATTTGCCGCCTCTCAAGGGGAACTGAAAGGCGTATCAAGCGAAATATCTCGCCAACAAAAAAACCTGTCCTCACAACAGAAAAAACTCGATAGCCTACAAGCAAGCCTCAAGAAACAAGAGCTATCCATCGCTTCGCTTGAAAAAGCGATTCTAGACAGTAAAAAGCAACTCAATACGGCTAATGCAAATATTGCTAACTTAGACACTAAGATTAAAGCGCTTACTGCTCAGAAAAAAGTCCATACCGATAAGTTAGAGCAACTGATTCAGACTTACTACATGACAAGTCGAGCCAAAGCGTCTTCTCACATCCTCAACACGGGTGTCGAAGAAGATCGTATCAGCCACTATTACCAACACCTTGCCAAAGCTCGCTCCGCAACAATCAAAACGATTGAACAAACTCAACTTGAGCTAGAAGAGAGCCATAAACAGCGTCAACTCGAACAAGAACAAATTGCTACCCTGTTAAAACAGCAAACCACAAAGCGCGATACGTTGGCCAAAACCCAAACACAACGTAAGAAAACCGTTGGTAGCATCAAGAAGAACATCTCGGGTGACAAGAATTACTTGGCAGAGCTCCAGCGAAATGAAACTCGCCTCAAAGCTGAAATAGCGAAAGCCGAAAAAGCGGCTCGCGAAAGACGTAACGCCGTTCCTATGGATGGTTTAGCTAAACGCAAAGGCAAACTACCTTGGCCAATCAAAGACAAAGTTCTGCATAGCTATGGTTCAAGTCAAACGGGTCAAGTTAACTGGAAAGGCATGGTGATCAATGCCAAGTACGGTCAGCAGGTAAAATCGGTTTACTCAGGTACGGTTGTATTTGCCGAGTATCTGCGTGGCTATGGTTTAGTGGTACTGCTTGACCACGGTAAAGGTGATATGACGCTCTACGGCTTTAACCAAGCGCTTTTAAAGAAAGAAGGTGACAAGGTTAAAGCAGGTGAAGCCATCGCGCTTGCAGGTGACACTGGCGGCCAAACACGCCCATCACTGTACTTTGAGATTCGCAGAAACAGCCAAGCTCAGAATCCAAAGAGTTGGCTGGTTCGATAAAGAGCAGATGCGGGATGCGAGTAACCGAGATGCGAAGAGCTTAAAGCAGAATCGGGGGCGAATGTTCCAGAGACAGAAAGGTTAAGAGTAGGTTCGAGGAAAAGGTGCTAATTAATCTTGAGCAACCCAAAAGAGTTAAGAGGCCTTGAACTAGTCACTTACAAAACCTCGTCATTCCAGAATTGAGGAACGAAATATCTGGAATCTCAGTCTCATATATTATTTGTCGTGTTTAATTCACCACAACACAAAGATTCCCTATCGCGCTCGTACCTCGCTGTAGGGAATGACGCAGCTCACCATATACCGCTACTCGAACCTGCTCTTTCCCGATCTTCGTAACCCGTATCTCGCTTACTCGTCTCTTTCTATTTAGAATTCAACGCCCTTACACCATCTTCCAATAATGTCAGTTGCTCAAAACCTTGTGTTGTCGCAATTGGTTTAACGGTCGCTATCATCTGCAACATACCTTGATGTACCACTTGCTCTGTAATTTGCGCTTTTGGAGACATCGCAGACTGATACGCTAACCAGCCCGATGCGATCAAGTGAAGCGACGTGACCATCGACTTCATCTCTGAGTCTGTCGCTTTAAGCAAGTTCAACTCAACAAAGGCTCTCATGATATCCACAAGGTTGGTTTGTAATCTTTCTTGTACTGCCATGTAATCAAGGTGGAGTTTTTCATCACGTGACAAAATTTCAGGTAGGTTTGCATAGAAGAATCGGTACTTCCACATCAGCGTGAAGATAGAATCTAAGTAGGTCTTTAGTAGCGTCAGGCTTTCTTGCTGCCCTTGAATCGGCGTGAACCTTTCGAGCAACTCTGTCGAATAGAGAGTAAAGATATCACGGACAATTTCTTGTTTGTTGCGGAAGTGGTAGTAGAGGTTGCCAGGGCTAATCTCAATATGTTCAGCAATATGATTGGTCGTAATACTACGCTCGCCGTGCTCATTAAAAAGCTCTAGAGCAGCGTAAACAATCTTGTCACGTGTTTTCATTAGTTATTAGTATCCCTATCCGTTTAGAGGTTCAGTATATCGCCACTAAACGGATAGATCGAGCTGTTAACATCTGGTCTAATTAGCATTAGCTAAAATAAAACCAGATCAATCACTGCCAAAGAGGTCTCGCGTGTAAACCTTATCTGCAACGTCTGCGATCTCTTCTACCATTCTGTTAGATACAATCACATCTGATACGGCTTTGAACTCTTCTAGGTCAGAATAAACCTTCGAGTTAAAGAAATGCTCTTCCTCTAATACAGGTTCGAATACGACTACTTCTATGCCTTTAGCTTTCAAGCGCTTCATAATCCCTTGAATCGACGACGCACGGAAGTTGTCCGACCCGGCCTTCATGATCAAACGATAAATACCTACAATTTTAGGCGAGCGCTTAATAATTGAATCCGCAATGAAGTCCTTACGAGTACGGTTAGCATCGACAATAGCACCCACAATATTGTTAGGTACATCTTGATAGTTCGCTAACAGCTGTTTGGTGTCTTTTGGTAAGCAGTAGCCACCGTAACCAAATGAAGGATTGTTGTAATGATTGCCAATTCGAGGATCTAAACCCACACCTTCGATGATCTGACGAGAATCCAAACCATGCGCTTCGGCGTAAGAGTCGAGCTCATTGAAATAAGAAACACGCATCGCCAAGTAGGTATTTGAGAAGAGCTTTACTGCTTCCGCTTCTGTGGAGTGAGTAAACAGTACGTCGATATTCTCTTTTTCTGCGCCTTCAACAAGAAGATTAGCAAATACTTTCGCTCGCTCAGAACACTCACCAACAATAATGCGTGATGGCTGCAGGTTGTCGTACAGGGCTTTGCCTTCACGTAAAAATTCTGGCGAGAACATAATGTTTTCACAGTTTAAATCTTGCTTAACACGCTCAGTATAACCAACAGGTACCGTTGATTTGATCACCATGACGGCATTCGGGTTAACCATCATTACGTCACGAATCACCGACTCTACAGAACTGGTATTAAAGTAGTTCGTTTTAGGGTCATAGTCGGTTGGCGTAGCGATAATGACAAACTCAGCATCTTTGTAGGCCGCTTTATCTGTTGTCGCTCGAAAGTTCAGCGCCTTAGTTGCTAGGAAAGATTCAATCTCATTATCCACAATCGGCGATTGTTTATTGTTCAACATCGCTACTTTGTCTTCAATAATATCAACCGCGACCACTTCATGATTCTGCGCTAATAACATCGCATTGGATAAACCTACATAACCGGTACCCGCAACTGCAATTTTCATGATAATACCTATAATTTCGAGTGCTTACTGTGCACTTACCTAAGACTAATCTGCTCATATCATACTCCGCTTAAGGAATTATTCCACTATCCCGTCTTTGTCATTCCTTGCTATACTCGCGGTAGTTTTATATTCAAAAGAGTAGGAAAAATATGATTATCGTAACTGGTGGTGCTGGTATGATCGGCAGCAATATTGTGAAAGCACTCAATGATGCAGGCCACAACGATATTCTAGTTGTCGACAACCTCAAGAACGGTAAAAAGTTCAAGAACCTTGTAGACCTAGACATCACTGACTACATGGATCGCGACGACTTCCTAACTCAAGTTATGGCTGGCGATGATTTCGGCCCTATTGAAGCTATTTTCCATGAAGGTGCGTGCTCGGCTACCACTGAGTGGGATGGCAAATACATGATGCTCAACAACTATGAGTACTCAAAAGAGTTACTGCATTACTGTGTTGAGCGTGAAATTCCCTTCCTATATGCCTCTTCAGCTGCGACTTATGGCGAAACCGATACTTTCATCGAAGAGAAAGAGTACGAAGGCGCATTAAATGTCTACGGTTATTCTAAACAACAATTTGATAACTACGTTCGCCGCCTAACCGCGGATGCTGCAGCGCATAACGAGACGTTACCTCAAATTACTGGTTTCCGTTACTTCAATGTTTACGGACCGCGTGAAGATCACAAAGGCAGCATGGCCTCTGTTGCTTTCCACCTAAACAACCAAATGAACGCTGGTGAGAATCCTAAACTGTTCGCAGGTAGCGAAACATTCCAACGTGATTTTGTGTATGTCGGTGATGTTGCCGCAGTAAACCTATGGTTCTTAGAAAGCGGGGTTTCAGGCATTTTCAACCTTGGCACCGGCAATGCAGAGTCTTTTGACGAAGTTGCCAAAGCGGTAATTAAGCACCACGGTAAAGGTGAAATCGAAACGATTCCTTTCCCTGAGCATTTAAAAGGCGCTTACCAAGAGTTTACTCAAGCTGACCTTACGAAACTTCGAGCTGCAGGCTGTGATGTGGTATTTAAAACCGTAGCGCAAGGCGTTGCAGAGTATATGGCACTTCAAAACAAATAAGCTTTAATGTTCTATGTAACTTTAATGCTCGATATAACTTTGATACTCAAGAATAACAGCGGTTCAGACAATGAACTGCTGTAGTAGTGATTATGACCCAAAGAAACGATTTTGATCCAAAAGCTTATAATCCCACATTCAACCGAAGTTTCCTAACGCCTAAATTTTGGGGAACTTGGTTAGGGGTTATTGCTGGCTTCCCTCTTGCAATATTACCTCTCAAAGCTCAAAAATGGCTTGCTAAAACCATTGCAGCTAAACTCGCAAAATCTCAAACCGGGCCTGCGCACCGCAGCCGTGTTAACTTTGAACTCTGCTTTCCAGAGAAGACATTTGAAGAGCGCGAAGCCCTGATTGAAAAAACACTGTTTACTGCATCGCTATTTTTCATCCGCTTTGGTTTATTGAGTTTAAAATCCGCTACCTGGCTAAAGAAGCGCTGTCATATCAAAGGCTTAGATATATTACAAGGCCACATTAACGCCAATGATAATGTCATATTGATGGTGCCTCACTCCTGGGCGATTGATGTACCAGCCATTCTTCTTGCGTCTATGGATATGCCAGTGTCTGCCATGGCAAAAAAACAAAAAAATGATGTTACTGATTGGCTTATGCACAAACAACGTGTTCAACACGGTGGCCGTGTATATGAGCGTTCTGGTGGAATAAAACCATTTTTGAAATCAATTCGTGATGGCTATGTCGGATACTACCTGCCAGACCAAGACCATGGCCCCGAACATAGTGTTTTTGTCGATTTTTTCGCGACAAGAAAAGCGACTCTGCCAGGCTTGGGGAAAATAGCGAAGCTATCTCGGGCAAAAGTTCTCCCGTTGTTTGCGTCAATGAATACCGAAGACGGCTCTTTTAATATCGAGATATTACCGGCTTTTGAACTCGATAAAGGCGAAGAGCAAGACGCAAGAACGTGTAATCAAGCTATCGAATATTTCGTTGGAGGCAAGCCTGAACAGTACATGTGGATACTTCAGCTTCTGCACTCTCAAGAAGATGGCAATAATTACTACAACCTCTTCAAACCAAGATACAAAACAGACTGGCGCATAAAGTAATGAAAAAGATCCTAATTATTGGTCCTTCATGGGTTGGCGACATGGTTATGTCTCAATCACTCTATATTGTATTGAAGAAGCTTCACCCTGAAAGCCAAATAGATGTGATTGCTCCTGGCTGGTGTAAACCAATCCTTGAACGTATGCCAGAAATACACCAAGCAATCGAGATGCCTATTGGCCATGGAGCATTTAATTTACTTGGTCGTCGAGAGATAGGTAAATCTTTGCGCGCAAATCAATATGACCACGCCTATATTTTACCGAAGTCTGCTAAGTCTGCCCTTATCCCTTGGTTTGCCAATATCCCACTGCGTACAGGTTGGAAAGGTGAAATGCGCTATGGCCTATTAAACGACCTGCGACCAAATATGAAGTCATTTCAATTCATGGTTGAGCGCTATGTTGCCCTAGCCTATACCGAAAAAGAGATGATTGACTCTTCATCATTGGGTGGCCTAGATACTCTTCCTCGCCCTCAATTATTAATTAATGAAACGGAACAAACAGCAACCATTGCCAAGTTTAACCTAGAGAATGACAGCTCAATTATTGGCTTATGTCCAGGTGCTGAGTTCGGCCCAGCCAAAAAATGGCCGGAAGAACACTACGCAGAGGTTGCTACCAACATGAGCCAAGCGGGCAAACAAATATGGCTATTTGGTTCTCAAAAAGACTTGGAAACTTGTAACAACATCAGAGCATTAGTACCTAAAGAGCTGCAATACCGTATTCATGTTTTAGCTGGTCAAACAAGCTTAATTGAAGCTGTTGATTTATTAGGTGCGTGTGACACCGTGGTTGCCAACGATTCAGGTTTAATGCACGTTGCTGCTGCAGTCGGTTGCAATGTCGTTGCGGTTTACGGTTCTACTTCTCCCAAATACACCCCGCCGTTGGCTGAGAAAGTCGAAATCGTCCATACTGACATCGACTGTCGCCCGTGCTTCAAGCGCGAGTGTGAATTCAAGCACCTGAAATGCCTTACTGAGCTATCTCCTAAGCAAGTGCTCGGTAGCATTCAAAAACTGGAAGCCATTTCGGTCAGCGCATGCTAGTCCGCATCCTTTATACAGCTGTGCTAACACTAGCAGCACCAATCTTGCTGTTTGGCTTATATAAAAATAAACCCAATAAGCCTAAGTTTGGTGCTCGCTGGAAAGAGCATTTTGGTTTCACTCCAAAGTTAGTCAGTGACGTATCTCCCATCTGGATTCATGCGGTCTCTGTTGGTGAAAGCATTGCCGCTGTACCTCTGATTAAAGAGCTAAAGAAACAAGCCCCTAACCAACCCATTTTGGTCACCACAACTACAAGCACCGGGGCTGAGCAAATCAAAAAGCTCGGCGATCTTGTTGAACACCGTTACATGCCTATCGACTTTAGCTTTGCTGTAAAAGGTTTCCTAAAAGCGATAAAACCAACACAGATGCTGATTATCGAAACCGAGCTTTGGCCAAATACGCTTAACGTGGTTAATAAAGCAGAGATTCCAATTACCGTCGTTAATGCTCGTCTATCAGAAAAGTCATGTAACAACTATGCCAAGGTTCAGCCACTATTTAATTTGCTGCATCCCTGCCTAACCAAAATACTTTGCCAAACTGAATCTGACGCTGCACGCTTCGAATGTTTAGGTGTAGATAAAAACAAATTGGCTATCACTGGTTCAATTAAGTTTGATATTCAAATTTCAGACGAAGTAAGAGAAAAAGGCAAAGCACTAAGGACTGAGCTTGGTGCAAACCGTCCTGTATGGATAGCGGCCAGCACTCATAAGGGTGAAGATGAACAGGTGTTGGATGCCCATCAGAAGGTTCTAGAGGCACACCCAAATGCACTTCTTATTATAGTTCCTCGCCACCCAGAGCGATTTGATAGTGTGTTTGAGCTGTGCCAAGCACAAGGCTTTGAAACCGTCCGCCGCACAAGTCAGTCATCACAGTCCGAATCAGCCCAAGTTTATCTTGGCGATACGATGGGAGAAATGTTGATACTAATTGGTGCTGCCGATATCTGCTTTATGGGTGGAAGCCTAATCGGAGATAAAGTAGGTGGGCACAATGTATTAGAGCCTGCCGCTTTAGGGGTGCCAATTATCACTGGACCGAGCTATTTTAACTTCCAGTTAATTATAGAAAAGATGCTTCGAAAAAAGTGCATTGCAATCTCGTTCTCAGACCTTAATTTAGACATAATTCGGCTGATTGAAAACCCAAAACCTCGAAGTCTAATGACTCAAAAGGCTTATTCAATAATAAGCGATAGCATTGGCTCTATCGATAAGACAGTCAAGTCATTGCAACTTTAAAATCTACAACTACCGATGAGGACATCATAGTGCTAACTTACGCGATAATACCCGCTCGTTCTGGTTCAAAAGGACTACCAGATAAAAATATCAAAGAGATTGATAACAAACCTTTGATTTCATACTCAATTGAATTTGCTAAAAGCATTACAGAAATCGACCGCGTATTTTGTAGTACGGATTCTAGTCATTATGCGGAGATTGCCAAACAGTATGGGGCAGAGGTTCCATTTCTTCGTAGTGAGCATGCAGCGGCAGATACTGCGATGGAACAAGACATTCTTGAAGATTTGCGCACATCATTTGAGCAGCAAGGCATTCCTGAACCGGACTTTATTGTATGGTTACGCCCAACGTTTGTTTTTCGCTCAAAATCAGACATCGATAATGCAATTCAGCTAATCAAAAATGATGTAAGTATTTCATCAGTGAGAACTGTTGTAGAATCAGAAAATAGGCTTTATGAGATAGAGAATCATAAGCTCAAAGCCTCATTTGATGATTTAGGCAAGTCAATGATGAGAAGACAAGACATGCCACAATCATACAAAGTATTCAGTACTGATGTGTTTAGGTTTAAAAACAATTCATTTAGGGAAGCATTCTTAGGTAGCAATGTTGTAGCTATAGAGTCCCATAAAATATGCGGTCTAGACATAGATGACCTAATTGATTTTCATATCGTAAAATCTCTAGTAGAAAATTCAAAGGAGCTTGTTAATGAGTTTTTGTCAAAAAATCGTTGATTTAATCAACCTAAACCTCGATAAAATCACCTCGCTTAAAGCGACCAAAATGGAAAAGGCAGATGGTAGTTTCGTATCAAAGGGGGATCTACTAGTTCAAGAATTAGTCTTTGAATATTGCAATGAGAACTTACCTGAGCATCAACTCATTTCTGAAGAGTTTGCGCCCTTCGACAATGCCGAATGGGATGAGTCCGCTTCTTTTGTAGTTTTAGACCCGATTGACGGTACTGAGAACTTTGTAAGTGGACTTCGTGAATGGGGTGTTGGTATATCTATTTATACCAACGGGATGCATCAGGAATCTTGCATCTATCTACCTGAACTAAGAGAAGTAGCTATAACCGGCCAACCATTAGAACGCTTTAATTCAAGAATTCATGGACTGTCCTCATCGCTTAACAAGCAAGATTTAGAAAAGCTTCCAGAAGGATTCGAATACAGAATTATAGGGTGCTCGATGTATAATATGCTTAGTGCGGTTAAGGGAAGCTATGCACGCTTTGAAAATGTGAAAGGGGTTAACTGTTGGGATGTATTACCTGGCTTAAACCTTGCTCTTGAACACAATGTTAAAGCATTTGTAGATGGTGTTCCGTATCAAGGGCAAATACTATTCCCTACAAAGAAATACAAAATTTTACTTGAGGCTTAATATGTCAAATATTACTGATGTACTCCGATATTTCGCTCTCACAGGCAAAAAGAAGATAGCGATCATCGGTAAAGGTCCGTCTTTAGATAACATAGACTTAACTAAGTTGGATGACTTTTTTATTGTAAATATCAACGACTCAGAGAAAGCACTAGCTGGTGATGTCGGCCTATATCATCAAGCTTGGGTAAATGATTATTTACAGAATAAAGGCGGAGAATGTCACTTCTATATTAGTTCTTATGAAGGCTCATTACCGGAAGGTAATTATGTAAAAGTAGAACATGTTTACGAAAACCCTGAACACGCCCGTCCACTTCAAGACCGATTCTTCGACTCAAAATTTATCATAGAAGATGCAACGGTAATATCTGCTCTGAAGCTAGCAAATATGTGTGCTGACCACGTGCGTGAAAAGCTAGATGTTTACCTTCTCGGATTTGATTTTTCTGTTTCTACGGGCTTTTCAAAAAAGTCAGGTGGTCACATTGAGTTTGGTGAACAAGATTATGTAGAGAGTCTGCTAAACAATCAAAAATCTTATTTAGAACTGATACTCTCTCATGAATCAGACTTATCGATAACAGTAAACCACGTGGGCGAAAAAAGTTTCAGCTCGATGAGTGACAAGCAGTTTAACTTTCTTATCGAAGGAGAGACTAACCTCAGCAAAGTATGCGCAAAGGACTCGTCTAATGACAGTTATAGGGGGCCCAATGCAGTAAAAATTGTAGCAGAAATCACGACAAACCATTTTGGCGATCTTGAATTACTCCAAAAGATGATAAAAGCAGCAGCGGAAGCAGGCGCTGATTACATCAAGCTGCAAAAAAGAGATGTCGAGACTTTTTATTCGAAGAAAGAATTGGAAAAACCTTACACTTCACCATTCGGTTCTACATTCAGAGACTATAGGCATGGTTTAGAGCTAGACGCTTTTGGGTTTAAAATGGTTGACAAGTGGTGTACAGAATATGGCATTAGTTGGTTTGCTTCCGTTTTGGATCTTCCTTCCTATGAATTTATGAAACAATTCGAGCCAGAGTTAATCAAGTTGCCATCGACGATCTCGGAACATACAAACTTCCTCAAGTCGGTAGCAAAAGACTTCAAAGGAGACGTGGTGCTTTCTACGGGTATGACCGATAAAAACTATGAGGAATTTATCCTCGAAGAGTTCAAAGCATGTAGACATTTATATCTGCTTCAATGCGTGTCGTCTTACCCAACAATGAATGAAGATGCGAATGTCTCTGTTGTTCGCCATTATCATAACCTGAGCAAATTACACCCTAAAGTCAAACCTGGCTACTCTAGCCACGATGTTGGCTCTTTGTGCTGTCAACTTTCAGTTGCGGCAGGTGGCTTAATGGTTGAAAAACATGTTAAGTATGGCAATACACCATGGGCTCACTTTGACAATGTAGCTATTGACATGCTCACAGGTAATTTCAAAAAGTTTGTCGATGATATGCGTTTGGCTGAACTTTGCTTGGGGAATGAAACAAAAAAAGTTTTGGCATCAGAGCATCATAAGTACCGAAAGTCTTAGATCTTTTCTTACTGCACTAAAACACTATGGCTAGCTAATATATGTATAATTTTAACGATTTATTCAATTTTGACCGACAACAAGCTGCAATATTTTTAATTGATACTGTTAAAAATGGTGAACTGAAACTAATACATCCAACCAAAAGCATAGTTACATATTGCCGCCAAAGCTCTAGATATAGAAAAGCAAACATTCTGCTTTTTTCTGATGAGAACTTACAAAATCACTGGTATTTAGTGCAGATCTATAACTTGGTTGATGGGTATATCTGTGATGGAGATGTATTTAATCCACTAGGTGCTGGCGAGTTATCAGAGCTGGAGAAACTACTTCAAGATACTAATGATTTTTTTGACTTAAAGAGTATGAATACTAAAGTTGAAGGCTTCCTCTTCTCGCAAGAGCGTCCATACCACTATATTTATGACCAATTTGTGAGTTATTTCTACCTATCAGAAATCGATAATATTGATGAGTACGCCTTTACAGATAAGTTCTGCTTTTATCGAGATCTCCCAAGTAATAAAGAGCTACTAATTGCAAATCAAAATGGTTGCTATTTATTTCCTTGCACGAAAGGAAGTCTTTACAATGATAAATCAGCAAAGTCGATGCACAGTTTTATCCGAAGTAACTCGGCCAAAATTGAGAGTAAAAGTTCATTAACCCTTTGGGTTGGCATCACAGCACAAAAGCGCTCATGGTTAGAACAAACAGATGGATTATGTAACATCGCAATAGAGCTATCCAAACACTATTCATCCATAACCGTGCTTGTCGATGGTTGGACTAGTCTTGCCGGTGGAATACCAGATAGCATAAAAGACATTGCCCGTGACAATGCCGTTTTTGATGCGATATCAACAAAACTAAGCTCGCACGACAAAGTTGAATTGGTAAACTTAATTGGTAAAGACTATAAATACAAAGTTGGTTACGCCTTAAGCGCTGATGCTTACATTGCTAACTCTGGAGCAGGAAGTATGGTTCCTCTAATGTTTGCTTCCAAAAAAGGGGTATTGCATTCAAATGGCCAGCTTTACACCTTTGAAAATGCATATGACCAAAGAACTATTCTTGTCCCAAAAAACAAGATTTATTCTGAAAAGAAATCTAAGGATAGTGGCATCTACTCTATAGATTGGAAAGTAATGTATAACCTGTTAGCAAGCCTACTTGAAATAGATGAGAGATTAACCGAAGTAACAGGCCATAGAAGCAAACACTATTTCAATATTAAGAAATTTATATTTAAGAAAAGTATTCAAATCGAAACATTCTTAAAAAAAATAAAATCTAAAATTTCTTAACCTTTTAAACAGCAATCTCGTATAATTTTACGAGATTAATTAGGTATCAGGAGCATTATTTTGAACCTTTTCTTGGTAACATCACCTTTTCAATACATATGTGCTGTCGAAGCAAGATCACACTATAAAACTGAAAATAATATTCTACTGCTTGTTGAGCAACCCTCTGAGCCTGGCCTAAGTCAACAAAAAAAATTGGTTAATGAAAACGACTGGGAACATGTAATAAAAATCCCAAGAAAGAATAGAACTCGAAATCTACCAAAAGTTATAAAAGAAATTTGGAAAATAACAAATAGAGAACAAATCAATAATTTTTTCCATGCTGAATATAATGGGTGGCGCACTAAGTTATTGTTACGCAACTTAAACATAGATAAAGAAGTATATTTTGATGATGGGACATTAACTCTCCATGAATATGAAACGTTAATAAGACCTAAAGTCCCTTATGAAAGAAAACGTTTACTGCAAGACTTCTTACTAAAATTAAGAGGTTGTAAACCTATTGGACTTTTGCCACAATCAAAAAAACTTGAAGTATTTACAATTTTTAATATACCAAACGCTCGACATAAAATAGTAAATAATAGCTTTTCATTTTTAAAAAGCTCTTACGGCTATCCTAATTTATATTCAAAAGATTCTCCTATAGGCTTCATAGGTCAAGGAGCTATAGGACATAAGAGAATGAAAACTATCGATGAATACATTTCAGAATTGAAGGCTTTTAAGAAAAATTACAATAAAGAAATTATTTACTTCCCCCATCGAACTGAGACCATAGAAATAAAAAACAGAATAATTGCGTTAGGTGGAATTACTTATCATGAAAGTGAATATCCATTGGAAATCGAATTAATAGACAAGAAAATAAAGCTATCTGGATTAGTGGGAATAAATTCAACAGCACAATATACCGCGATATTCATCTATGATGGAATGCCTATTTACAATATAGCATCAGAGTTAGATTTAAACTCTCCAAACACATCAATTATAACTAAAAGGGTATATAACACCTTTAAAGAAAGCGGTATTTTAGATATGAATTTATAATAAAAGCTCTCCCTTGGAGAGCTTGTAATTATTCTTTTATATGCTTCATTGCTAACGCAGTTCCAAAGGATAAGTCTTGACTTGCCTTCTTACCTATAACTTCGTCATAATACTTTGGCTCTAAACCGAACCCCGGACGTACACTGCGAATGTTGTCTTCAGTAAATAAATCACCTGCGCTTATATCTTGCGTAACATAAAGAGAGCGGCGAGCTCTAACATTTCCTCGTTCTGCTTCACTTCGTTCGTAACTTACTTTACCCAAAGCCTGCCATACCACCGATGTTGCTTTACAAAGTTCGGTCAATTCTTTAGGTTCAAGTGAAAAGCTATCATCAGGTCCTCCCCCGCTACGATCAAGAGTAACGTGTTTCTCGATAACGCATGCCCCCACGGCAACACTTGCTATCGCGGTAGTGTTATCTAATGTGTGATCAGATAAACCAGCAACAACATCAAAGCGAGAAGAAAAGTCCGGTATAGTCCTGAGATTATACTCTTCTGCAGGTGCAGGGTACCCACTTACGCATTGTAACAATACTATTTCATTACAACCGTTATCCCTTGCTGTATTTACTGCTGCTGTAACTTCTTCAAGAGTAGCCATACCAGTAGATATAATCATTGGCTTACCCGTTTTTGCAACACGTCGAATCAAAGGTAGATCTACAATTTCAAACGAGGCAATTTTATAAGCAGGAGCATCAAGCTCTTCTAGTAAGTCAACAGCTGTAAAATCAAAAGGCGAACTAAAGATTGTAATATCTAATTCCTTGGCCTTATCAAAGAGCAATTTATGCCAATCCCAAGGCATATGTGCATCTTTGTACAATTGATAGAGCGTTTGTCCGCCCCACAACCCGCCAATGATTTGAAAATCGTCCGTATCACAATCGAGGGTTATTGTATCAGCTGTATAACTTTGTAGCTTTATTGCATCAGCTCCAGCTTTCTTTGCCTCTTCCATTATTTTATAAGCACGATTAATATCGCCATTATGATTGGCTGATAGTTCAGCGATAATATATGGAGGATAATTTAAACCAATTTTCCTTCCAGCTATCGAAATACATTTACTCATAATTATTCACTAAGTTGTTAATATTATTAAAGAAGATATTTTCTAACTTTTCCTTGGTCAGGCACAAATCATCGCGAGATAATATATATTTTTTCACCTCTTCTTTTAACTCAACTGGCGAATACTCTGGATAATCAGTTCCTATTGTCAACTTTTTGTCTAAGGTTTCAAATAAGTAACCAACATCTAACGCAAGAGAGGACTTTCTAAAACGCATAAAAGTGAATGATAAGTCTAACATTGCATTAGGGTAATCACGTATGATTTCACCCGTTGCAAAGAGATCTGTATATCCACCATGCAAAAATACGAAATTTGTACCCGGACACAATTCACATAATTTAGCTATATGATAGTGCACCGTATTTTTTACAGGACCTACAGGTTTTCTTAAAATCGTACAGACGTAGACAATGAGACCTACAGACGCCGCTAATTTAGCAACCCTTTGTAACTGAGGGCTTTCTATGTCAATGCTACTAAAACGTGGATGAACCTTAATACCAACTGCACCGTATTGCTTCTTCAAGTTCAGTAATAAGCGCTTGATTTCGCAATCCGAACGTTGGAGCCACTCTTTTTTTACACTAAAGACTAACGAACAAAAAGGTAATTCTTTTTTAACAGTATTACCAATATAATCATAATCATCATCGGGCATGGCAGCTATTATAGCTTTTTCTACATGCCCGTCCTGATAATACCCTTTAAGCCTTGAATAGGACGCTACTTTATCTGTTTTATACCAAGATTCATCTTCTTTAATATGCGTCAAAGAATCAAAAAACCGTATCTCATTCAACACTGATCTTCACCTTTACAGATTCCTCAACTTTCCTGAGCAATTCTTCATATTTCAGCTGCGTTTTACCTTTCACCATAGCATATCCCATTCGATCAGCATCAGTAGTAGCCTGTTTCATCACCGTACCTTTTTCAAAAAGGCTCGCACTTTCTACATTTTCAATCGAAGGGATATAAAACTCTTCTAAAGTGCCTTCAATGCTCTCAAAAAAACGAATACAACTTGGTAAAACCTCTAACTTTGTTGGCGCATCTATATTATCGGAGAGTGAAAAATCGATGCTTGTTTTTAAATAAGGGTAGCCGGTACAAAACTCAATGTATTTTTCTGAAACGGCAAAGCCAGCTCCTCGCCCCGCAATCTCGACAATCCAAACTTGCTCGCACTCATCAACAATAACCTCGGCATGACTGACACCATTTCTGTATTCCAACAGCTTATGCCCTTTTGACACTGTATCAACAATTCTCTTTGACATAACGTCACTTAGGTTAGCTGAAGCTAGCTTGTTAGCCACAGTACCGTTTGTGCCGTGAACTTTATGCTTTTCAGTGATAACTAGAGGATAAGTCTGACCATCAACAACAATACTTTCGAGTGTGTATTCTTGCCCGTCAATGTAACGTTCAACAATGGCTTTTTTAGATTTAGAATAATCAGTAGCAAACTTAATAGCGTTTTCCAAAGCCTGCGCGTTAGGCTCCTTGATTACAGTGATCCCTCGACTTCCAGCTGAATCCACTGGCTTGACGATTACCGGTTCAAACTGTAAATCCACTGGAATTTCAAATCTCTTCTCCAAGTCAATAATGACAAATTCTGGGGAAAAAGGTTCTGAACTCCAAAAGCTTCTCTGTAATGACTTATCTGTAAGTTTTTTTGCCATTTCGAAGTTTAATCCAGGGAGGTCATAATGGTCTCGGATTAGAGCAGCAGATAATTGTCCAGCTTCACTAGCGATACATAGAACTCCTTTTGGAGAAATACCTTGTTTTTCAAAAAACTTAATGACTGCCCTTAGTGTTTTTTGCTCATCGGTTATATCTACAACTAAAGCCTCATCCGCAAGCTCTAGACCCTCAGCTTTATCATTGCCATCGACAGCTAAAGTTAGATAACCTCTTTTTTTTGTTGCCGTAATCGCAGCTAATTGCCAACGTCCAGCCCCAATATGTACAACCCATCTGGACATTGCTTATAACCCCTTGCAACTCTGAGAGATCGTCTTTACTGCATATTCGATATCAGCCAGACTCTCTGTTCCAAAAGACAATCGAATAAATCCATCTGTAGTGCGTCCGTATGCGCTACCGGGAACTACAGCAATATTATTCTTGTTAAGTAACTCTAAAGAAAACTCTTCAGAGGATTTTCCACTCTCTGAAATATCTACAAAGAAGTAAAAAGTACTAGAACCAGGCAATGTTTTTAGATCGTACTTTTTAAATAGTTCAACAACATGGTCACGCTTATTAAGAAGTTTTTCAATTTCTTTGGTGCATACTTTATGGATATCTCTCAAGTACTTCGCTAAATACATCTGTAATGGTGTTGGTGCGCAGGTTATTATGTGTTGGTTGAGCTTAACAACTTGTTTAACAAGCTCTCGATTAGCCACAAGATAGCCAACTCTCCAACCTGACATACCAAAGTTTTTCGACATAGAATTAACAACAATTAAGTTATCAAATTCATTAACCCAATTACATGCAGAAATAAAGCCACTATTTGAACGTACAAAATTACTGTATGCTTCATCTACGAGCACATAAATATCACGCTTTTTAGCTGCTTGAATTAGGTAACGTAAACCTTCTTCATCATAAACCCATCCAGCTGGATTATTAGGATTATTAATCACAACCAATTTACTATTTTCAGTAAAATAGTCTTCGAATTCATTAATAGATACTGTGTATGGAATATATGTAGTTTTAGCGGAACACAGAGTTGCCTGGTCCTCGTAACTTAGCCACGCAGGCTCATGTAGCAAAACTTCATCGCCATCGTTCAACACAGCTAGCATTGAAGCATAAGTTAAAACCTTTGAGCCCGCAGAGATAATTATGTTATCAATTATCAAATCTGAAACTTTATCAATCTCTTGCATGTAGCTCACGAGATTTTCTCGAAGTTCAGGCCAACCAATAGAATCCGAGTAATGATAGCCTCGGTCAAAATCGATAGTTTCAAAGCCAAAGTCTGGAATATCGAAAAAAGCTTCTCCCAAAGACAGAGTTATAACTTTTTCTCCATTCCTTTTTTTTTCATAGACTTCTTGATTAATTGCAATAGACTTTGCTTCTCTAAGCTGACTTAATTTACGGCTAAACATTGTTAAATACCTTTTCCAACTGTGTAATAAAACGCTCTACACCTTTTCCATCCACATAACATTGTGCTCTACAAGAATAATCGCTCAACAAAGCAGCATCATGACTAACTTCATAATACCTTGTGATGGCTTGCTCTACAGAGCATGCCAACCAAGCAATGCCTTCGTTATCCAAAAATCGACCAACTCGTAACTGATTATCCGCAATAGCGACTAATACACTAGGCACTCCCAAACAACAACGCTCCCAAGTAGAACCGCCAGGAGCTCCTATGGCTAATCGCGAGTTGAGGTATAGTTCTGCTATATTAGTGGGATTTACAAATAAGCGCCCATGGGGTAAAAATTGCATTAATCTTTCCACATTATTTTTATGTGAATTTATTGGCCCGATGATGACATCAACTTTTAATTTGTCTCGGTTGTCACTTTCTATGAGAAGTTCGAGGAGCTTTCCTGTGTAATTAAACTCATCACCACCACCCATAAATATAATAAGATCACGACGCCTAGCACCTATGGGAAGAGGAGATAAAGAAATAAACTCATCTCTTAACAAGATGTAAGAGCTACCCACCAACAACTTACAATCACTTGGAGTAAGTTTTTTATATTTGGTTGACCAACCGTCATATATGTTTTGATCAAGTAATAGATCTGCATCATGTTCTCGGTCTGCTAGATCATCAATAACTGCGATGTTTCTAACTGAACGTCTAAGTTTACTTTCCCACTCTATATCTATACCGTAATGGTCAACAATCAACCAATCAGCAATACCAAAATACTTCGTAATCACCTTTGAAGTTTCTAAAGCATCGCAATACGTTCCCCCCTTCAACCAATTACTATGCTTGAGATTAGAGCTGCTGGTTTCGTTTACCGACAAAGCAAAACTATCTACCTTACAGCCTGAATTTATTATTCTTTCTACAAATGTTGAGGGTATGTCATTCCCAATGAATAAAACATCATGCCCGAGTGAAGACGCTTTTGTTGCAATAGCCAAGCAACGCATAATATGTCCCATTCCAATCTCATTAGAACAATCTACTCGGATAGCAATTTTCAATTAACTTCCTTAAAAGCACTAAAGAGCTTTAAGGCAATATCCCAATCTTCAGGATTATCTATGTCAATCACCCTGTAGCGCGGTATCAAGTAAGGGATTGATTGTTCAGAAAATACAGGTATACCATCAAGAAATGACTCTGCTCTTCCCCAATAGAAAAGCCCAGTATCATGATAGCCCTCTTCTAAATCTTGAGATCGTGTATTTAGGTGTTCCGGTTGAAACATTTGGACACGATTCTCTTGATTAAGCTTTAGAGCTCTTTGGATAGGGTAAGCAAAGGAACAAACAGGAAAGCAAAAGTGTGCGTTTGATTCTTCAAGCTCTCTAAATGAACGACTAATATCGTTACTTGATATCAGTGGTGCTGTAGGGTAGATACAACATAAATACTTTACCGAATAGCCTTCGGACTCAAAGTACTTTAGAGCATGCTCAATAACTGCTGCTGTAGTTGCATAATCATCAGATAACTCACTAGGGCGAATGAAAGGCACAGCTGCACCATAGGATACAGCTACAGCTGCAATTTCATCATCATCTGTTGATACGATGACCTTATCGAAGCATCCAGATGCCAATGCGGCTTCTATAGAGTACGCAATGATCGGCTTTCCGTTAAAATCTTTAATATTTTTTCGTGGGATGCGTTTGCTACCCCCACGAGCCGGAATAATCGCTATTTTCATTATTCACCTTTTAGAATATCAGTTAATACTTCCACAACGGTATTCTGTTGCTCTTCCGTCATCCCATGGAACATAGGTAAAGAAATCGCTTCACAATAATACTGTTCTGACTCTGGGAAGTCACCTTCAGAGAAACCTAAGTCTTGATAGTAAGGCTGTATATGCACCGGGATATAGTGCAGATTCACACCAACACCGCGCTTGCGCAACGTATCAAACACTTGTGGGTGACTGAGCGATATGTCGTCCAGTTTCAAACGAATAACAAATAAGTGCAATCCCGAATAGGTATCAGGAAGCTGATAAGGCAGGATTAATGGCAGGTTCTCTAACCTAGTATAATAACCTTGTGCTAACTCATGACGAGCAGAAACAAACTCATTCAAGCGCTTCATTTGACTTACACCCAACGCAGCTTGCAGCTCGGTCATGCGATAATTGAATCCAAGATCAAGTTGTTGGTAATACCAACCACCGTGAGACTCACCACGCATCAACTCTGGATCACGCGTAATACCATGACTACGCAGCAACGCCATTTTATCAGAAAGTTCTTTACTATTAGTAAGAGCAGCACCACCTTCGGCAGTAGTCACAATCTTTACTGGATGGAAACTAAACACCGTGATATCTGAATGTTCGCAATTACCAATCGGTTGGTCTTGATATCGGCCGCCAATCGCATGCGAAGCATCTTCAATAAGCTTAAAGCCGTACTCTTTGGCTAACTTACCAATAGCGCCCATATCACATGGCTGCCCGCACAAATGCACTGGTACAACGACCTTTGGCAGCTTGCCTTCGGCTTTTGCTTTAATTAACTTCTCTTCAAGATGTTTAGGACACATGTTGTACGTCTTAGGATCAATGTCGACGAAATCTACTTGCGCACCGCAGTACAAGCCACAATTTGCTGATGCTACAAAAGTAATAGGAGATGTCCAAAGCCAATCTCCTTTGCCTAAACCCAAAGCGAGACTAGCAATATGTAGAGCAGAGGTTGCACTATTCACTGCTAACGCATACTGAGCACCAGTATGTTCTGTTAACGCTTTTTCAAACGCAGGAACTTGTGGTCCCTGAGTTAGGAAATCAGATTTAAGAACATCAACTACACTATCGATGTCTTGCTGACTGATATCTTGCTTGCCGTATGGAATCACTGTTTTACTCACACTGTAAATTTAGGGTCAACATGTTCTTTGATTAGGTCGCGTAGACCTTCAATCGTTTCCCACTCAGTATTGGTGCCTGAGTTGTATTTAAAGCCAAACGGCACTTTTTCAGCTTTATGATGGTCCATATACTCTTTTTCTGTATAAGTGAATGAAACAGAAGGTAGAATCGCGTAATAACGACCTAGATCAATCGTATTAAGAGAGTCAGTGTCAGTAATCATTTCTTCATGTAGCTTCTCACCTGGACGAATACCAACTACTTTTGTTTCAATTCCTGGAGCAATCGCTTCTGCGATATCTAAGATTTTATATGATGGAATTTTTGGTACGAAAATCTCCCCTCCTAGGTGGTTTTCCAGTGCATACATCACCATATTGACACCATCTTGAAGAGAGATATTAAAGCGGGTCATCTCTTCATGGGTAATCGGTAAAACGCCTTCTTCTTTCTTTTGCATGAAGAATGGAATAACAGAGCCACGAGAGCCCATCACATTGCCGTAACGAACTACACTAAAACGAATATCTTTCGAACCTTTAATATTGTTCGCAGCAGCAAACAGCTTATCTGAAGCCAGTTTTGTTGCCCCGTACAGATTGATTGGTGCACAAGCTTTATCGGTAGAAAGTGCTACAACATCTTTGACACCACACTTTAATGCAGCATTGATTACATTTTCTGCACCATCAACATTCGTTCTAATACATTCTGTCGGGTTGTATTCTGCTGTATCGACCTGTTTAATTGCCGCCGCGTGAATAATTACATCAACACCTTCACACGCCTGTATCATGCGCTCACGGTCACGCACGTCACCAATAAAAAAACGTAATTGAGGAAAGTCCTTGTGTGGATATTGCTGCTTGATTTCAAACTGCTTCAGCTCATCACGAGAAAAGATAATGATCTTTTTTACTTCAGAGTAACGCTCTAAGATTGTTTTAATAAACTGCTTGCCAAATGAACCCGTGCCACCTGTGATTAGGACCGTTTTTGAATTCAACATAATATTGTTCTTCTCCGCTCAGGCCTAAAGCCTGTACCTCAAATAGTATTGGATGATAATTGCGATATGCTAGCACTTCCCCCCACCTCTTGCACTAGGTGAAACCGCCTAAACAGTATTCTAAAATGCTAGCCTACGAAGTAGTAATCGGGCTAACTAAAGTTTCAAAATCTGCTGGATGCCAATGAATTTTTCTATTATTTAGCTCTTTCTCAAAAGAGCGCCTTAATCTCTCTAAATTTTGCATTTTCCACTCACCATGCTCCTGTTGAGAACACTTATCGAAATCGATAATCCACACCTTTTCTTGTTCATCAATTAAGATGTTATGAATGTTCAAGTCAGTGTGGTTCACATTAGCATTATGCATCTTGGCAATTTCTTGCCCTATTTTCTGATACATATCTTGTGACAATGGTTTTTCACGCAAAATACTAACCAAATCTCTGGCATTAGGAATTCTTTCACTCAAAAGGTCCGCTTGATAGGTTAAACCATTTTTTACCGCTCTGGCGGCTATAGGGCGAGGTACGCTAACCCCAGATTCAATCAAAGTCAGAAGCAGGTTAAGTTCTTGAGCGCTACGAGTTTGCTCCCATCCGGAGAACCAGTAATCTTCTTTCACAAGTTTGCCAAACAAACCACCACGGCGATAATGACGAAGGGCAGCTTGCATTGTATCAAGCTGAACAAACCAAGTAGTTCCTCGCCCTGAAGCACTGCCCAGAACTTTTTTTTGATCTTGCCAATAGGCAACATCGAACAATTGTAGCGAAGGATCTTGAATGATTTCATCATCAAACCAAATCATACGATTATCTTGTCGATAACTCTGAATCATGACATCAACACTCGCGGTTTATGTAAATATAGATAAATGTTAATCACAGTATACTACCTGTAAATCTAATAAATTTTGGGGCACTATGATAATCAACAGGACTAATAATTCTCAATAAACTTGTAGTGTGCGACTCCATACAAAACTATTTAACTCTTAAGCCCAGCTCACACCTGCATAGTATCCAGTTGCTTTGATAATACATATTAAGCTTGTATTACTCATTTACCGAGTTCGATGCCTACAATCACTTTGTTTCTAACATAATAAAGAACTCATTAGCACTCAGTATAGCAGCTGTGTATTTTACATTTCTCAGGGATGTCTGCATAATTTACATGCACCTATTTATCGAATCAGACAATAACTATGCTCACTTCAACCCCGTCTTCACTTTGTATATTGCGTTTATCTGCACTTGGTGACGTATGCAACACCATCGCCACAGCCCAAGCGATTCAAAAACAATGGCCAGACACTAAAATAACCTGGATTACAGGTAAGCTAGAAGCTCAACTACTCAAAGCGATAGATGGCATTGAAGTGATTGTTTTTGATAAGAAGCGTGGAATTGAAGGCTATAAAGCTCTGTGGAAGCAGCTAGGGGATCGAAAATTTGATGCCTTGCTTCATATGCAATATGCGATTCGAGCAAGTGTAGCTACCTTGGGTATTAACGCAAAGTATAAGCTGGGGTTCTCCCCTGAACGCAGCCAAGATTTTCAAACGTTGTTCACCAACGTCAAAGTGCCTTCTCCAGCGTCTCTTCATGTCGCCGATGGTCTAATGGCATTTGCTCATAAAATTGGTGTACCTCAATCTGAGCTATCTTGGTCTTTGTCTTATTCTGAAGAGGACAAGGCTTGGGCGGAAACAAAACTAGACTCAGAGAAACCCAACTTATTATTGGTTCCCGGAGCGAGTAAAGCATACAAGAACTGGAATGCTGAAGGCTATGTCGATGTCATTAATCATGCGCGAAATAATGGCTGGAACGTCATCCTGGCAGGTAGCCCAGCAAAGATAGAAGTTGACCTAGCCAGCGATATTCAAACACTACTTCAAGAGCCTTGTTTAAACTTGGTTGGTGAAAGCTCCATCATGCAAATGTTATCGTTGATAGACTTAGTGGATATTGTTATTGCCCCAGATACTGGTCCAGCTCATATGGCAAGTGCGATGAAAACGCCAATTATTGGCTTATATGCCCACCATAACCCTATTCGTGTAGGTCCTTATAACTACTTGAAGTATGCCGTATCTGTCTATGAAGAAGTTATCTTTGCAGAAACGGGAAAAAATAGTCAAGAATTAGGTTGGCGAACTCGAGCAAAAGATGAAAAGGCAATGGACAGGATTTCCAGCGATAGCGTTGTGACTATGTTTGATCAAGTTGTCGAAGATTTGTATCCGCAATACCTGTAAACTCTACCTTTAGAATAGTGTTCAAGAAGGAATCTACCTTGTCTAAACCCACTTTAGCCGTTGCCTTAATCGTAAAAAATGAAGAGAAGCACCTTAAAGCTTGTCTAGACACAGTAAAAGATTGGGTCGATGAGATTGTTCTTCTAGATTCAGGTAGTACTGACAGCACTGAAGAAATCGCTAGGCAATATACCGATAAGTTTTACACCAATTTAGAATGGCCTGGGTTTGGTAAACAGCGTCAACTTGCTCAAAACTATGTAGAATCAGATTTTATACTTTGGCTTGATGCCGATGAACGTGTCACAGATGAATTACGTAAAGGTATACTCAATGCAATCAGCCAACACAGAGATAAAAACATTTATCGTGTGAACCGACTGACAACAGCCTTTGCTAAAGAGATTCGTTACTCAGGCTGGTCACCTGATTGGGTTGTACGTTTATACAAAACATCAGAAACGAAATATAACGATGCGCTAGTTCACGAAAGCGTTGTGATTCCCGATGGCTTTAAAGTAGTTTCATTGAATGGCCGATTGAAGCATTTTACTTACGAAAAATTGGGCGAGTACACGCGTAAAACCCAACTGTATATGCAATCTTGGGCAGATCAACGTGAAGGTAAAAAGTCGGCCTCACTTTTTAGCGCATTTACACACGGCTTCTTCCGTTTCTTCAAAATGTACATTATTAAACGTGGCTTCTTAGATGGTCGACATGGTTTTTTACTTGCTGTACTGAGTGCAAACACAACCTTCACTCGCTATGCCGATCTGTGGTTGCGTGATTACGTCAAAAAACACAATTAAAGAGCAATAACATGAACATTTGCCACGTTAACTTAGCTTCTGGATACCATGGCGGCGAGAACCAGACACTGCAGCTCATTAAGCAGCAAGTAAAGCTCGGCTATCAACTGACTGTCGTTGCAAACCCGAAGAGCCCTTTCGTCGATGCGATAAAAGCGCTAGGTGTTAAAGTGGTATTGGCTAACCATTTTACCAAAGTACACTCAAAGTCTATTACCAACGACTGTGCTTTGATCCATGTGCATGAAGGGCGAGCTATCTATTGGGCTTTGATTCAACATATGCTTTACGGAAAACCATATATTGTTACTCGCCGAATAGATAACGCATTGAAAAAGAAATGGCTGGCAAACTTAGCCTATTCAAAAGCATCCGCTGTAATAGGTTTAAGTACTGAAATAGTTCAGAGAGTGAAAGATGCTTACCCAACCTCAGTAACATACAAAATCCCAAGTTCACCAGTTACATACCCTGTTGACGCACTCGCTGTACAAGCAATTAAAGACCGCTTCGCAGACAAGTTTGTAGTGATACATGGAGCAAACATGCTGAAACATAAAGGTTTCAATGTCACTGTCGACACAGCAAGACTATTGGAGAAGTCAGCACCCTTTATCCATTTTTGTTTGCTAGGTGATGGCTCAGAGAGACAAGCACTTGAGTTACAAGCCAAAGGTCTGACTAACATCAGTTTCGAGGGCAAACAAAGCAACATGGGCGACTGGTTTGCCGCGGCAGATTTGCAAGTGCACCCTTCCTATACCGAGGGGCTTGGTTCTGTCATTTTAGAAGGCATGGGTTCTGGTTTGCCTGTTATAGGCACTAGTGCAGGTGGCATCCCTGATATTATTGACCACAACTCCAACGGCTTACTTGTAGAGCCAGGTAATGCACAAGAGTTATCGAATGCAATAATGAAAGTAGCACAAGATGAAAAGCTTAAACAAGACTTCATCACCAAAGGGCAAGAGAAGCTGAAGTTGTTTGATATCAACTACACTGCTAATCAATACGTAGACGTTTACGAGAAAGCTTTACGATGAAAAAAGTCATATACCCTGGAACGTTCGATCCAATCACTAACGGCCACCTGGATATCATCACGCGTGCTGCAAACATGTTTGACCAAATTGTTATTGGTGTCGCGGCAAGCCCTTCTAAAAAAACACTTTTTAGTCTGGAAGAGCGCGTAAAACTAGTTGAAGAATCAACCGCACATTTAAGTAATGTATCGACAGCTGGTTTTTGTGGTTTGCTCGTTGATTTTGCACGCGATCAAAAAGCAAATATATTGGTGCGAGGATTAAGAACAACTGTCGATTTTGAATATGAGTTTAGCCTAACAAGCATGTATCGTAAATTATTGCCTGGCGTTGAAAGCGTGTTCCTAACACCAGCAGAAGAGTACGCCTTCCTATCTTCAACCATCGTCCGCGAAGTGGCAATCCATGGTGGAGATGTGGAACAGTTTGTACCGAAATGTGTTCACATAGCTATCAAGAAAAAGGTGGCCCAATGAGTTTTAGAAAATTCAAATACTACTTATCTAATGGCCTTCAGGTCTTGGTACCAAATACGATCCGAAGAACACTGGCTAACAGCCTCATACAGGCAACACCATTAAACTCTTACATCCGAGATAGAGTCGATTACTACAACAAGCTTGATACACCGTTCAAACTGCCTGAGAGCGAGTCTACTTACGTGGGAGAATATAAAAAGATTGGCGGAACTACGTATTACTTTGATCTTCATAAAGTTGTGAAGTCTTTTCCATCAAAGCATTTTTTTCAGTTTTTGAATGGGGACATTCGTCATATTCCAGATCATCCTTGCTTTCTAAAAAGTCGCCCGGTAATTGAAGGTAATAAAAACGCTGTATTGCTGAAACTAAATGAAGTACGCCATTTCTATTTTATTGATGACAAACTTTCTTATAGACAAAAGAAAGATATTGCAGTCTGGCGAGGCGCCGGTCAGAAAAAACATCGAAAGGTCGTCTTAGAACAGTTTCACAGTCATCCGATGTGCGATATAGGGAGAACACACCCAATTGAAGATTCTCCTTGGGAGAAAGGCTTTTTATCTGTCGAGCAGCAACTCGAGTGTAAATTCGTTTTGGCGATAGAAGGAAATGATGTTGCTACAAACCTTAAATGGGCAATGTCTTCTAACTCTCTCGTGATCATGTCAAAGCCGAAATATGAGACTTGGTTTATGGAAGGGCGGCTCGAAGCAGGGATTCATTACGTCGAAGTTGCAGATGATTACTCTGACTTAATTGAAAAAATGGAGTACTACATCGCACACCCAGAAGAAGCTGAAAGCATTATCAAAAACTCACACGCATGGGTCGACCAGTTCCGAGACCAAAAGCGAGAGCGTCTAATTTCATTATTGGTCGCAAAGAAATACTTCGAGAAATCAGGACAAATATAACCAGCCCTCTTCCCTCTCAAGCACTATTTCTGACATTCCTTGCAAAAAAACGTATTGCGCTGCCCTATTTTAAGCTCTTGAATCAGAGCTTCACAGTTAGGGCATTTTTCGCCTGCTTTGCCATAAACTTGCAGTTCTTGAGCAAAATACCCCGGCTTGCCATCTGCTTGTGCGAAATCTTTTAGGGTAGTACCGCCTTGCTTGATGGCGGTAGCGAGCACTTGTTTGATCTCTTTGGTTAACAAGGCCCACTCTTCTTTTGTCACTTTACTTGCCGAGCGCAAAGGACTAATACGTGAAGCAAATAGCGCTTCGTTGGCGTAGATATTTCCGACACCCACCACCACTTTGTTGTCCATGATGAATTGCTTTACGGCAACTTTGCGTTTTTCTGCCTTCTCAGTTATGTAGTCGGCATTGAAGTCGTCAGTGAGCGGCTCAGGGCCAGATCCCAGTAGCACAGGATGAGTTTCGTCAGGAGCAGACCATAACCACGCACCAAAGCGGCGAGGGTCGTTATAACGCAGCACTTTGCCGTTGGTGAGCTTAAGATCCACATGATCGTGTTTGGCTGCCGGGAAATCGGCATCTAATACGCGCAGTGAGCCAGACATACCAAGGTGAACAATGGCAGTGCCAGTATCCGTCTCAATCAATAAGTACTTTGCGCGACGCGAGATAGAGCGAATCACCTGCCCTTCTAATGCTTTTAGCTCTTGTGGGATATCCCAACGCAGCTTCGGCGTGCGAAAGGTAAGCGTTTTAATGGTCTCACCGACTAAATGAGGCGAGATCCCCATGCGGCTTACTTCGACTTCGGGTAATTCAGGCATAGTCAGTCGTCCGATTTAGGTGGTTTGTCTGATATAGATAGCTTGTCTGATTTAAATGAAGGTTTCGAGCTAAAACTTGGAAACAGGTAGCTCTCTTCGATAGACACCGCCAACCACTGATCATTCCAGTTTTTTAACAACCAGAACTCAGGCAATTGATAATAGGTAATACGCTGGGGCTCTTCTTGGTCTTCATACCATACTTCGATGGTGTGTGGTGTATTTAACCGAGGCGTAAGGTCTGTGTAGGTCTGTGAGTCGACTTCCGTACCCACAAGCTCTTTCCAACGTTGTGACAGCTCTTGTGCATTGGTAGCTTGAGGGAAGTCTGTACCTTTGAACTGGTAAACCCATTGATTATCTTGTTGAATGACAGACCACTTAGTAAAGTGCAACGCTTGAAGCTCTGCTTTTGGATTCAGGAGATAAGGATAAGGGCTATCAACCTGAGGCTCAGGTTCGATAAGGTACGCTTTGATCAATGTTGGAAGGTTTAACACGCCAATAAAAGCGATCACACTGAACATGAGTATGTTGTTCCACCGGCGTCCACGATATCTCATCTGATTCTGCTCATCTAACCTATTGAGTAATCAGTATATCGTGAAAGTGGCAGTACTTTCTATGTTACGCGGTTTTCTATCTATCAGGCGCTATATTAAGTAAGAATAATAGAGTTACTCAAATTTTAGATATAAAAAAACCCAGCGATTAAACTGGGTTTTTCAATTCTTTCTTCTACTGAAGAAGAGCAAAAAAAGCATCAATTACTTGATTTTAGCTTCTTTGTACATAACGTGTTGGCGAACTACTGGATCAAACTTTTTGATCTCAAATTTGCCTGGCATGTTACGCTTGTTCTTATCAGTTGTGTAGAAGTGACCAGTACCTGCAGAAGATACTAGACGAATTTTCTCACGAATGCCTTTAGCCATTGCTTAATTCCTCTTAAACGTTTTCGCCACGTGCACGGATATCAACAAGAACAGCATCGATGCCTTTCTTATCAATGATACGCATGCCTTTAGCAGTTAGACGTAGTTTAACAAAACGTTTTTCGCTCTCTACCCAGAAACGATGAGTTTGTAGGTTCGGCAGAAAACGGCGCTTAGTAGCATTGCGTGCGTGTGAACGGTTGTTACCCGTTACTGGACGCTTACCAGTTACTTGGCATACTCGGGACATGAATGTCTTCTCCAATCGTTTCAGCTCGATATCAACCTTGGTGGCCGAACCTCTCTATCAATTAAAATAGAAGGTAAAAACCGTTATGGAAAATCCATACAAGGCTATCAAAGGTCGCGCATTATACTAACTTGACACGCATTGCTCAAGACCCGAACAGATCCTTTTTACGGATTTCGTGATCTTTTTTTGTGCAGCGCAGCTTGCTTGAGTAATCAGAGCTGATTTTAGGTCTAAAAATGTGGGCGGAATAATAGCAGATTTAACGCAACTAACAACCTAAAATGTGATTCAAATCCATCCACGCTCTGCAAAAGAGACAACTTCGCCATCTCCAACGACAAAATGGTCGAGAACTCGGATGTCCACCAGCGCTAATGCGTCGGTTAATCGGCGTGTAATCCGCCTATCCGCTTGGCTGGGCTCAGCAACACCCGAGGGATGGTTATGAGCCAAGATTAATGCCGCCGCATTGTGATGAAGTGACCGTTTAACCACTTCCCGCGGGTAAACCGATGCGGCATCGATGGTACCTTCAAACATCACCTCGTCCTTTATTACCCTATTTTGGTTATCGAGGAACAATATATAGAAGGCTTCTCGCTGGCGATCACGCAACATGCTCGAAAGATAAAGCTTAGTATGAGTAGGACTAGTGAGCGCATCTCCACGAGATAACGTCTCTGCTAGATAGCGCTGTGTCATCTCTAACACAGCCTGTAATTGAACATACTTGGCCTGCCCCATCCCTTTATGGGCACAAAACTCTTCCTGCGTTGCTGAAAAAAGATGACGGAGAGAGCCAAAATCTTTGATCAACTTGTCAGCGAGCTCCAACACGTTCATTCCTTGTGTCCCTGTTCGCAGAAATATCGCGAGCAGTTCCGCATCACTCAAGGAATCAGGCCCTCGACTCAATAACTTTTCTCTCGGCATCGATTCAGCAGGCATTTTATCTATTGGCATATAAAAGCTAATCACTTGTCATAAACACGACCCACCACCTTAATGAGATCGTAATCTGAGATCCTTCGATAGAGATAAAAGGAAACGAGTCACTAGCAAAACCGTGTAATTGATAAGTTTGATAACACCAACTTGATGAGCGTCAAATCTGTTCTAATTCTGCTTCTAGGCACTAATCCTTTGTTCTGATATCGTAAGTCCCAGAGAAATTAAGGAACAGAATCATGCAAACATTGGTTAATCAACTGGATAACGCTGACCTACAAGGCCTAGCTGGGAAAAAAATCCTACTTGGCATTAGTGGTGGTATCGCTGCGTATAAATGTGCCGAACTGACTCGACGCTTAATTGAACGTGGAGCACAGGTACAAGTCGTGATGACAAATGCAGCCAAGGAGTTCATCACTCCTCTCACCATGCAAGCCGTCTCTGGAAGGCCAGTGTCTGATAGTTTACTTGATCCTGCTGCTGAGGCCTCCATGGGACACATCGAGCTCGCAAAGTGGGCTGACTTGGTATTACTAGCACCAGCAACCGCTGATCTGATTGCTCGCATGACAGCTGGTATGGGTAACGACCTACTGACCACTTTGGTTTTAGCAACCGATGCGCCAGTTGCGGTATCTCCAGCAATGAACCAACAAATGTACAGCCACCCTGCGACTCAAGAGAACATCGCCACACTAAAACGTCGTGGTTGTGAAATTTGGGGGCCAGCAGCTGGCGAGCAAGCGTGTGGTGATGTAGGTATGGGGCGTATGTTAGAGCCAATGCAGCTCGTGCATCGCTGTGAAGACTTCTTCCAACCTAAGCCGCTTACTGGCCGTTCTGTGCTTATTACTGCGGGCCCGACTCGTGAAGCGATTGACCCTGTGCGTTACATTACTAACCACAGCTCGGGCAAGATGGGCTATGCACTGGCTGAAGCAGCCGCTAAACAAGGCGCAACGGTGACTCTAGTCAGCGGCCCTGTATCACTCGCGACACCAAATAAGGTTAATCGTATCGATGTCGACAGCGCTCAGCAGATGTTTGATGCGGTTGCAGCAAACGCTTCTCAACATGATATTTTCATCAGCTGCGCCGCGGTTGCCGATTATCGCCCTGAGACCATTGCAGACCAAAAGCTTAAAAAGGTTGATGGTAAAGACGACATGACCATTCAAATGGTTAAGAACCCAGACATCGTCGCTTCTGTCGCTTCGATGACGGAAGGACGCCCATTTACTGTCGGCTTTGCAGCAGAAACTCAAGATGTTGAGAAGTACGCACGCGGTAAACTGGAAAGAAAAAACCTCGATATGATCTGCGCCAACGACGTCTCTGTCGAAGGTCAAGGCTTCAATAGCAGTAGCAATGAACTACACCTTTATTGGAAAGGCGGCGATAAATCTCTGCCACTGGAAAGCAAAGACACACTTGGTTTCCAGATCCTCGATCAGATCCAACAGCTTATTGATGCATAAACGCACAAATTTGCTCTGACAATCTGCTGACACCTCTCGATTCTGTTGACCTAGGGCTCACAAAACTAGGAAACAGAATTGAATGGTGTTTATAATCCTTCTTCACTCAATCCTCATCTTTAGGAAAGGAAGTAAATAGATGGCTGGTACTCGAAAATCAAACCGTCGTGAAGAAATCCTACAAGCTCTCGCACAAATGTTGGAATCGACCGAAGGTGCTTCTCGTATCACAACGGTAAAGTTGGCCAAGCAAGTTGGTGTTTCTGAAGCTGCGTTATACCGCCACTTCCCAAGCAAAGCTCGTATGTTTGAAGGCCTGATCGAGTTCATTGAAGAAGCGTTGATGTCTCGAATCAACCGTATTCTGGATGAAGAGAAAGACACGCTAGAGCGCATACGCCTAGTGCTACAACTTATCTTAGTTTTCTCAGAACGTAACCCAGGCCTGACTCGAATTTTGTCTGGTCATGCTCTAATGTTTGAAAATGAACGCCTGCGTGATCGCATTAATCAACTTTTCGAACGCATTGAGACGCAACTTCGCCAGATCCTGCGTGAAAGAAAGCTTCGTGAAGGGAAATCATTCCCGGTTGATGAGAAAATCTTAGCCGCTCAGCTGCTCGGTCAAGTTGAAGGCAGCTTGAATCGATTTGTTCGCTCAGACTTCAAATATCAACCAACAGAAAACTTTGATGCTTATTGGGCTCTGCTAAGCGCTCAGATTAAGTAACAATCAAATTAAGTAGCAATCAAATCTTAAGTGATGGTTATGACGACGAAAACTTCTCCGACAAACAGCACTGCACAACACGTTATTACTAAGCCACCTTTTACTCTGGCATTACTCCACCCTAAATACTGGGGAGTATGGTTCGGTTTTGGGTTATTGGCGCTTATCGTTAACGTTCTCCCTTATCGCCTCTTACTGCTGTTAGGCCGATCGTTAGGCTCTTTGGGCGCTCGTTATGGTAAAAAGCGTGTAGCGGTCGCAACACGTAACTTGGAGCTCGCCTTCCCAGATAAGCCAGCAGATGAAGTCGCGGCAATGGTCAGTGAGAACTTCAAGAACACCGGTATGGCACTCATCGAAACGGGCATTACTTGGTTCTGGCCAACGTGGCGTTTCAAGCGAATCCTAGTAGATAAAGACACCCAAGCACTGCGTACACACAAAGCCAACGGCAAAGGTGTTCTTCTATGCTGTGTGCATGCCTTAAATCTAGAGATCACTGCGCGAGCAATGGCTGTTCTCGGAATTTCAGGTTTAGGTGTTTATCGCCCGCACAACAATCCGGCTTATGAGTTCATTCAATACCGAGGTCGTACTCAGAACGGCAATCGCCTGATTCACCGTAAAGACGTGAAGCGTATGATTCGAATCCTGCGTCAAGGTGAGATCCTTTTCTACCTGCCGGATCATGACTACGGCCGTAACAAGTCTGTGTTTGTGCCTTTCTTCGCAGTAGAGGATGCATGTACCACAACAGGCACCAGTATTCTGGCTTACACTAGCCGATGTGCACTTGTTCCGGGTTCTGGCTTTAGAAATGCTGATGGCAAATATGAGATCATGGCCGATGAATCGATCGAAGATAACTATCCACAGAAAGATGAGAAAGCGGCCGCTGCCTACATGAACAGCTATCTTGAGAAGATTATCTTAAGAGCACCAGAACAGTGGATGTGGCTGCACAAGCGCTTTAAGACTATGGAAGGCCCAGAAGCTGAACGCGGCATTCGTTATAAATAATTAATACTGAACCAAAAGAAGAGGGGCTGATGATTCATCAGCCCCTTGTGCATTCTATAGCTATTACAAATTGTATTAGATGCCGTATTGAGCGCGGTACGCTTTTACTGACTCTAGATGTGCTGCGTCAGTGCCTTTCTCTTCAAGGAAAGTCACCAAGTCAGTCAGGCTAACAATTGAGATGATTGCACAACCGAAGTCACGCTCAACTTCTTGAATCGCAGACAGTTCACCTTTGCCTTTCTCTTGACGGTCGATAGCAACAAGCACGCCCGCTAAATCAGCGCCGTTTGCTTGGATGATTTCCATCGACTCACGAATCGCAGTACCAGCAGTGATCACGTCATCGACTAGCATGATGCGACCTTCAAGCGCGCTACCGACAAGGTTGCCACCTTCACCGTGGTTTTTTGCTTCTTTGCGGTTGAAGCAGTAAGGCGTGTCCACATCGTGGTGATCTGCCAGTGCAACCGCTGTCGTCGTTGCAATTGGGATACCCTTGTATGCAGGGCCAAATAGTACATCGAACTCAATGCCAGAATCAGCCAATGCTGCTGCGTAGAAGCGACCTAAACGCGCTAAGTCACGACCTGTATTAAACAATCCAGCATTGAAGAAGTAAGGGCTCTTACGGCCAGACTTTAAAGTAAACTCACCAAACTTAAGTACTTCTTTCTCTAGTGCAAATTCAATAAATTCACGTTGATATGCTTTCATGTTTTTCCTCTACGTTTATTCAATAAAACTTAACTTACGCTCTGCACTACTCTTTCGAGTTTTACAGACAAAAAAATAGCCCCTTAAAAAAGGAGCTATCTAATAATTATTCTGCTAACGCCGACTTCTGCGCTTCAACAATATCAGCAATACCCTTATTCGCCAGGGCTAAAAGCTGCATCAGCTCTTCGTGGCTGAACGGTTCGCCTTCTGCTGTGCCTTGAATCTCAATCATCTTACCGTCTTCCGTCATTACAACGTTCATGTCGGTATCGGCTGCTGAGTCTTCAACGTACTCAAGGTCACACAGTGCTTGTGCACCAACGATGCCCACTGAAACTGCCGCTACGTGGCCTTTCATTGGGTTTTTTTTAAGTTTGCCGCTTGCTAGTAGGCTATTGATAGCATCAGCCATTGCAACGCTTGCACCTGAGATAGACGCAGTACGAGTACCGCCGTCTGCTTGGATAACATCACAATCGACAGTGATCATGATTTCACCCATTACTTTCAGATCAACAACAGCACGTAGGCTACGAGCGATTAGACGTTGGATTTCCATCGTACGACCACCTTGCTTGCCGCTCGCCGCTTCACGACGGTTACGAGTGTGCGTTGCACGTGGCAGCATGCCGTATTCAGCGGTTACCCAACCCTTTCCTTGGCCTTTTAACCAACGCGGTACATTTTCTTCTACCGTCGCATTACATAGAACTTTAGTGTTGCCGAACTCAACTAATACAGAACCTTCAGCATAAGCTGTGTAGTTACGAGTAATTTTAATTGGACGAATTTGATCTACAGCGCGGTCATTTGGACGCATTGGTATCTACCTTATTAACAGTCTGAAGTGATTTACTATCGAAAGAGTGCATCACCTAAGAAAGGGGTGAGACAGTTTTGATTGGGGCAAGATTATATAGCAGTTTACCGTGCAAATCTATTTACCGTTCAAAGCTATTTATCACGAAAGGCTATTTATAGTGAAAAGCGACAGGCTTCGAGAGCACACCATATCGTGATACTATGCGTGCGCGTTATTTTCAGAATGATAAAAGACAGGAAAATTCGATGATTTATAGTATGACCGCGTACGCACGCAAAGAAGTAAAAGGCGATTGGGGTACAGCAGTATGGGAAATCCGTAGTGTAAACCAACGCTACCTAGAAACTTACTTCCGTATGCCTGAACAGTTCCGTGGTTTAGAGCCAATCTTGCGTGAGCGTTTCCGTAAGCGTCTAGCGCGCGGTAAGGTTGAATGTAACCTACGCTTTGAAGCAAATCCTGCTGCAAAGGGCGAGCTAAGCATTAACGAAGGTTTGGCTCAGCAAGTAATCAATGCGGCGAACCAAGTAATGACGATGACAGGCGAAGAGAGCCGTTTGAACCCATTCCAAGTCATGAACTGGCCTGGTGTGATGGAAACGCCAGAACAAGACATGGATGCTATCAACAAAGACCTGCTAGACGCATTCAACGATGCTATCGCAGAGTTCATTGATGCTCGTGCTCGTGAAGGTGAGAACATGAAGGCGCTAATCGTACAGCGCTTAGATGCAATCACTGAAGAAGTAGTGAAAGTTCGTGCGCGTATGCCTGAAATCCTAGAATGGCAACGTGAGCGTCTTCTTACCAAATTTGAAGATGCGAAAATCGAACTTGAAGGTTCTCGTGTTGAGCAAGAGCTTATCCTACTGGCACAGAAGTCAGACGTAGCAGAAGAGCTAGACCGTCTAGACTCTCACGTGAAAGAAGCGAATGCAGTACTGAAGAAAGGTGGCGCTTGTGGCCGTAAGCTAGACTTCATGATGCAAGAGTTCAACCGTGAGTCAAACACGCTAGCGTCTAAGTCTATCAGCACAGACATCACGGCATCAGGCGTAGAGCTTAAGGTTCTTATCGAACAGATGCGTGAGCAGATCCAGAACATTGAATAGTAATTATAATTGTATTTAACTACACTTTAGCTATTAAAATACAACAACTTAGATTAGATCACTTTCCATCACCGTATTCCTCAATACACCATTAACCACCACAAACTGGTGGTTAATGTGGTGGGTATGATAGACTCACCACAAAGGCAGGTGGTGGGTAAGAAATTCTCACCGAGATCATGCACGATTAGAGGTGGGTTATGGGTAAGTTGAATGTTAAGAAAGTAGAAGCGCTCATTAAGGCTGGTGGCGAGAAAACACAGCGTCATGCTGATGGTGAGGGTTTATACCTAGTGGTCCCAGCTTCGGGCACCGCAAGTTGGATGCTTCGCTTTACCTCCAATAAAAAACGCCGTGAAATGACGCTTGGTAAGGTTAAAGATCTTACTTTAGCTAATGCCCGTCTCGAAGCCGTAACTAAGATGAAGCAAGTCCGTGAAGGCTTTGATCCCCTCTTGCAGCGCAAGCGTACCGAACAAGAAAGTATTAAAACCGTTAACGACTTATTTGAAGATTGGTACCCAACCTTAGTTAAACGCCTTAAACACCCTAATATCCCCAAGCGGGTTTACACCAAAGATATCGCCCCACATATCGGTGACATCTCACTCGATAAAATTACCGCTCGTGATATTCGCACAACAATCACTGCGATTAATGATTCCGGTCGCCCAACCATCGCCAATGACGCTCTAGGTCACTGTAAACAGTTATTTAATCACGGAATGAAGCTTGACCTTCTGCAAGGCAATCCAGCCTCTGCATTTACTGTGAGAGACGCTGGCGGCATAGAGCAAAGTAAAGATCGCTTCTTGACTGAAGATGAACTAAAGCAGTTCTTTAGTATCGCTAGAAAGAACAGCACCAACTTTAGCCGCGATAACTATCTAGCTTGTGCATTATTGATTTGTTTAGGTGTGCGTAAATCTGAATTGTGTGAAGCTAAATGGGAAGAGTTTGAGCTAGAGAATGGCTTATGGCACTTGCCAAAGGAGCGTAGTAAAACCAATGTGGGTTTTACTATTCCATTAGCACCAGAAGTGTTGGAGTGGCTCGATGAGTTGAAGATAAGGGGATTTGGCTCTGATTACGTGTTTCCGAGTAGAAGAGCCAGCAAGAGCCCTCACATGGGCCCTGATACACTTAACAGAGCAATTACAAAGCTATTTGGTCATGAAGCCGGTAAGAAGAAACAACCGCCTAACTTGATGGGCGGCATGCCACACTTTACTGTACATGACCTACGCCGCACTTGCCGTACACTACTGGCAAAACAAGGCACTCCCGGCCATGTGGCCGAGAGATGCTTGAATCACAAGTTAAAGGGTGTTGAAGGTATTTATGACCAGTATGATTATTTGGAAGAGCGGAGAGAGGCTTTAACTCGTTTAGCAAGACACTTTATGTCTTTCTTAAATAACTGACTCTAAATCAAACGATTATTTGCAGTGTATAGGGATATGTCTAGCCCATCAAAATCACTGTCATCAGTCAAAATATTTACTATTTCATAACTAGACATCGACTCGATATAAAAAGCATCGTAAGCATCCAGACAGTGCTGATTTAAAGTTATAAGAGCGTTTTGTGATAAGGCCGAATTTAGTGTAATGTCGAGAGGAGATGACATTTGGGTGATTTGCTGCCAAGCATTGGATACTTCTTCCATCACTCTCTTTCTATGATCTGTTTTTTTCCTAAAACTTTTACGAGAAATGTCTTCAGTTTGTTTTGATTGGAATATATCGTATTCCGTTCTCTCTATGATGTTAGCCAACTCCGATAAAGCTAAAGGACTATGATAAATACTTGCACCTTCATCTAGTATTTTTTCAATAAATTCAGGATATATTTCTAGTTGGTATCTAGCTGGTGCATTTTGAGTTTGTATCTCATTAGAAGCAGCATATGTGAGCCAGAACCATACATTTGTATCAATGAAAAATTTGTCTGAATGATGTAGATCGACTCTATTTTTTATGTTAACAATTCTAGTCATACCCATCACTCTTCATGCTTGTTCAATGTATCAGTCACTTTGCTTTCTCCACTGTAATAATGGATTGCATTTTGGATAACAGTGTTGAGTAAACTTAGTCCTATATCATTACAATTTACTATCTTCATTCTCTCCATTAACTGCTCAATAGTCATGTCCTTTAGTAGAACACCTACTGATGCATTGAAAAATGGTGATGCAAATAAAGACACACCTGAAAAATCAATCTCTACGATTTGGCCTTCTATCAACGCCGAGGAAATAGCGTTATTCAATTTTGTTCCGCTCTGCATTGATATTGCATTTTTACCAACCAAATCAAAGACTTTAACGTTTAACATTGGCAACTCCTAAAAAAATTTAACCTGAGAAACATCTTCAGATTTAAAGCGGTAATGCTTATTATCACAATTGATTTTAATACTTACTAATGTGCCGGGAAAGTTATGCTGAGAAACACCTATATCAAAAGCGTTCCCTTTTGAGATTTTAGCATAAACCTTATTGCTATAAATCCTCATCTCTCCCTCATTAATTCTAACAAACTCGCTCAATAGATCGAAACCTAAGCCTCTTGGCATACCTTGCTTCACACTATCAGTACCTGTAGAGTTTCCTTTAACTAACGCCCATTGCATAGCATCAATATCACTCTCAATGTCACCATTGAACCGCCTAACATTCTGTACTATTCCAGGACCAAAATCCAAAACACTAAGGCTAAGCGTTTTTTCCTTTCGATCATACTGTCCGCAACTATAGACACCTAGCTGTTTTAAATCTTGGATCGCAGCCCCATGTCCATACGCATTCATGAAAATTTCAAATATTCTACTGACAATTTCATTTTTTAGCATATCACTAAGTTTAACTTTATCATCAGATAGCCACTGTTCATTTAAATGTTCTGCGATATTATCTTCATCCAAATGAGTCGTGTGCTCCCGATAACCTATATAATCTCCCCCTGCATAGCCTTCGAAATTCTCCTGAGAAAAGTGACTAAGAAAATTATTAGATATAAGTCGGCTTCTGATTAAGTCACTCATAGAGTTGACATCAAACATTACACCGGCAGTTGCGAATGATTGGCCATCAAAAATAGAAATTAAAGACCTAGCTAGTTTTGTATTTTGAAAGTTGACGTACCTTGCTAGTCCTCCCAACATGACTACCCCATGATGATCTAACCGAGAGCATTTACTAAAATCAAAGTCAAAATTTCTCTTAGGGTCAGACGTTATAGTCTCCATGATTTTGAGAATTTGGCTAAAACCATTGTCATCATATTTAATATTAGGGACGGCAACTTTAATCTTATTCATAAGCTTTCAACAATATTCCTTGATATCCCTATAGAGCTGAACTCTAAGGTTTAAAACGATTAAATATTTGAATCTCATTCTTCCCCCGTATCGTGAACAGGTTCAATAAGCCCTCGGGAGCGCCACCGGTTTCCGTTAACTAGATCCTCAAAAGGTACCCCATTAGATAGTGTTAAACTATCAGCATGATCTGTCACTATGATTTGAGGACTAAACCCGTTATCCAACTCTAGTTCACTACAATAATTTGAAAACTGGCTAAACAAATTTTCAACAGCTTTGATATCTTCATCTACATGCCTTTCTTTTTTTGTTCGCTGCTCAGACTCTAGACTCTTTTGCTCTTCGAAAGTATCAGCATTATCACGGTTAAAGTTCGGAAAATAAACTTGAGTAGGTTGATCGAAAAACAGAATTGAAGGGATAGCGCAACTATTCCCCTGTAGCGAAAAATATTTATGTAAGGCTAGAAATAAAGTCACATGACAGTACAACCAGTTTGCGCCGCTCCCCATTGATCTTAAGTGAATTTTTTCATTTGTAGGGGTTAGGTGATACAGGTCGAATGTTTCGAATGAAAAGTGGAGATTGATAGGCTTGTAGCTAGCTTCAAATTCGAAATAGCTACCAATATCAGCCATATATGTGTTTACATCAGCTGATGCCTTTTCTAACCCTTTTTGCACATCATATTTTTTAAGGTCTCTTGTGATGTCTTTTATCTGCTTGCTAAGATCTTTAACTTGCTTTTCAAGCTCTACATCATCGGCCATATTTAATGTATCGATCAGTGCAAATAGTTTAGCCTTCTGCATCAAAATACTTTCATACAGACTCTTTTGCTTCACTAACTGCTTTTCTGTTTTCTCAATTTCCATTACTTGCTGATTTAACTCAGTAAGTGCCCGGCTAACAGCCTCTGTCTTACGCTTCACATCAACTAAAGACGATTCAAATTTTGCTTTCATTGGGCGGGCTTGAGCAAGGTTTCCTGATACTTTAAGAATAGCTTTCTGGAGTTTCTCTGCACTTTCTCGCAAATTATCTTTTTCGGTGTGACAAAATGGACAAACTGAAGCAGATATGTGTACATGTCCAGGTGAGCTAAATTGTTTTACGTTACCGACGAAAAGCTCTTCTTCTTGAATGTGCTTATTAATTGAAGCAGTTTGACGCTGTAGTTTCCTGAGTTCAGCAGTTTTTTTGTTACGCTCCAGTTTAAGCTGGTTGTACCGCAGTGTGATAGCGTCTGAATTATGGTTAATTTTTTCGGGTACGATAATGCTATCAAGTTGATCTTTTCCATCTTGAGGATGGCGTAATAACTTGTCTAATGATAATGGTTCCTCCTTAAACCCCATCAGCGCATACAACTGGTTTAAAACCGGACCAACATTTAGTTTATACTTTTCTGACGTACGTTTGTTAGTCTCTTTCTGGCGCTCCAAACGTCTGATATCCATACTTAATCGTTCTTTCTCTTGCTTTAAGTGAAAGAATTTTTGATCGACTAAGCCTAAAAATATCTTGGTATGCTCAATTGCCTGATCTCGTTTTTCTTTTTCATCAAATCGGTAGAATAACGCATGTTTATTAGCTACAAGATTTTGGTGCTGGAGCATAAATGATGAAAAGCTACGTATGGATGGAGTCGCAGCCTTAGCATTATTGCGTCGATTAGCCCTGGCAGCCAAAGACTCATCCACATCGTCTATATCCAAGAAAAAACCTCTTAGATGCTTCTTAAATTCATTTAATGGACGGAAATAGTTGCTATTGAAATAATCACGCACAATATCGGCAGAGTTAAACGACTCAACACGACGAAAAAAGGCTTTAGTCGCGATATCAGGATCACGAGCAATAACCATATCTTGTTCATTGACAGCAAGCGCAACATAATAAATAGCTGCATTTGTGGTAATGACACCTTTGGGAATAGTGTTTTCACCACTACCAAAGCAATAGTCAAATATTTCAATTAAGGCACTTTTACCAGTCGATGACTTACCAGTGACAACATTGAGCCCCTTCTTAAAACTAACTGGATGCTTATTTCCCAGCTTATCAATAACACCAATCTCATGAATTAATGTCTTCATCGTGGCTTTACTCCTAAAAATGCATAAATCTCGACTACTGAATGTCCACTAAGTAATCGCCCTAACTTCTGCGCATTTTTTTGACTTGTAAAGGTTGAATTAGCACCATCACATGCACAAAGAGACAAACGTTGTTCGTTTACAGATAACCAATCATTGATTAAACAGTACTGAATACATTGTTCAGTTAAAGTTTGAAATCCATCAATGCGTTCTTGCAGATCATAGAGCTTGCTCCGGTCATCAAAAACCGACCAAATAGTGCTTCTTTTGTTAGAATTGAATAGCTTTCGACTAAAAAGAGGGTGACTGCATAGTGGGATAACCAAAGGGGCGAGTAGTAAACTATCCTCCGATTCATCCATAGCCGTATAAAATGAGGCAAGAAACTCACCATACTCAAACGGGTTGTACTTTAATTCGTATAGGGCGTCGACAATACTACTCATGACTCCACCCTCCATTCTAAGCCACGTTCTTCGTCATCCATTGCGTCATGTATCAAGCCGTTTTTGTATTCAATCGGTGGTATATCATTACCCATATTTAAAGGCTGCTCACCTATGGTTTTGTTATACAGCAGTTTCGAACTTTTAATTGCAGTTGCATCTGTTGCTTCAAGTTGCGCACTTGAATGAGCAAGTTTATATTTTTTAATCAATTGGTTCTGATAAGCCACTGTTTTATCTTTATATAATGGATATTCATCTAATTGCTCAAGCAAAGAGTTTTGTAATTCAAGCCAATTACCGATGGCATCAGGTATCATTTCGTGATGCTCAATTTCAGTAATTTTTTGCACGAACGGCCTATCTTGGTAGACTTCCAGTTCCAGTTCAGATGCCTCATGCCCCGTAAAGGCAGGAAAAGTGAACTCCTTTTTGCAAAGAAGCGCAGTTAGCTCTTCGCACTTTGCAGAAAAATCTTGATGCTTGATACTCCAAGATTGCTGCGTTGCTTGCGCATATACAAAACCAATAAGCCCATGAAGATAACTTTTCAAGTTATTCTTCGGAATACCCACAGGCTTTGAAAGCACTTGTTTTTCCAGCACTTCTCCATTATCTGCTAGTGTAAATAACGTGACTTTAGCAAGTACACTTTCAAGAAGTAGCTCATCAACACCCATTACAGCTTGCTGTAGTTTGATAATCTCTGAAGGCTTCTCAGCATTAAGCTGTTCTTCCGTACGTTCTGAAAAAATCGTTTTTAGTATGTCCAAGCGCCTTGCTGCACTTTGTGTGTTCCAGTCCCTTAAGCGAGTTGTTGTACCAAACGCTTGGGTAGTATGAAGAACTAAAGCACCGTACTGGATGTGTTCAAAATCTGAAGCGAGCCAGTTTTTAAGCGTTTTCCAAAGATTTTCATGATGATCCGTCAGTGGCGCCGCATAATCTTTTACTTCGGTTTGTACTGATGCCAAAGTATCAGGCGAAATAAAACTAACATCGCCATCCTTTTCGAACCAAATCGACTGACCATCTTCAAGTAAAAAACATTTATGTAACCCAATTAGCACTTGATAATGAAATGCTAATGCGGTTGTTAGAGCTGCATTTTTTGTTTGGCCACTACTCACTATCTCTCCTTAGAACCGGCCTTTAAAGGCTGGTTTTAAACTATTTCTGACTAGAGACCCCCCCCCTCACTAAATCTTTTACTGTGATATGCCATGGTAGGTATCTTTCTATAGCATTGGGCACCTCTTGATGCCTCATCATTGACATTTAAAGCCCTTAAATGTCAATGGTTAATATAACTTCTTTAGCGTTGGCTTTATAGTAAATTTAAAGTTCTGAGATCTCGATTTTACTCACCATCCAATCTTCAACCTCACTTTCAAGCCAAGCTTTACGCTTCCCCATCACCGCAATATTTTTAGGAAAGTCACCTGTTTTAATCAGGTTATAGATACTGCTACGGCAGAGTGTTGTTTTTTCCATTACTTGTTGTAGTTTTAAAAATCTCATGATGAATTCCGGTTAGTTCAACTCATGAGATAACGAGAATGTGCAATAAAAAACGTCTCTTCATAAACGCTCACATTCCAACTTTTTTAACACACATATCACTCCTATGTATCCACCAGCATAGGAACTCATTATGTCCACCTCGATTATTCAATTAATTTCAATTGTACGCTTTCATCCGACACCAGATGCCCAAGCTACTCATACAATCAACTCACCTTAAAGCCTAGCGTGCAGAGCTTCGTCTCTTGCTATCAAACAGAGTGAGAGTGACTTGTTTCAACATCGTTATACCGTCACCTCTATTTTGATCCGCTTAGTTAAAGGTGCGCACGATGAGTAAAACCACTCATGTGAGCACTCGCCAGCATATGGTATTAGCGCTTGAGCTATACAAGCGCATACCGTATTGGCATAAAGTCACGGCTTCTGATCTCAAAGCACAGCTTCAGGAGATCGGTATTGATCGAGATATTCGAACGATTCAACGTAACCTTGATGTGTTGCTTGAGTATTTTGATATTGACCGAGATACCCGTGATAAACCTTATGGATACCAACGAAATCCAACTAAAGCTTTTGTTGGCTCCGCTACTCAAGAGGCACTACTTTTGTGTCTGGCTGAGTCTCACTTCCACTACTTAATCCCTACCCATATATCCCATACTCTTCGGTCGTTATTTGAAGACGCTAACTACCGATTAAAATCCTTAGCTCAGGACTCAAAAGAGTCTCAATGGTTACGAAAAATCGATTTGCTCGGCACTTATGAACTAAGGCGTAATATCAGCCTTGATGCTTACGCAGCTATCAGTCAAGGGCTTTACCACAATCGTTGGTTAAACTTGCACTATTACTCTGAAGGGGGACAACACAGAAAAGATGTCATGCCATTAGGTCTTGTACAACAAAGTAATACATTGATATTGGTGTACCGCCAGAAGGGAAATAAAGACGCTACTTTTGTTGATGTCAGCCATATTCACAAGGTCACACTATCAACCTTCACGTTTGCTTACCCACAAGACTTTGACTTACAACACTCAGCATCGGGATACACCAATACAGAGCATGAGCGTTACACACTCGAATTCACTATTACTAAACAAGCGGGTGAACATCTCTACCAAACACCACTTTCCAACGACCAACGTATCTCTGAATTCGATACGTATTTACACATCACTGTTACGGTTTCTAATACACCACCGTTAGTGGCGTGGCTAGAAGCACATAAAAACCACATCACCTTTTCAGAACAACAACCTACACCGCCGTCAATTAAAAGTCCCCAGCTTCAAACCACTTCTCTAAATAGCGATAGCGGTCTCACTTAGTGCTGCCCCATGCGACACCAGATGCCCAACCTATTGATAACCTGACAACAAACAGGGATGTCACATAGGGTTGCCGTCTTTCTATGTGATCCACTACGACATAGACGGGGAGAGAAGTTCATGACAATTAAAGCGATTCGAACATTACTTAACAAGCACCGTTGCCTAGCTTCATTCAGCTGTGAATATTGCGGAGGTAGCCACAGTTCAACCTGTGACATTTGCGATATGCCCCCATGCCGATGCGCTTGCTAGTACCACACGTTTAATACCCACCATTAGCGGTTTACGAAAGTAAGCCGCTTTTGTTTTCTATGCATTTATCCCTGCAAACCAATCTATTAATAAAAAGGAGTTTCCTATGAAAAAGACGTTAGTTTCTGTGCTCATTGCAAGTGCTACCCTTGCTGGTTGCGGCGGTGGTGGCTCATCTGAGCCTTCACAACCATCCAACTCTACGTTGTTATCTGGTCGTGCTATTGACGGCTATATCGTTGGTGCCACGGTTCATTATGATTTTAATTCAAATGGTGTTGCCGATCCTGATGAGCCATCGGCTATCACCGAGGCTGGTGGTGTGTTCACTATTGAAGGTGACATAACAGAAGAGCAACAAGCCTGTCTTGAATACGTTCCAGTGATCGTAGATGTGCCTGTAGGAGCTATTGATGAAGACTTAGGGGAAGTGGCTCAAGCTTATGTACTTAATCTTCCACCAGCGTTCACGTTGCCTGAAGAGGTAGCGAATGGCTCCGTTAACATCACTCCACTCACCACAATGTTGTGGGAGTCAGCTAAACAGACGGTTGAAAGAGAGCAAGTTGCTACATATAGCTGTGAATTAGTGAAAGACAATGAACAAGTCCGCAATGCCATAAAAGACGCCATGCGTAACGTAGCGGGTGATTTAGTTTGGCATTTCAATATCTCAGAGGAAGATCTGTGGAGTGATTACATAGCGGATGGTAACAGTTCGGTCTACGATATTGCTGAGCAGCTTATGGCATCCATTCAACTTTCATTTGAAGAAACTTATGAATTGTCGCTTCAGTACCCATATGCACATATCAACGTGGCTCACTACCTTAACGATCCAACGGACAGGCAACGTCAAGATGATGAACAGTTGTGGTACAAATCGATCTCCATACGTCAAGGTAGCTTCTGGTCTGAATCAGTCTATGCGGTAGATGACAACTGGCTACCCGAACGTTTGATTAGAAACTACCTGCAAGAAGACACTATCACTGACTTTGGTACGGTGGGCTATGTGAATGAATACCGTAACATGAGCTCAGCTCCAAACTTTGACGATTACATTTGCAGTAAATCAGAAACCTTACTTTCGAAGGAGGCTGAAACTGGCAACCAGTACGGTATGAATAACAAGTCATCGTTCTACGATCTGAGTGAATTGGAGTGTAGTGAGGTTGGTTTGAGTGATACTGCTGATAGCCAAAACATGACGCTTTCGACTGCGAGAGTGAGTGGTGTGTACGATGAAGACGGAAGCCGTTACAAGTGGAATACAGTACCAAGTGAGTACACGCATTGGTTAGGTTTCAGTGCTGATGTGGAGAGTATCGACATTGATGCATTAAATGCTGATATCGCAGCACTACCACAAGTCTATGGTACTCAAGATTCTGTTGGGGCTGATTGGTGGGAGCACACAAAACGCTATAAGGAAGGTGAGAACAACGTATCTGAGCATCGAACTAATACGGCGACTGAAATGCCCAATGGCGAGATGGCAATGCACTATCGATTTGTTTCCTATCCTAATGGGACGTTCAAGTATGAGTGTAGCAGTGGTGATGGATGGTATGACTGCACGAAGTAGCCAAGTTAAGCTGGCAGCATAGAAGGGAGCGATTGCTCCCTTTTCTAACATTTAATGGGGTTATTCTCAAAGATACTTGTAAGGTAGCTTCTACTGGAGTTAATAAAACTGCGAGTACATATGGTTTGAAGGGGAATAAAATAGCCACTGTGACATTTTTAATTTTTTGAGCAAGAATGTGTGCTTGAAAGCCTTTTGTATCAATGGGTGTTGATGGAGGCTCTTCTTTGTGTTTCCATGCATATTATATCTTGTATATATAGCGCAGTGTGACAAATGCTAAGCTCTGTTGATAAATTTCTTAAAAAGAATGGCCCATCCTTAAGCTCAGAAGTAACAGAGTTTCTGATTCAAAAGGAAAACATTTCTTCCGCCGCTGCTCGACAACGAGTGTCTCGTAGTGGGGGGAATGTACTACGACTAGATTTATCTTTCCCCCGTAGAGCTAAGTTTTTATTCTTAACCGAGCAAGCTGGTACTGAAATATACTGGATCCGACTAGAGGAAGCATTGCTGAAGTCAAAATCGGCATACGGTTTCGCAATTTCTGCATTGCGTGCGCGCGATGGAATAATGCCTTCTTTTCATTTTGAAATTGCCTGCGGTTCCCCAGTTCAACAAAAAAAGCACTTATCAGCCAATATGGTTCTTCAAAGATTAATTAGGACGAACCTATTAAAGGAAACATACGTTGAGGGTGTTGGTCAGTGCGTGTACCTAGGAATTCATTCGAATCATTTTGAAACCCTTATCCCTCGCTTAAAAGCACGCCTGCTTGCCGAAGAGTTGATATTACGAGGCCTATATGGATGGCTAAGAAAGCTTGGCTTTGCATCTTACAACCAGCTAAAAGCTCGTACTGAGGGTAAAAATCCTATAGTAAGCACAACTGCTTGGGATTTGGCTGGCCCATCCTATTTAAGCCCACTGGTTTCATTTAATAATGATAGTAACTCACCAAATCCTGGCTTTGTTATTTGCGATATTTTATTGGGACATGAAGTCTCTGAGAAAGATATTCAACCGTTCATTCAGAAATTGAATGCACTTAGAAGCCTACGGAAGGTAGGTAAGCAGTTGTGCTTTTTTGTTGCTGATTCATTCAGTGAGACTGCATTTAAGCAACTAAAAGCGATGGGGATCTCTCCTGCGACGACATCTGTAATATTTGATAATGATATAGGGAAAGGGCTCAACGAGCTCATATCCTTATTATCCAAAGTTGCTACAGATGCTATATCGCCAGAGAAAGTGGATACCATATTCAAGACGTTAGGCAAAGTAGAAGGGGCGTCAAACCGTTTACGAGGTACATTGTTTGAATACATGATAGCTGAAACAATGCGATCACTTAATGGTTTAGATGTAACACTCAACCGCTTATGTAAAACTATGAATGGTGTAAAAGAGGCAGATGTAATCAGTGTCAATCATCGAGATATAAGGTTTATTGAAGGAAAAGGATACAACCGAAATAAACGAGTCACTCTCGAAGAAGTTGAATATTGGTTGACGGAACAAATCCCCGTGTTTAGAGCGTTTTGTCTTGCCCACCCTGATGATTGGTCTCGTCGGAATCTGATTTTTGAGTTCTGGACGACTGGAGAGTTTACGCCAGAAGCATTGGAGCGCCTAACGACGGCACAGCAGCTAACTAAAAAATACAGTATAGAATTTCTTGATGCGCAGAAAGTAACTGATGTTATTAAACAAACCAAAGCTACTTCATTGATCAAAACCTTTGGTGATCACTTTGTACATGAGCCCATGATACTTGCTAACTAATATATCTTAAAGGAAGCTATTATAGCTTCCTTTAAGGCTACTGCTTATTCAGTGCTATCACGCTCACCAATACGTTCCAATACCCAATCTGTCACCTCTTCTTCTACCCATGCCACTGAACGACAACCTGATGACACTGCTTTTGGAAATTGGCCTTCGCCCATGTACTTGTAGATGGTAGCTCGTGCAAGGCTGGTTAAGGACATGACTTCTTTTAGTTTGATTAATCTCATGATGAATTCCGGTTAGTTCAACTCATGAGATAACGAGAATGTGCAGTTAATTACTTCACTGCGTAAATCACCACACTCCAACTTTTTTCAACCACACATTACCTTTCTGAAGCCAGCTAGTCGCGGGCTTCCATTTATGCTCGTTTCTTAAATCAAACTAAGCAGGAGGCTCTTATGCCGTTTGTGTTCATTGCTGGCTTTATCGTTGGCGCAGGCTTGTATCACATCAACAAGGAGGCGAATGGTGAATCCCCACCAACCTACTAAGACACTAATCGAGTTGTTCATCTATGGCGTTGTGAGTGGTTACAACTGGGCTAAACGACAAGATAAACAGCAACCATGACCTAAAGCAGCCCAGCGTGATCGGGCTGCTTCTATGGGGAAGGATTCCATTATTTTTTAGCTACATATTACTTGGATGCACATACCTTTAACGCACAAGAAGGAAAGTAGATGCATTCAAATCATTACACGCCAAACGAGCCCACAGAGCTTCGTCAAATCCTAGAGACCGCAGCGACTATGCTCGCAGCGAAGTATGCCCGTTCGGGTTCATTCACCAGTCCAGAAAACACTAAGCAATACCTACAGATGAAACTGGCGCATTACGACAGAGAAGTGTTTGCCGTGATGTTTCTTGATAATCAAAACCAACTGATTGAATACAAGGAGATGTTCTTTGGCACCATTGATGCCGCTAGCGTTTACCCAAGGGAAGTCGTCAAGGAAGGATTACTACTCAACTCGGCTGCGGTGATCTTTGGTCATAATCACCCGTCCGGCTTACCTGAGCCATCACAAGCCGATCGCAGAATCACTCAACGTCTGTCTGATGCATTAGCGCTAGTTGATATCCGAGTATTGGATCACGTTGTGGTCGGTGAGCAATGCGTGTCCTTTGCTGAGCGAGGTTTGTTATGAGCCAAACCACACCCCATCGACTGCTGGTGGAATACCTCAATGCTCTTACTGAGCAATTAGATATTCCCACCTTTGCTACACGTATCGCCCTTAACTTTCGAGTGTCGAGCTACTACCAAGATCGTAGTGGTTTTCATCCTGTCGAGATCCAACTCAACAGATCGACAAACCAATCAGACAACACTCATTGGAACATCGTCTTTGTCACTAGCTTTGCTTATCCAGACGAACAAACCGAAAAGATGGAGGTCGAGCTTTACTTCAATTTTCTGCGTGGATGGTTCTATCAACCGGACATTGAACGCTGTGAGCTCCACCAGCCACAAGTAACCAGCCTATATCAAAGCTATGAACGGTCTTTCCTCAAGCAAATTCAGCAAGGCTCCTTTGATGGTATCCAAGCAACACTCGTCAATATCGATACGCCCAGTGAATCATCAATCTCATCACCACTAACCTAGGAGGCATACCATGCCAGCCACAACCAAAATTCAAACGATGCAGTTTCACCCTTGTGTGCTGCCTATCTCTACTCGCTTTCATAACGCCATTACTAAGCAGGTTCAGGAAGCGAGTCTTGATTACTATTCAGATACCTTAACCATTAACTTTCGTGACACGAGCTATAACGCTGAAGCTGGTGGGTATCATCCAGTAGAAATCATGATCCGCAATGAAGGTGATAAGTGGCGACTCTGTTACATCACCGACTTTGCCTATTCTGGAGGTGTCTATCCAGAGCTAGCCATCGAGCTTGATTTCCATATTGAGAGCAACATATTCAGGCAGATGTTTTTAGCTCCTTGCGCTCTAGCACATCGAGAAGTGAAATCTTTCTATCGAACGTGGGAAAGTAACTTTTTGGAGTATTTATCTGATGGTGTGTTTGACCAAATCAAAGTCACCAAGAGCTGAAAAGCATCCAAGTTCCCATTTTAGCAATTTGGGAACTTGCCAACCCTTATGGAACAAGGCTTTTCTTTTCTAGCCTGATTTGAAGTTCCTCTAATCATCATTTTCATCGAAAAAAGGAAGCTGCGTTATGGCAGAAGTTCAAGCGGTGAAAAACCGTGACACAATCCAGCTCATCGGTCACTTATTAGAAATACGGCATAGTAAGCAAATGTCGGATATATGGAATGTCGGTATCAATCTGGCTTTACGGATTTCTGATTTACTGGCGATTAAGTTCAGTGACATCGAAGAAGACCGTTTAACCATCCGTGAATCTAAAACGGGCAAAGTAGCCCAGATTGCATTAAATCCAAGAAGCTTAGAAATCATCCTTCGCATTAAAAAGGAGAATCCCCACCACATCTACCTATTTCAGTCTTACCGAAATCAGCAAGCAATAAACAAAGCTGCCAATCCATTGAGTCGTCGGGCTGTTAGCCAAGCTTTCTCGTCGATTGGTGAAGAGATTAGTTTTCCACTGGGAACTCACTCAATGCGAAAGACCAGAGGCTATCACCTCTACAAAAGCACCAAGGATATTGCACGGGTGATGCGGATGCTTCGCCATAGTTCAGAAGGTGTAACGCTACGGTACATTGGCGTGACACAAGACGATATTGATAATGACTTTAGGGAGTTAGTATTATAAATACAGAGTCGACCACAACTCTTCTGCCGCCAGCTTGCCGATTAATACAGATACACGAAGCACTAATGGTAACTGCCTCAGATCATTCAACCATTTACAAATGGATGAGTGAAGGGGACTTTCCCAGAGCAGTAAAACTCAACTCTCGATCGGTTCGGTGGCTTAAAAATGAAGTTCAAGAATGGATTACACGTAAACGGGAGCAGCGTGGTATTACAGTAACGTAGGCGTGGAGCCTACGTTACTTAAGAGGTTGGTATTACCTCTTTTTTTCACACATCTTTTTTATGTTCTGACTCATTTCTGGACATTTCTTTATTATATATCTTGCTAAATTAGAAATCAGTAAATTGACTGAGATATGAGAAACTCGTTTAGTTGAGTGTTCAGTCAGGATGGAGCTGATCTCCAAACGATATAACCCTTCAACAAAACAGCTGATATATGTGAGTCCGCTTAGGTTTAGCTGGCCCGAGACTGTATTTTAGATGACACCTTATTTGGCTCGACACATCAGTTGATTATCTTCACCCTATCAAAAAATCTATCGATCTCGTGCCTCAACGGTGTGCCTTTAGTAAGGTTGATGTCGTCGATGTCTGTTAATAATACGCGTTCAAAATAGACTTTTTTACGTGAAGGCTCAAACTTATAAGCTTCCGCCATTGCATCAACGTAACCTATTGCTTCTTCATGAGATTTCTTACTTAAATGTAGTGACAAATCAAACAATTGTGGTGATTCACCATTGCGAGCTAACGTGAGGTAATACGGCCAAAAATCGTCAGGTGTGATGGAATGCAACTGGTGAGTAAAGTTGACTTTATCTTTGACATACTCCAATGACAAGTCGATATGACGCGGTGCGATGGTCATTAACTGATCTTCAAAGTGCTCAAATTCATTAAAGGTGGATAGGTAATATAGATCATAGTAGTTGTCTTGCAGCACACTCAACAACGGAACAGTACGTAGCTCAGGATGCTTGGCGATCAAATTGAGATAAATGCGTGGATCGATATTGAGCAAAGAGACACTTTGTTCGCCAATTGGAAGTTTGGTGGATTTTAACAACTTGATTAATTGAGAGTATTTCTGGCTAAGCTTTTTATTAAGTTCAAACCACGTTTTTTCAATCGGGTACTCGAAGTCTTCATCAATGAGTCTAAGGGCGTTCTGGAGATTGATTCGGATGTCGCTACTGATATCTGGTAGGGTTAAGATCTGCTTAATAGCTGATACGAGCCAATCATCATTGAGTTGGACGTAATAGTCATCAAACTCATCGCCATGGTCACGTTCGTGGCTATCTGACAATATATAAACTTGATTCCAATCTGGAAAATGTTCTTGCGCCCACTCACGATAGGCCGACAATTGATTGTCATGCGCTTTCGATCCGTCCTTGCGTTCAATCACAACGAGGGTTTGACTGTTGCGATCAAGTACTACAATATCGATACGCTTTTTATTTGGCAAGGTGAACTCAGTGATCACTCGGGCGCCAGAATATGTGTGGCTTAGTAATTCATAAGCATGTGATGAAGATGAGTCGTCTGGCAAATTATTCACATAGGCGCTGAGTAGTTGCCTGATAAAATAGTCGTATTGACGATGGCCTTCTTTGGGATCAAGGAACCACCATAACATCATACAGATCTGCTTTTCATCAAAGGTGATAAAATCTCCCAGATAGCTATTGGAATAATAGGTTCGAGTGAGGTTAATATAATCGGTGTCATTGAGTAGTGGCGCAAGTGATTTTAGCAATGGTGTTGTAATGTCTGAAATCATGGTTTTTTCTCTGTCTTGCGTGGTTCTTTGAACTGATAGTAACCCAATTGAATACGAAGTTCCGTTGCTTAAGAGAGAGCTTTGGACGAGATATCAAATAATGAGGTCAACTTGACCTCAAACGTTGGTTACCAAGTAATTATTAAGTATTCGATTAGTTGTATGGTGACAAAGGTAGTCGACTTTGTTGCTTAATTCAAAGAGAAGGCATACCTACCCCCGTAAGCTTGTTCAGCGCTTTGATCATTGCGTAAGTCTCACCAACCTGAGCGTTGTAATTTCTTAGGCTTAGAAAGTCTCTAATAAAACTGGATCATTACACACCTAGTCCATATTCCTCTTTCGACTCAACTGTGAGTAAAAGAAGCATGGGATATCAATGAGCCAGAATTGATCTTCTGGCTCAGAGTGATTATTAAAGCTAAATCAATCCCTTCCTTGGATTACTGCATCCAAAGTTACGGCGACCATCACCAAGTATCTTTGTTTCAGCCTTTGCCAAGTAAGCCAACCTAACCGCCACTTCACCCAAGTCTTTCTGAAATCGTGCTGGTGGGTGATTACGGTTCAACGTATACATAGGGCGCTCAGGGATATGAACCAATCCCTCAGCCTCATCTATCGTAAGCCCTAATGCACTAGCCCATGCGTTGTTAACCATACAAGCCAAAGTACCTTCGTAATGAAGCCTACCAAATGGATAGTAACCATCCTGATTGACCGCTAATGCCACATGGTAATGTTCATTGTGACTGGTGTTACGTTCCCTTACCCAAACGTAATTTAACGGACACGGGTAGATACGCTTCCCTTGTTTGGCTTTATTCCTCTGGTCGAAATGCATCTGAGTTTTCAAAGAGGCTATAAACCGTTTCATCAAATCAACACCGGTATTCACATAGCAGGTCGGCACATCACGTTCTAAAGGGTTGTCAGAGTTCAAGCCATTGTTAGGTATACGTAGGTCAATTCGAGCGATGAGTGTTCTAGGGTGGATCGCTAGGGCTCCCATAACAGTGTCATTGATACGGGCAAGGTGGTGTTGGTTTAAAGAACCGTAGCTAAGTGGGATTTGAGCAAATTGAAACATGTTCATGAAATCTCTCCTGTGTTGTTTGATTTCACATAGAAAGAGAATGATGCGTAACAATTTACATAAAACCGTTCTGCCGTGGCAGTGGGTGAATCTCTATTGCCTATGGCTAGAGATCTTAACTGACTAATCAACATGTACTGCATTCATCAGTAGTGTGGCTACTGAGTGTTGTACTGCTCTTATAAAGAGTGTTTGTTAAGTAGCTATATTACTAATCCACTGAGAGCACTGTTTCTTTCAGGGCTGTAGTACTGGAGTCATGTCGACGAAGCGCCAAAGATTAGACCTAGCTAGGGTGATTGGAACTGAGGTCACTCTGAAGTTATGCCATTCCATGATCGCAATCTTTACATACAGTAACTCTTCCAATTTGTCACATTCAAAGCTCACTAGTCTATTTTGTCTAGTACAACGTCTACCCCAAATTCATCTTGCCAACGTTTCAACACAGAAGCTCTAATCCCTAAAAGCATACTTAAACCAGCGAACAATAAACCTAACTAACTGATAATAATTTAAAATAATGATATATATAACACATAAAACACTACTGTATATTGACGATATAACCACTTTAAATCTACATTAATCATAACTAAAAATACTACTTAGTAAGCATTGTTATGACTGCAACAATTAGTGTTCCATCATGGGTATCAAGTACAGGTATAAACCTTCGTCAAGCTGAATACTTCATCTATGAACTATCTAAAAACAACCCTCTTCAAAGGCCCAAGCCTGCAACGGTATCAGAAGCAATTCTTATCGTTAATCAAGCCATCAATGATATGTATGAGTTCGATGATCAGAAGAGAGTAAAAGCAAAAGAGCTCGTAGATAATGCCTCCACATACCTACTCCCATTGGATGAATTTGACTGGTTGAAAGTTGATGAACGCTGTAACTATTGGGCATGGGTATATATAGCAATTGATCAATCATTCAGCTTACAAGTCCCAGGTTCATACCCAGCTCCACAGTTTGCAAAGTTTTATAACGCATACGGATTAAACCCTATGCCAACTAATTCAAAAGAACGTTACACAGAAATTGTTCGATTTTTTGATATGGGAAACTGGGCGAATGAAACACAGCGCCAACAACTAGCGACAATGAAACAGGTATGGCAATCCATCTTTATAGCCCCCAAACCTTTACGCTGGTTAAGTCCAAAGGATGAAGAACAATGTATTTGGGCATGGGGCTACTTTACGTCGTACTTTCAGAACAGCAATACAACATCTAGCCCTCCGATACTTGGGGTCTTTCCACAGAACGCAAAAGAACGATACCTAGCTTTATGTGCTTCATTTGATGCTTGGTACGCCAGTGCTGAAAGTAAAAAACTGTTCCTGATTAACATCAACAAAGCATGGCACCAAAAGAAACACAGAGACAATATGAAAGGTAGGAAAGCGTGTAGTTTTGTTCTTCAGGACAATGTCAAAAGCCAGCTTGATGAACTAGCACTGAAGGATGGTAAGAACAAGAATGAATACATTGAAAAATTAATTCTAAACGCCTACAAAGAATCATCTCAATCTAGCGGCGGTTAAAATGGTGGTTATAATGGTGGTTATAAATACAAACAGACAACAAATTAAAAGTAAGATATTGATTTAATGTATTTATTTTAATAAATCGACATTCAGATCCAGAACATTGAGTAACAGTCTGTAAGCTGTACACGATAAAGAATAATCAGTGTTGATTAGATCAAAAGGAGCTCCTATTTTTAGGGGCTTTTTTTTGTGGATATAGTAATGACGATCAAGACTAGTCAGTAACATGGTAGTTACGCAGGAGATTTACTTAGAGCAAAAGGTAGATACAGCGATAGTTAGAACGAGATAACGGACGTAAAACAGGATTTTTGAATATTTTGAGGAGGTATTGTAAATGGAGAAGAGTGTTGCGGTAAAACTGAGGGGGAAGCCGATTTTAGAGAGAAAGTGACGCAAGTTGCTAATGCAACCTGCGCCGACTTAAAATCTTATAGAGCTACAACGTTTGCAGCTTGAAGACCTTTTTGGCCTTGCTCTACTTCGAAAGACACTTGTTGGCCTTCTTTAAGAGTCTTGAAACCTTCAGAAGCGATTGCACGGAAGTGTACGAATACGTCAGCGCCGCCGTTGTCTTGAGTTAGGAAACCGAAGCCTTTCTCTTCGTTAAACCATTTTACTACGCCGTTTACTTTGTTAGACATGATGTGTCCCTTATATAAAAATAAAAAATTAATCGCCAAAAGTGCGATGCGCTGAAAGCTTGAATTATTTAATGTATCTATGAAGCTAAGGGAAACACTGAGAATAACAATGAAGCAATACTAAGGGTTCTACTTTACAACTGGATGTTTCATTTAATAACCCTGAGAACAGAGCGACGTCATTCTTGGTGATCTGAGCCTGCTTGTAAAGCGTTATTTGGACAATTTGATGTTTTTTTGTTCAACCGACTTAAATTAAAAGCCCAACGATATCGTTGGGCTTCATTTATAAAACTTTAACCTTCAAAGTGTTACTCATCTGGCTGCTTGGTTCTAAGGTCTACATACGGCCAATAATGATGTCCAACACGAATCAACAATGTTGCTGCGGCCAAGATAAATGCCGCTAAAGATAACCAAACGATCAATACCGCATCGAGTTCTTTCATGCCCAAAGTGATGTAACGAGCAATCGCCATCATCGCGATATAGATCGGGTATCGCACTGGAATCTTACCGTTCATCACAAACTGCTGAACCATCGCCAACACTTCTAAATAGATAAACATCAGCAGAATGTCAGTCAATTGCACTCGGCGTTCAGCGAAGACATGCATGAACTCTTCGACCATCGCAAACAAGGTCGCAAGCGTGATCGCCACCAGCAATACCGCTTCCATAATGTGGAATACTTTTAAAAACGGCTTACTAAAAGATTTAGGTAAGTTAGAAGGCATAGTTACTCTTCAAGAAATAATTAATCCAGTCTCTACAATAGCATGCATCAATATAAGTCGCGTACTGTCAAAGCATCGACTTTAGGATAACGCCATCAATTCATCGGTAGCCAACATTAAGAGGCAACAGTAAAAAGCAACAGATACAAAAATGGCCCCACATTCACTGCAGAGCCATCTGTTTGTCTTTTACTTAGCGACTTCTTAGTGGCTAATTAGCCTTAAAGCAGAATCAGGTAAGTTAAGAACACCACACACAGTCCGTAGATAAGCGGGTGTACTTCTTTGCGCTTACCTGCCACAACCATTGTGAATGCGTAGCTGATGAAGCCCATCGCCATACCGTTCGCTGGAGAGAAGCTTAGCACTGTGAACATGATGGTAAAGAAGGCTGCAATGCGTGACTCTTTCTTTTCCCAGTTGATCTGACCAAGGCGACCTACCATGTAGATGCCAACCACGACCATCGCCGGTGCAACCATTGCAGCTGAGAAGATAGAGAAGATTGGGTATAGGAACAGCGAGATTAGGAACAGACCAGCCACCATCACTGCTGCCAAGCCCGTTTTCGCACCTTGAGAAGACGCAATGCCAGACTCAGAGAAAGCAGTGATCGATGTGGTACCAAGAATCGAACCAATCACAGTACCGCCCGCATCTGCTACTAGAGCCGATTTCGCGTTTGGCACCTTGCCGTCTTTATCGATGATGCCCGCATCACGGCCAACACCAACAATCGTGCTCAAGCCATCAAAGAAATCGACAATCAAGAAGATAAGTACGATGAACAGTAGGTCGAACATTTTTTCTGGCGTGAAAGCAGAGAAATCGAAGATAGCGCCAAAGCTGCCAGCCATGCTTGGTGGCATAGCAATAAACTGCTCTGGGATTGGTGCATTTGAAGTGCCCATGAAGACGTCAGCAAGAATGGTCAACACGATAGCAGAAACGAATGAGATGAACGTTGCTAGCTTGATGTCACGAACCATACAACCCAGTGCGATGAAGATGCTCACGTAAGCGATGATCACTTTTGGATCGGAAATGTCGCCTAAGCCAACCAATACGAATGGGTTAGAAACGATGATGCCCGCATTCTTAAGGCCTAAGAAAGCAATGAACAGTCCGAGAGACACCGTAATCGCCAACTTCAAATCTTCAGGAATCGACTCAATCATCGATTTACGAATATTGGTTAACGAGAACGCGAGGTACAAGATACCAGACAGGAAGATGCCGAACAGCGCCTCATTCCAAAGTACCGCGACTGAACCACTCAATAGTAAGCCTTTGAAGAAGCCATTCATGCTCATGCCCGGCGCAAGCATCACTGGGTAGTTGCCCCAAATGCCCATGATTAGGGTTGCGATTGCCGCAGACAGAGCCGTTGCAGTAAACACGGCGCCTTTGTCCATGCCTGGAATATCACCCAAAATTGCTGGGTTAACCGCCAGAATGTAACTCATCGCCAAGAAAGTAATGAAACCCGCGTACAGCTCAGTGCCAATCGTGGTTTTTCTTTCAGTGATTTTAAACATCGAATCAAGCGAGCCAGAGGTGTTCTGGGCTTTCAGGGTGGAATCGGTACTCACAACAAAACCTATGCAATAAATTAAGAATTTGGTGATTCAAATGCTGTGAGAATAGAGAGGTCTCTACACTAAAAACTGTAGTCACCAAGGTAGGCTCGGTAGTAGAAACATCTAGTCCATCTCACTAGATATATACAGCATTTAATCGTTTGCGCGGATTGTAAGGATTGAGATTAAAACTTCAACAAATTTTGTCCAGATCACATAAAAAAGTACCGATGATGAGTCATTACATTTATACAAAGATCCTTGAGAAGATCATTTGCTAATAAATAACGATCAAGCCAGTTGTTCTCAATCATCTAAATATGCTACTCTTCGCCTCCATTTTTCTGACCTAATTTTCACCAGTTGCTTCTATTAGTTTTACTCGTTATCTCTTTATAGACGTAACCAACGGAACAACAATTAGAGTCAGTGCTATCTTTTATAGTGTAGGTTTATCACCTTCACTCAATCCAACCAACAGTGGAAATATACAGATGGGCAAAGGTACTCTTTACATCGTATCTGCACCTAGTGGCGCAGGTAAGTCGAGCTTGATCTCAGCAATGCTAGAAACCAATCCAACCTACGCAATGAAGGTATCTGTTTCACACACCACTCGCGGTATGCGCCCTGGTGAAGAAAATGGTGTTCACTACCACTTCGTAGAGAAGCATCATTTTGAAGACCTTATTACTAAAGGTGAATTCCTAGAGTACGCTGAAGTGTTCGGCAACTACTACGGTACTTCACGCGTTTGGATTGAAGAAAACCTAAACCGCGGTATCGATGTATTCCTAGATATCGACTGGCAAGGTGCTCGTCAGATCCGTGAACAAATGCCTCAAGCGAAGAGTGTCTTCATTCTTCCACCATCAAATGGTGAACTAGAGCGTCGTTTGAATGTTCGCGGTCAAGACAGCGACGAAGTTATTGCGAAACGCATGAGCGAAGCAAAATCAGAGATTTCTCACTATGCAGAATATGATTATGTGATCGTGAATGACGACTTTGATGCAGCCCTAATGGACTTCAGAGCTATCATTCGTGCGGAGCGCTTAAAAGAAGATAAGCAAGCAGCTAAATACAGCGGCATGCTTACAGCACTACTGGCGGAATAATCTAGAACTGGATTTTCCATTGAGATAAGTATACGGTGATCTAGAAAGTCTCTAGTTAAACTTGTATACTTTCTCGTCATCAAAAATTTATTAGTTAATTACTATTTGGAGTCCTCATGGCACGCGTAACTGTTCAAGACGCTGTTGAAAAAGTTGGCAACCGTTTCGACCTAGTTCTTATTGCGGCTCGCCGCGCACGTCAAATGCAAACTGGCGGCAAAGATTCACTAGTGCCTGAAGAAAACGATAAGCCAACGGTTATCGCTCTTCGCGAAATCGAAGAAGGTCTTATCACTAAAGACGTACTAGATGCTCGTGAACGTCAAGAGCAACAAGAGCAAGAAGCGGCTGAACTTGCAGCAGTAAGCAGCATCGCTCACACTCGTTAAGAACGTCATTCGAACTAATTAACCTTCCGGGCCTTTAATTTGTATCTATTCGATAGCCTCAAAGACGTTGCCCAAGAATACCTAACAGAGCCTCAAATTGAGGCTCTGCGTCAATCTTATGTGGTAGCGAGAGACGCCCATGAAGGGCAAACCCGCTCAAGCGGTGAACCATACATTATCCACCCTGTAGCTGTTTCAAGAATCCTGGCAGAAATGCGTCTGGATATCGAAACCCTGCAAGCTGCTCTGCTTCATGATGTCATCGAAGACTGTGATGTCACTAAAGAAGATCTAGAGGAAAAATTTGGCAATACCGTTGCTGAATTGGTTGATGGTGTATCTAAGCTGGATAAGCTTAAATTTCGTGATCGCAAAGAAGCGCAAGCAGAGAACTTCCGCAAGATGGTTCTCGCCATGGTGCAAGACATCCGCGTTATCTTGATCAAATTAGCTGACCGTACTCACAACATGCGCACGCTTGGGGCACTTCGTCCTGACAAAAAGCGTCGTATTGCTCGTGAAACCCTAGAGATTTATTCTCCACTAGCTCACCGTCTTGGTATTCATAACATCAAGACCGAACTAGAAGAGTTAGGCTTTGAAGCCCTCTATCCTAACCGTTATCGCGTACTTAAAAACGTAGTGAAAGCTGCGCGTGGTAACCGTAAGGAAATGATCCAACGTATCCATAGCGAAATTGAAGGCCGCCTTGAAGAGGTCGGTTTGCCTGCTCGCGTACTTGGTCGTGAAAAGAACCTGTTCTCCATCTACAACAAGATGAAAACTAAAGAGCAGCGCTTCCACACCATTATGGACATCTACGCTTTCCGCGTCGTGGTTGATACCCCAGATACTTGTTATCGCGTACTTGGTCAGGCTCACAGCCTGTACAAGCCTCGCCCTGGCCGCATGAAAGATTACATTGCGGTACCAAAAGCCAACGGCTACCAATCTCTGCACACGTCAATGATCGGCCCTCATGGGGTGCCAGTTGAGGTTCAGATCCGTACTGAAGATATGGATCAAATGGCAGACAAAGGTGTCGCGGCGCACTGGTCTTACAAAGACAATGGCTCACGCAGCAGTAATGGCACAACCGCACAGGTTAAAGCACAACGTTGGATGCAGAGCTTACTTGAGCTGCAACAAAGCGCGGGTAACTCATTCGAATTCATTGAAAACGTTAAGTCTGATCTGTTCCCAGATGAGATCTTCGTGTTCACGCCGAAGGGTCGCATTGTCGAACTTCCTGCAGGCGCAACAGCGGTCGATTTTGCTTACGCGGTGCATACTGATGTCGGCAACATGTGTGTAGGTGCTCGTGTAGACATGAACCCTTACCCACTCAGCAAATCACTGAAGAACGGTCAAACGATTGAGATCATCAGTGCTCCGGGCGCACGTCCGAATGCAGCATGGCTCAACTACGTGGTGACATCACGTGCACGTACTAAGATCCGTCAGGTTCTGAAAACCATGCGTCGTGAAGAGTCGATCACGCTAGGCCGTCGTTTACTGAATCATGCACTTGGCGAACACTCTATTGCCGATATCGGCCAAGAAAATCTAGAGCACGTATTGTCTGACTTACGTCTAGAAAGCGTTGAAGACTTGCTGGCGTCGATTGGTCTTGGTGAGCTGATGAGTATCGTAATTGCTCGTCGTCTGCTTGGTGATGCTGACGAACTGACTGAAGTAGAAAACAACAGCGACACACCGAGGAAGAAACTTCCAATCCGTGGTGCTGAAGGTCTGCTACTGACGTTCGCCAACTGTTGTCACCCAATTCCAGATGATCACATCATTGCCCATGTATCTCCAGGTCGTGGCCTTGTGGTTCACCGTGAAACGTGTCCAAACGTTCGTGGTTACCAGAAAGAACCAGACAAATACATGGCAGTTGAATGGTCTGACGATTACGACCAAGAGTTCACAGCTGAACTTCAGGTTGATCTGCAGAACCACCAAGGTGCACTGGCTGAGTTAACTAATGTTATCTCGAAAACAGGCTCAAACATTCACGGTATTTCTACCGAAGAACGTGATGGACGCCTGTACACAGTGACAATCTTGCTGACCACCAAAGATCGTGTTCACCTTGCAAGTATTATGAAGAAGCTACGTGTGATGCCACACGCGCTGAAAGTAAGACGTCGTAAGAACTAGATCTGAAAGTAGATAGATAAAGCAGATGAGAGATACGAGTCTCGAGATGCGAAGAGCAAAAGCTTTTCACCACTCAACTTTTCGTATTTCGAGTCTGCTTTAATTTTTTATACCACCCTATTCTTTTCGTATCTCGATTATCCGCATCTGCTCTTCATCCCTTCGAATCCCATTAACTCGCACCCCGAACCTGCTCTTCATCCCTTCGTATCTCGATTACCCGTATCCCGAATCTGCTCTTAATCTTTTCGTATCTCGTTTACCCGTATCTGCTCTTATCTCTTCGCATCTCGCTTACTCGCATCCCGTACCTGCTTCTAATCTGCTCTTTCGCTTTATCCTGTACAAAAATCCAGTAAAATGCTTGAATAGATTATCTCTCTTACGTTTATGAGCCTTGTTATGTCACAGCTTTTATCTGCAATCCCTCTCAACTCTTTATCTGGAGTCGGCGCAAAAGTCGCAGAGAAACTGGAGAAGGTTGGGCTTAACAACGTACAAGACTTACTGTTTCACCTTCCTTTACGCTACGAAGATAGAACACGTATCTATCCAATCGTAAAGTTGCACGCCGGCCTTTGGGCTGCTGTACAGGGCAAAGTAATGCACGTCGATACCATTTTCGGTAAACGTAAGATGCTCGCAGTAAAGATCAGCGATGGTAACGGTACGATTACGCTGCGCTTTTTCAACTTTACTGCAGGAATGAAGAATAACTTTGCTGAAGGCAAACAAGTGCACGCCTACGGCGAGATCAAACGCGGTAATATGGGACTTGAGATCGTCCACCCTGACTACAAGTTCTTTGCCCCAAGGCAGCAGCCAGATGTTGAAGCTAACCTGACCCCGGTGTACCCAACCACTGAAGGGCTAAGACAAGTCACACTGCGCAACCTCACTGACCAAGCTCTAGAGCTAATCGACAAAGCTGCCGTCAATGAGCTGCTACCGTCTGGCTTGTACGACCACCAAATCACCCTAGCACAAGCACTGCATACCATTCACAGGCCTCCTCCAGGCATTGACCTAGAGCTGTTTGATGAAGGTAAACACCCTGCTCAACTGCGTCTGATTATGGAAGAGCTACTGGCTCAAAACCTGTCGATGCTGTCTGTTCGTAGCAAAGGACAGCAAGACAAGGCGATGCCTTTTCCTCCAGCGAACACCCTCAAAGATAAGCTGTTGGCTCAGCTGCCTTTTTCTCCGACCAATGCGCAAGCACGAGTGACCAAGGAGATCGAAGCTGACTTGGAAAAGCCGCACCCTATGATGCGTTTAGTGCAAGGGGATGTAGGTTCAGGTAAAACCTTGGTTGCTGCACTAGCGGCGGTTCGCGCACTGGAACATGGCCAACAAGTCGCCTTGATGGCACCAACAGAACTATTAGCCGAGCAGCACGCGATTAATTTTACTAACTGGTTTGAAGCAATGGACATTCAAGTCGGTTGGCTGGCAGGTAAACTCAAAGGCAAAGCCCGTGAAACCGAACTGGCACGCATTGCTAGCGGCGAAGCGCAAATGGTGGTCGGTACTCATGCCTTGTTCCAAGAACATGTCGAGTTCAAAAACCTTGGCTTAGTGATCATCGATGAGCAGCACCGATTTGGTGTCCATCAGCGTTTAGAGCTACGTGAAAAAGGGGCAAAACAAGGCTATTACCCGCACCAGCTAGTGATGACAGCAACACCAATTCCACGAACGCTCGCCATGACGGCCTATGCCGATCTCGAAACCTCGATTATCGATGAACTGCCACCGGGTCGTACACCGATTCAAACCGTGGCGATTCCTGATACCAAACGGGATGATATCGTTGAGCGGGTGCGTAACGCGTGTCTTAATGAAGGAAAACAGGCCTACTGGGTATGTACGCTGATTGATGAATCCGAAGTATTGGAAGCGCAAGCCGCTGCTGATACCGCAGAAGAGCTGCAACGTAAATTGCCAGATGTGAAAATTGGTCTGGTACACGGCCGAATGAAACCCGCCGAGAAACAAGCGGTGATGCAAGAATTCAAAGAGAACAAACTGCACCTATTGGTTGCGACTACGGTGATTGAAGTGGGTGTGGATGTACCTAACTCGAGCTTAATGATCATCGAGAACCCAGAACGTCTTGGTCTAGCACAACTGCACCAATTACGTGGCCGTGTTGGTCGTGGTTCGGTCGCAAGTCATTGTGTACTGCTGTATCACTCGCCGCTATCTAAAACCGCTCAGAAACGTTTAGGTGTACTTCGTGAAAGTAACGATGGCTTTGTGATTGCTCAACGAGACTTAGAGATCCGTGGCCCCGGCGAGCTACTTGGTACTAAGCAAACTGGCCTAGCCGATTTTAAGATTGCTGACTTGGTACGAGACCAACGTTTAATCCCTGAAGTACAGCGTATCGCACGTCATATTCACGATAGCTACCCAGACAATGCTAAGGCGATCATCAATCGCTGGTTGGGTGAGCGTGATGTTTATTCTAAGGCGTAACTAGCAAAACTAACGTAATCCAAAACGCAAAAGGCTTCCCTCAAGGAAGCCTTTTTCGTGTGTGTTACTTCCATCAATCAAGAACGAGATTCCCTATTCGCTCGTTCCTCACGATAGAGAATGACGATCAAAGTAAACTGTCATCGTCAAAGTCCATGGTTAGCAATGCGTCATCCTCGAGAGGGAAGAATGGCCGAGTCGGGGATCTATGTTCAGCCCCCAACCACTCAATAAAACCTAAGGCTTCACTGGGAAACTGATCTGAGCCTTCAAGCCACCTTCACTACGGTTATTCACCACTACCGCACCTTGATGTTGGCTGACAATGCGCTTCACAATTGCCAAGCCTAAGCCCGTACCCTCACTGCCTCGAGCCGTATCACCGCGAGTGAACGGTTCAAACAACTTACCGACTTGGTCTTGTGGGATGCCCGGACCATTATCTTCTACCGTCACCCAAGCCAACTTATTATCTGCAGTCATACCGGTCGATACCTTGACCCAACCATTACCATAGCGCAGCGCGTTCACCACCAAGTTACTCACTGCACGCTTCATCGCGATCGGGTTGCCCAACGCAGGTTTCATGGTTTCTGGAATATCGGTTTCAATCTGAACCTCGTAGCCACCCTCAGAGCTCGATACTTCGCGTGCAATATCATCGACAAACACCGCTTGGAATGAATCACGATCGACTGGCTTTAAGTAATCCATGAACTGACTGATGATCTCGTTACACTCTTCAGTATCACTGATGATCCCTTCGGCTAAGTAGGCATCCTCTGGGGACATCATCTCAGTCGCTAAGCGAATACGCGTTAACGGAGTACGCAAATCATGACTGATACCGGCCATCAAGAGAGCCCTATCTTCTTCCAGTTCTTGTATGCCTTTCGACATCTGATTGAATGCACGAGTTACCGAACGAATTTCTTGCGCACCTTGCACTGGTAATGGCGGTGGAATGTCACCGCGTCCAACACCTTGTGCGGCTTTCTCTAGCGCAATGAGCGGGCGGTTTTGCAATCGGATAAACAGCCAACCACCTGCGACGATCAACATCGCCATGATCAAGCTGTTACGAAATAGTGGTGCAAAATCTTCTTCTTGCAACTCAGAGAGTGGTATACGAATCAAAGAGTTAGGCAGCTGAGCAATGTCCATCCACAGCACATAGCTCTCTTTACCTAGAATCAACCGCACTTCGGTTTCAGAGCCCAGCTCTTTGGTCATCTCCTCACTCATTAGGTCAATTGCGACCGCATGATAATACTCACCCGCAGCCTCGCTATCCTTGGCGTGAACCGTCACTCCGAGTTGCTCAAGCACACGCTGACGCAATGGTGCGTCAATCTCGATATCACTACTGCCTTGATCCAATACCAGGTTTAACTCGTGAGCCAAAATCTTATTAAACTGCTGCAAGCTCGGCATCAATGCGTAGTTAAACACGGCGTAATATGAAAAGATTTGGCTAGCAACCAACAGGGTTAAGAAGAGCACTATCGACTGAGTAAAGGAGCTACGTATGCGCATAGGAGACCTAAAGTGAAAGGTGGAGAAACAGAGACATAATAGAAACTATAACTCTAAACCATTGTGCTGAATACAAAACGGGCCATCACATATCAATGAGATGGCCCGTAAATAGAGAATTCTGAATTACAGAATCGATAAAGCGGCTTTTGAGCTTATAAAGCTAGATTACACAGCTTTACCATCTGGAACGAATACATAACCCAAGCCCCACACCGTTTGGATATAACGGGGTTTGCTTGGATCTTCTTCAACAAGACGACGCAGACGTGAAATCTGAACATCGATAGAACGTTCCATTGCTGAATACTCACGGCCACGAGCCATGTTCATCAGCTTATCGCGAGACATTGGCTCACGCGCGTTAGTGACTAGCGACTTAAGTACCGCAAATTCACCCGAAGTAAGCGGCATAGGCTCTTCACCGCGGAACATTTCACGCGTACCTAAGTTCAAACGGAACTCACCAAACTCAACCACAGACTCTTCTGTGCTTGGCGCGCCCGGTGCTTCAATCACTTGGCGACGCATTACCGCTTTGATACGAGCAAGCAGTTCGCGCGGGTTAAATGGTTTTGGCAGGTAATCATCAGCACCTACTTCCAAGCCCACAATGCGATCCACTTCGTCACCCTTTGCAGTCAGCATCAGGATAGGCAGCGAGTTGTTTGCGTTTCTTAGACGACGACAGATCGACAGACCATCTTCGCCCGGCAACATTAAATCCAATACCATCAAGTGAAAGTTTTCACGGGTTAACAGGCGGTCCATCTGCTCACTGTTTGCCACGCTACGCACTTGAAAGCCCTGCTCTGACAGATAGCGCTCTAACAGTGCACGTAAACGAGCATCGTCATCGACCACTAAAATTTTGTAGTTTTCTTGCATGTAATGGTTCCACCTATTAATCGCTTATTGGGTTATAAGCTTTTGGGCACAGTCTAATGAGTTCAATACATTAAAAATGTAACATTATTGGAGAAAAAGTCGCCTAAATAATTGTTAACGTATGTTGCCTTTCTATATATTCTATCTTAGATCATCATTTCATTAAGTCAGATTTATGAAAACCAAACTTATCACCCGAGAAGGTTATAACAAGCTCAAAGCAGAGCATGACCACTTATGGCACGAGAAGCGTCCTGAAATTACTAAGATAGTCACTTGGGCTGCAAGCCTTGGAGATCGTTCAGAAAACGCAGATTACACCTTCAATAAGCGTTTACTTCGTCAGATCGATCGCCGAGTACGTTTCTTAAGAAAGTTCCTACCTGATGTCACGATCGTTGATTACTCGCCACAACAAGAAGGTAAGGTATTTTTCGGGGCTTGGGTCGAAATTGAGAATGATGATGGGGAAATTAAGAAGTTTCGAATTGTCGGCCCAGAAGAGATCTACGGCGATGCTAAAGGCTATATCTCTATCGACTCACCAATGGCTAGAGCTCTGCTCAAGAAAGAAGTGGATGATGAATTTACGGTAAAAACACCGGAAGGCGACAAAGAGTGGTTCATTAACTCGATTCGCTACGCAGACAACGAATAACCAAACTTAATAAATACTTAGCGATGAGCTGAGTGTTCAAGCAAACCCAAACTCCAGACAAAAGAAAACCCCGATAGGCTTTCGCCTGACGGGGTTAAGTCTCTATCGCAGCAATCCGGCTACTGTTTATCTCTTCGAGATAAGGTGCTCCCTGCATCTTTCCTTGATAGTGGCTAAATCCTTTAACCAATTTCCTTTTTGTTCATCGCCATCCTAGCGGTGTCCATTCTAGCCTGTCATCCTGACTGGCGAATCTCATCCAGAGATTGTTACTTCCTTGCTGACTACTCATCCTAAGTAATCAAATCTTCATCCTGAAGATACCTAGTCCATTAGGCTTTTTCCTGTTCCTGCCAACTCCCTGTCGACAAGTTAAATATTACGGTAATTGAGCGAGTTTCCTAGATAGTCGCAAAAAACATTTCAGGTGGGAAATACGCCCACAAACACACAATCAAATAAAATCAGCAACTTAGGTTAAGTTCAAGACGATATCATCGGTTTAAAGCGACTTAGTCTCACATCACTTGTAAGAGATCTCGCACAAAGCAGGTATCAGAAACGGAAATTCGACTTCTGACAGGATAATTACACAGCCAAAGCTAGAAAAAGCGTACGCTCACCCCCATGTATTTGTCATGATATTAAATAAGAGATTCATCGGATGAGCCAAGCTATCTGTCGACTGATCGCTGAAGAACTGAATGTTCGTTCTGAGCAAGTCACTGCCGCAGTAAACCTAATTGACGACGGTAACACCGTTCCCTTTATTGCCCGCTACCGTAAAGAAGTTACGGGTGGCTTAGACGATACCCAACTACGTAACCTTGATAGCCGCCTTTCTTATCTTCGCGAGCTAGACGATCGTCGCCAAACGATTCTTAAGTCGATTCAAGACCAAGGAAAACTCACGCCAGAACTCGAGCGTGATATCACTCAAGCAGACAGCAAGACTCGCCTAGAAGATTTATACCTGCCATACAAACCAAAGCGCCGTACCAAAGGTCAGATTGCGATTGAAGCGGGCTTAGAGCCACTTGCCGATACGTTATGGAATGAACCACAGCACGATCCGGAAACGGAAGCCACTAACTTCATCAGCAACGATAAAGGCATTGCCGATACCAAAGCTGCACTGGATGGCGCACGTGCGATCATCATGGAGCGCATTGCGGAAGACGCAAACCTGCTTGAAAAGATTCGCCAACATCTAAACCGCAATGCAGAGCTTGGTGCTCGTGTTGTGGCAGGCAAAGAGAACGAAGGTGAGAAGTTCAAAGACTACTTCGAGCATAACGAAGCTCTGAGCAAAGTACCGTCACACCGTGCGCTTGCCATGTTGCGTGGCCGCAATGAAGGCTTCTTAACACTGGCAATGAACGCAGACCCAGAGCAAGAAGAAGGTGTACGTGGTTCATACTGCGAAAACATCATCTCTGATCACTACGGCATTACCTTAAGCAGCGCACCTGCGGATGCATGGCGTAAGCAAGTGATTAGCTGGGCATGGCGCATCAAGGTTTCTATGCACATGGAAACCGAATTGATGGGCGCAATGAAAGAGCGTGCAGAGATCGAAGCGATTGAAGTATTCGCAACCAACCTAAAAGACCTACTCATGGCAGCGCCAGCTGGCCCTCGAGCAACCTTAGGCTTAGACCCGGGTTTACGTACCGGTTCGAAAATCGCTGTCGTGGATTCAACCGGTAAGGTTCTGGCAACAGAAACGATTTACCCTCACCCACCTCAAAAGCAATACGACAAATCGGCGCACGTGGTTGAGCAGATGGTTCGTCAATTCAATGTTGATTTGATTGCGATTGGTAACGGTACGGCTTCACGCGAAACCGACAGCTTTGTGGCTGACGTAATTAAACGCGGCAACCTAAAAGCGCAAAAGATCATTGTTAGCGAAGCTGGCGCATCGGTGTATTCTGCGTCTGAGTTAGCTGCAAAAGAGTTCCCGAACATGGATGTATCAATTCGTGGTGCGGTGTCTATTGCTCGTCGTCTGCAAGATCCACTGGCAGAGCTAGTGAAGATTGACCCTAAATCGATCGGTGTGGGCCAATACCAACACGATGTGAGCCAAACTATGCTCGCTAAGCGTCTAGATGCGATTGTCGAAGACTGTGTAAACGCAGTTGGTGTTGATGTGAATACCGCTTCGGCTGCGCTACTGACTCGTGTTGCTGGCCTGTCTAGCACCATCGCTCAGAACATCGTGGATTTCCGTGATGAGAATGGTCGTTTTGAAGCGCGCACGACGCTGAAAAAAGTCGCTCGCTTGGGGCCAAAAGCCTTTGAACAGTGTGCCGGCTTCCTACGTATTATGGATGGCAAAAACCCGCTGGATGCATCATCGGTTCACCCAGAAGCTTACCCAGTAGTGAAAAGCATCGCTGAGAAAAACCACAAAGACATCAAATCTCTGGTGGGTAACACAGACTTCTTACGCGGTTTACATGCCATTGATTACACCAATAAGAACTTCGGTGTACCAACGGTCAGTGACATCATCAAAGAGCTCGATAAGCCGGGCCGTGACCCTCGCCCTGAATTTAAGACAGCAACCTTCGCCGATGGCGTAAACAGTGTTTCAGATCTAGAACCGGGCATGATTTTAGAAGGTGTGGTATCGAACGTAGCGAATTTTGGTGCCTTCGTTGATATTGGTGTTCACCAAGATGGTTTAGTGCATATTTCAGCGCTCACCGATCGCTTTGTCTCTGACCCGCGTGAAGTGGTGAAAGCCGGTGACATCGTCAAGGTGAAGGTAATGGAAGTCGATGTTCAGCGTAAGCGTATTGCGCTAAGCATGCGTATGAAAGATGAACCAGGCCAAGACAACCGCGCGCAACGTTCAAGTGCACCTCGCACGCAAAACCGCCCGAACCAAAATTCACAAGGCGGACAACGCCGTCGCGAAGAGCCGCAACAAAACGCGGCGATGGGTGGTGCGTTCGCTGCTGCATTTGCTAAAGCGAAAAAATAATCCGTTAAACTGATTCACCTAAAACAAAAAACCTGCATCCCTTAGGGTATGCAGGTTTTTATTAGTGTTCAAAAAAGACATCGAAGCTTGGTTGGGTCATAAGTTTTCGATTTACAACACGACCAGCATCTCTGATGGAGCATGAGGCGCAACAGCATGACCATAATGATATTTTATGACCTTACGTCGTTTCTCCATCTGTCCCTCCTGAATCGCCGCATCTAAAACATGCTTTGGCAGGCGAAAACGCATGGTATAGCCCTTTCCTTGGTCAGCACTGTATGTTCTCAGTGCCAACAAGCTGAACAACCTATCAAAAGGATCTTGTGGCTCTTCTTGGCTAATCGAATTGGCCTCTGACTCATTCTCCATTTCATAACCAGGATGGTCTGAAGGATCCCAAGCCGACTGCTGCCTTCGCTTATCGTCCGACTTAACCTTTCGCTCTGCATTGGTTTTCGCCAACGCTACTGCGGGAGCAACAGGCTCTCGAACTCTATTATCACGCGCAACTTGCTCTGTTTGCACATTAACGGACGGGGCGATAAGTGGCACACTCACTGCAGTTGCAGGTGACACAATCATCGCGAACTCCTCAAGAATCGCCCATCGTTATTGCTATAACGCTGTTGCACTGTGAGTCAGCACAACAAGCATAGCCCAACTTACCGCAATCAGCTCAGGAGAGAGTTAGGTCTGAGTATCATGCTGTGCATTGGTTAGATTATATATCGACCAAGCCGGCGATAAATTTAGCGATTATTTTTGGGCGAAAATGACCAGTTCACTGCAAAAGGCATCGGCTTCGGTCATAAACGGCGCATGTGAAGACTGAGTAAAGATATATTGCTCGGTATGAGGCAAGGCTGCGCCTAAGTCTTTTGCAACCTTGATTGGCACCAATCCATCTAATCGACCATACAAGCGCAGCATTGGCACTGAAATCTCAGGCAGTTGTTCACGCAGATCGACATCCGACAGCATCTTTAATCCTGCCAATAATGATTCAGGGTTCGGCAACGGGCGAGACAGCACCGCTTGCTTGAGTTGTTTTACATCTTGCCTTGCTGAAGGGCTACCCATGGCTTGCAATGCCATAAAGCGTTCGATGGTGGTTTGGAAATCTTCAACTAGCTGTTCGGTGAATGCGGTTAATACGTTGGGCTGAATTCCTCGCCATAACACTGGCTCTTTAGCGGCCGCGAATTTAGGAGAACTGGCGACAGTCACCAGCTTACTCACGTAGTCTGAGTGATGAAGCGCCATGTGCGTTGCGACCAAACCTCCAAGTGACCAACCTACCCAAATCGCTTGCTTTGGTGCTTCGGCCAACAGTTGCAGGGCAATCTCTTCAAGATCTTGAGCGTGGCAGTGCGCACTGTGTCCATACCCTGGTAAATCGACAACATGCACTCGAAAATCAGCTTGTAATGCATTAACGGTTTGTTGCCATACCGCACCGTTCATTCCCCAGCCGTGAACCAGTACTAAATCAGGCCCTTGCCCAGAAACATGCCAATATAACGCGTCACTCATTCTCAATATTCCCTACTTTTTCCATCAGCGATAATCCGCGCTTTTCAGTATGGTTAGCAAAAGGAACACCATAACCCAAAAGCATCGCGAGCTATGTTATCCGATTGGCTACAAAAACACACACCACGTCTGGTCACACCTCAATGCCACCTGTGCAAACTCGATAAACTCCCCAGTGACACACATCCTCGATGGTGCAATTCTTGTCTCAAACTCTTTGAGCCAGTACCACGCTGTCAGCGATGTGGCTTAAAAACACTGACCACTGTCGAACAGTGTGGCGAGTGCTTATCAAAACCACCGCCGTGGCATCGTCTCTATTGCGTTGGGGACTACACCTTTCCTACAGCAAGTTATATTCAGCAAATGAAGTACGCTGATAAGTTTTGGTTTGCACGTGATTTATCTAAGCTATTGGCATCACGTATCGAACATCCTGCTCCGCTGATCACCAGCGTACCGCTGCATTGGCGCCGATACACTCACCGCGGCTTTAACCAAAGTCAGCTGTTAGCCAACTACACGTCTCAAGAGCTTGGCGTTAAAAGTGATGTGTTATTTCGTCGAATTCGCTCAACGGCTTCGCAGCAGGGGCTGACTAAATCCGCACGATTACACAATCTAAAGAGCGCTTTTGCGCTGCGAAAACAAGACTTTCAAGGAACTATCCCCTCTCACGTCGCGATAATTGATGATGTTGTAACCACCGGCAGTACTGTGTATCAATTATGCCAATTACTACTTGAAGTGGGCGTTAAAAGGATTGATATTTACTGCATCTGCCGCACTCCTGAGCCCTCTGGATAAAAGCTGTGAATCACTACTTGTACAGCAATCCAACAAAAAAGGGCTGAATTACAAATCTGACAGGAGTAGAATGGCGCTAATAACCTACAAATCTACTCAGGTATTCGTCGTGTCAAATATTACTATTACAGAAACAGCTCAAACTCACTTTGCCAATCTGCTGTCACAGCAGCCTGAAGGTACAAACATTCGTGTGTTCGTGGTAAATCCAGGCACACAAAACGCTGAGTGTGGTGTTTCTTACTGCCCAACAGATGCTATCGAAGCGTCTGATACAAAGCTTTCTTTCGAAGCATTCTCTGCATACGTAGATGAACTAAGCCTACCATTCCTAGACGAAGCTGAGATTGACTTCGTGACTGACAAAATGGGCTCTCAACTAACGCTTAAAGCACCAAACGCTAAAATGCGTAAAGTATCTGATGATGCACCACTTGTAGAACGCGTTGAATACGCAATCCAAACACAGGTTAACCCACAGCTTGCTGGTCACGGTGGTCACGTTAGCTTGGTAGAAATCACTGAAGACGGTGCTGCTATCGTTGCATTCGGTGGCGGTTGTAACGGTTGTTCTATGGTTGATGTAACGCTAAAAGAAGGCATCGAGAAAGAACTTCTTCAACAATTCGAAGGTGAACTGACTGCTGTTCGTGACGCAACTGAGCACGATCGTGGTGAGCACTCTTACTACTAATTACTCAGTTAGTAGAATCACTGATTAAAAAGGTTGATGCGCAAGCATCAACCTTTTTTGTTTTAGGGCTAAGTGGATACGCTCCCCCTATGCTCTTGTATTCCTAAACGAAATAACCCGAATTCTCGGTTGGTTACCATCTTAAGTAAGGTATTCAAGTGATCGCAATCGGTTCCTGCTCTAATAATTCTCGGATATGAAAACTCGGATCTAGGAACTCAACGTCATTTCCCCTATATTAGAATGACTTTATAAGAAAGAATTCCAATGAGCTAAGGAGCGAGCGCAATGACAAAAAGGACCAAGCCAGAGATTTTGGCTCAGCAAACTGTCGCTCAATCAAAACTATTCTCTATCGAGTCTCTCGATTTACGCTTTTCAAACGGCGAACAGCGCACTTACGAACGCATGAAGCCTAGCGGCCGCAACGCAGTAATGATGGTTCCGATTACTGAACAAGGCGATATTCTGTTGGTGCGTGAGTACGCAGCGGGCACAGAGCGCTATGAACTGGGCTTTCCGAAAGGGCTTATCGACCCAGGCGAGCAACCAAACGAAGCCGCCGTTCGCGAACTTAAAGAAGAGATTGGCTTCGGTGCCAACAAGCTGACTCCGCTAAAGGAAGTGATCCTTGCGCCCTCTTACTTCTCTAGCAAAATGACGCTGTTTATCGCAGAAGACCTCTACCCAGAAAAGCTAGAAGGTGATGAGCCAGAGCCACTCGACATTGTGCGCTGGCCACTTGCTCAAGCCGAAGAACTGTTAACACATCTCGATTTCTGTGAGGCTCGTAGTATTACAGCCCTGCTTTTAAGCCTTCGTGTATTAAACAATAACTAGAATATTCAGGCTCGCTCTAAGAGTAAGAGAACATTTATGCCAATAACAAAAGATTTGTCTCACCTCCTACCCTCTGTCATTGAGATTGCTCGCTCTGCTGGCCAACTCATCTTAGAGATCTACGAGAAAAAAGATTACGAAGAGTTCACCAAGAGTGATGACACACCTGTCACCAGTGCCGATCTAGCAGCGCATAAGCTGATCTCGAAAAAACTCAGTGAGCTCACGCCTGATATTCCAGTGTTGTCTGAAGAAGCTGCGGACATCAGCCTAGAGCAACGTTCTCAGTGGGATCGCTACTGGTTAGTTGACCCACTGGACGGTACCCAGGAGTTCATCGCACGTAGTGGTGATTTCGCGACAATTATCGCCCTAATCGAACATAACAAGCCAGTAATGGGGGTGGTATACGCACCCGTTTCTGGTGTGAGCTATTACGCTTACAGTGGCAAAGGTGCTTGGAAGATCCCAGACCTTAATGACAGCGTGAAAATCAAAACGCATCGTCACGAGCTGCCAAACCAGTCAATCGCCATGGCGATCAGCCGTCGCCAAGACATCAATCGCATCACTAGCCGTATGAGCTCAGCATGGAATTATGATTTGGTTCCTCTAGGCTCAGCAGCGCTTAAGGCATGTTTAGTAGCAGAAGGTGCTGTGGATTGTTATCTGCGCCTTGGACCAACCGGAGAGTGGGATACAGCCGCAACACAGTGCATTGTTGAAGAAGCTGGCGGACGTATCTTAAGTACTCAACTAGAGCCGCTTTCGTACAATGAAAGAGAAACGCTAGAAAACCCGAACTTCATTGTACTCGGTGATGCAGACTTACCGTGGGCAGAGATCTTACAAGGTAAAGACTAGGCGAATTTGCTTCGCTGTAGCTCTAATGATTCAAACAAAACGGGCACCTCAATGAGGTGCCCGTTTTTTATATCTCGTAATTTAGTAGCTCTTAGCTGTTTAGCTAAAAACGCCCTTGATAAGTAAACTGGTACTTACCTTGGCTATCAGGGTTGCCCAACCACTTAAGCTGACTCTGCATCGCTGGCGGGAATTCCGCACCCGGCTTAAACCATGCTGCCGAAGTGTAGCGTTGGTTAGGTGTTACGCTCGCTGAGAACTCACTGTCTACCTGATCGCTCTTCTGAGTGCCTTTCGCTGCAATGGTGCTGTCTTCACAGGTTATGTCTGCAATCACAGGGCCAAGGTCTAGCGAACCAACAGGAGAGTCGACTGCAGCACCAGACCAAGCCAGTGTACCTTCGCCAGATTGACACCAAGGCTGAGCGTGAACCGCATGCTTAATCGTCAGCTCAACTTGTCCACCAATAGAAACTGGGACCGGAATGGCTGGAGCGTATTTCATCACGTTCATAGCAGGCATTGAAGCCACTAAGTTTTCTGCATACGCGCCGCTCATGCTGTACCCGACACGCCCTTTACCTGATAAGTTCATGTCACTGTTACGACCAAAACGAACCGCTAGTTCTGCTTTGGCTTGAAATAACTTAGAAAACTGGAAGTCCCACTGTACTGAACCGTAATTAATGCGCTGCCACACGATATTGTTGGCGCTGCCTTGCCAAACGGTGCCCTCAACGCCTTCGATACTCAAACCGCGTACAGCAGGTGCCTGCTTGAGAGCAAAAGAAGCCGGCAAGTGCAGCAACAAGCTAACCGAGAAAAAGACGATAAAGATGCCACTGAAGAGCAGGCCATACTTAAAAGATAAACCGCGTTTCACATTAACCTCGTTTAAACTGTAGTCGGTTGACGTCAATAACCCCAGGGTTATCAGAGCGATCAATATCCATAAACTCGACCTCAACACCCTGTTTTTCTTTCAGGTATGTAAGCCAGTCAACGAACTTATTAAAAGGCACAGGTTTTACCCACACTTGCAACATCTCGCCACGTGGTTGTACACGTATCAGCTCGATATTAAAGCGACGCATAGAAGCAGGCACAGATTGATTCAAAGGTTGACTCGCACTGATGCTGCCACTGCCTCTTAGCTCAACCACTTCATTGGCTTTATTGGTTACCCAAGCCAGTAGTTGCTTCTCGCTTTGAATACGGCTCTGCGCGAGTTCAGCTCGCTGACTGAGTGGCTGGATTAACCCCCAATAAACGACACCGACCACCAATAGAATTGAGCAACCAATAACTAATCGTTGCTCTCTTTGACTTATTGAAGTCCACCACGCTTGGAGTGGCTCAATCATATTTCTCATCACTGATCTCCTTACGCAGGTTATTGATGGGGTTTAAGAGTAAAGCTGCCAAATACGGCATCGCCATTACGGTTTAATGGACCTTGTTCGACGGTAAACTTCTCTTCTAGCTTCACTCTCGCGGTCTCAAAATGTTGGAAGTCAGAACTTTTCGCCTGAAGTCGAATCTCAGAACGATTACCATCGTAGCGAATGCTTTCGACTTCAATTGATTTCACCTGACCTAAGGTTTCCGGCAGCAACGCTAACCACCCCAACAAAGAGTCACCATCGCCTGAGCCGCCATATTTCTTGGCTTCATCGTTCATCTGGCGCTTAAGGTAGCTCACCGTCGGAATACGTTGTTTACCTGGCAGCACAGTCCTAAAGATACGCTCACTCTCCATGCGGTAGGCTTGTGCTTGAGCTTCGTATTGCTGAACCTTCAACACCTGTTGAGTCACAATAACAGCCACCAGCAAACAAGCAGCAATCGCGACTTTCTGCCATACACGCCAATATTTACTGAATGAAGATTTGGTTTTAAAGGTGCCAGTCAGTAAATTTACGCCGCTTGTGATCGCTTGTTGGCTCAGCAAAGACATTACCAATTCAGCAGGCTTTGCTTGCCAATTCGCGCCGCTTTGCTGTTGAATGTCTTCGTTCGGCATCGTGGTGTAGCTGAAGATAGTCGTCGCTTGCTCTTCGTCATCAGCAACAACCCAATCACTTTGCAAAAACATCGGTAACCATGCTTCGCTGATCGATACCGCTTGATAATTGCCTTGGCGTAATAGCCAATGCTGGTCGATCTGTAATGCACTGATACCTTGCTCTTCAAAAGGCACGGCCAGTGTATCTGGCAACACCTTACGGAAGATAATATTGGCTTCGCGAAACAGGTCTAACGCTTGCTTTAACCATTCACGATCGACACCACACACTGTCGCGAGCGTTGCGTCTTTATCTAAAATAGTCAGGTGTAAGTCTTCGATATCTTGTGCGACTTCGTCTTCTAATAAAAACGGCAGCATAGAATCGAACTGGCGAGCAGCACCTTTCGGGATCTCAACACGCTTAATTAAGCATTCATTTCCCGGCAATAAAGCGATACAGCTGCGCTTTTCAGCGTAAGGCGTTAACTCATCAAGCTGCTCCCAGCTAGACAGTTCGCCACTTGCTATCACTTCTTGTTGGCTTGTCGACCAAACTAACCACTGCACAGGGCTTTGTGGTTCGCTACTCAGTCGAACGGTCAGAAACTCGCTCACTGATTCCTCCAAAACGACGGCGTACTACCGTCACTGTTTCTCGATTACTACTATAGAAAAGCGTCCGTATACGTACACGTGACTGCTCAACTAATACCTCTGCATCTAGCTCAAAATAGGCGCTATCTACAGTTAAATATGCTTTCGCTTTTTTGCTGACTTCGGCACTCACACCCACAATGGCAGGTTCAGCCATAAACGCATCCACCGTATCCCAGCCATCGAATGGGCGTTTGTCTATCAGCTGTTTGGCATCCGATTCACTTAAGCCGGGGGCAAACATCGCTTCCAATAACGGCGCCTGCTTTTCCGTAAGAGTATTCACATTCAAACGGAAATCGTCGCTCGGCAGAGCACAAACAAAGGGGCGAACCTTATTCATCACCTCACCCGTGACTTGATAAACCGCGCGTAGCTCGGACTCATCGGCCATTAAGCCATTCGCTGCCAAATAAGATGGCTTCATCGCCTCATAAGTACTGTCTTCGACACCTGCTGAAGAGGTGGTTCGGGTATCACTATCAACAAATTCCCAGCTTGAATGTGCGATAACCTCGGCCTGATAAGGCTCAACATCTTGGTTTTCCAACAAGGTTTGCCAAACCGTAATTAAATAAGGTGTTTGGTTACTTGAAGTCGTCGTCACACCAGCCAACGCATTGAGATTAAAACATGCCTGAGCATCAACAATACGGCCCTTAACTTGACCATAATCCAATGGGTATACCTGTTCTTCTAATGCCCATGGTTGACTCAAGTTGACGGTATCACTGTCTTTGTAGCTTTGCCTAATACCGTCTTGCACCAGCGCTTCTACACCAATGCTGTACCAGTAAGCCTGTTGGTAATTCAATTGATTGCCAACGCGCTTGAATTGAGTAAACAGGCGTTCCGACATACTGCCAGCGATGGTTGCCATGATCGCCAGTAGCATCAGGATAATGATCAGCGCAACACCACGCTGCTTGCGCCCCATGGCAGACCTTGACAGTGCAAGCTTATTAGTTCGATGAGTCATTATTCCCCTCATTACTACTTGAAGAGTCACTGTTTGAAGAATCATCGGCCTGATCTAGCGTGCCACCTGGGGTGAGATAAATACGCTCTATCTCACCGTAATCTTTCAAGGTTAGCTTCAACCTTACCGCTTTCGGTAGCGATTTGTCGGTTTGCCACTCTTTCCCCCAGCGGCTTCCGTCATAAAACTCGAATTCCAAGCTTTCAACATCATCAAGCAAAGGCGTAATCACACCTTCTTGACCTGCAGGGGTATCGGGGTAACGCCACCACACACGCTCAAGCGTTTCTTCTTTAATGCGGTAACCCACTTTGGTGACTTCTCCGCGAGGAAACTGCTGCTGTGGGTTATGCCAGCCAAGGCGAGTAAACATGATGCCAACGCTGTCGGAATCCAGTAAATACTCTTTAATTAAGATCAGCTTAGATGATGCTTCTTCACCGTTGGTACGAAATTGTCGTACCGCCATCTGGCGAAAATCATTATCTAAAATGACTAAGCTACGTTGCAGTTGATTTAAACGAGCACTGCGCTCGATTGAAAGCTCGTTGCTGCGCTGAACCTGATTGACTACCTGATAAGCCGCCATGCTTAACGTGGCAAAGATAGCGATCGAGACCAAAACCTCAATTAAGGTAAAGCCTCTCCCTTTCGAAGATAGTCCTTGTTTACGAGGCACACGCTTATTGGCGAACATGCTCTTAGTTGACCACATGCTTTTAATTAACCACATAACTGCGCACCGTGACCACTGGAGAAGCTTGTTTACTGGTTGCCACACTCACATCAAACGCCTTTAATAAATCATCGCTAGTATCGATTGGCGTGACCTTCCAAAACCACTCTCTCTCGGCCAACTCTTGTGTGCCCTGCGCTTTTTTTAGCTTCTCAGGATGCAGCATCACCAAAGCCATTTGATTATCAACGACCATAGCAGCGAAGGTTTTTTCTTCGAGATAACTGAGGGTATTGATGTGCTGAGTGACAGCACGAATCACACTGATCGCGGCAGTCGCAAAGATAGCGAGCGCAACCAATACCTCAAGCAGCGTCATTCCTCGAGAACCAAGGGTCATACCACGAGAACGATAAGGAGAACGGTTATTCCTCTTCATCTTCTTCTCCCGGTTCTTGCAGTCGAATCACACCATTGTCCAATACTCGAATTCGCCAACCATCTTGTATGGTGTCTCCGGTATTTGGATAAAACGACAATACAAATGGCGTCATTTCAGCACTCGACAAGATGTAGATCTGTGGTGGTTTCGGCTTCTTTTCCTCTTCAAGATCAGCAAACATATCTTCATCAAACAAGCTTCCTGGGTTGAACAACCGATCATCGTCTTCCCATGCGCCACCACCTAGGGTCAGTGACAATGCGAGTTCTTCCGGTAATTCAGTTAAAGAGGGAATTTTTTCAAAGTCGACTTCTTGCCAGCCTTCAGACTTAAGCGCCATCAGTACATAGGTCGATTTCTTTTCATCAACACGAACGCCAAAATCCAAACCACTCAAAATAGCCTCTTCATTGAGTAATTGAACTCGCTGATAAAAGCTTTGAGCGTATTTTTTAGCAACATCTTTGCTATTGGTAGGAATGGTCGCGATCACCGCGACCGCCGTTACTGACAGTAATACCAACACCAAAAGAATCTCAATCAAGGTGAAACCTGGCTGTGTTTGCTTAGTTTTCACCTTGTAGACTCCATCTGTTTACGTCCTACCATCAATAACGTTTCAAACGACAATAACGAATCAAACAATAAGCTGAAGCTTATTGGAAATCCTGCATGTTCCAGTTGCCGATATCCGCAGCAATACCTTCACCACCTTCTTGGCCATCAGCACCAAGAGTGAAAATATCGATAGTGCCGTTATCACCAGGGCTTAGGTATTGGTACTCGTTACCCCATGGGTCGTTTGGCAGACGCTTGATGTAGCCACCGTCGCGGTAGTTGCGAGGCTCTGGGCTGCTTGGCTTAGAAACCAATGCATCAAGACCTTGATCCGTTGTTGGGTAAACGCTGTTATCCAGTTTGTACATATCTAGCGCGTTCTCTAGCGCCACGATATCAGTGATGGCTTTTTGTTGGTCAGCCTTCTCTTTGTTGCCCAATAGGTTAGGTACAACAAAGCTCGCCAATACGCCAAGGATAACCACAACAACCATCACCTCGAGTAGAGTAAAGCCTGATTGTTTCTTCATTCTGTTTTTCATTATTTTCTCCAAATTACAGACAGCGAGTTGAAGGTAATAATGTCCTTCTTCTCGTTAATCCAAAAACTAACGTCTTATGAGCAGTTGATTAACCACTCATCAAATTATTCATTTCAAGCATCGGCATCAGAGTCGCCATCACAATGAACAGCACCAAGCCTGCCATCAAAGCGATAAGTGCTGGCGTAAAGATACCTAACGCGATATTCACCGTCGATTCAAAGCTTTGGTCTTGGTTGTCCGCCGCTCTTGTCAGCATCTGTTCCAACTGACCACTCTGCTCACCACTGGCGATCATATGCAGCATCATTGGAGGGAAGAGTTTGGTTTGATCGAGCGCTTTACGTAGGCTTGCCCCCTCTCTAACACTGTCTGACGCCTGCAGTACTTGCTGCTTCACATGGTGATTCGACATCACATCTACCGCCACCTTCATCCCTTCAAGGATAGGAATCGCACTCGAGGTACAGATAGAGAGTGTTCGTGCAAAACGAGAGGTATTAATCCCTTTCGCGATCTTGCCGATGAGTGGAATGCTTAATAGCTTGCGATCCCAACTCATACGAACACCCGGCTTTTTCAGCGCGGTCTTAATCAACACAATCACACCGATGATCAACAACAGTAATTGGATGCCCCAATTCTGGATAAATTCACTCGATGCCAATAAAAATTGTGTCGATTGAGGAAGTTCTTGGCCCATTTGGATAATTGGTTCAACGATCTTAGGTACCACGGTTGCCAGCAGGAACGAAACAATCGTCACCGCAAACACCACCAGCACCACAGGGTAGATCATCGCTTGCAGCAACTTAGAACGCATCTTCTGACGGTTTTCTGCGTAATCGGCCAGTCGCTCCAATACCGCATCTAAGTGACCTGATTTCTCACCAGCTGCTACCATGGCCCTAAACAGTTCATCAAAGATGTGAGGGTAATCAGCCAAGCTATCGGCTAGCGAATAACCTTCCGTTACCTTCGAACGAACCGCCAGTAACATGGTTCGAATACGTGGCTTTTCAGATTGCTCGGCAACGGCCTTCAAACACTCTTCTAGCGGCATGCCTGATTGCACCAAGGTGGAAATTTGGCGAGTAATCAAAGCAAGGTCTGGCGTGCTGATACCACGCTTAAAGCTGGTCGAAGGCTGAGCACCTTTCGCAGTTTTGGCCTTAGCTTCGGTCATCTCAACCGGCATCAAGCCTTGTTCCTTTAAGCGTTGGCGAGCCTGACGAGCGTTATCCGCTTCAATCGAGCCCTTTTTGCTTTTACCCTTCGCATCCAGTGCTTTGTATTCAAATGCCGCCATACTAGACTTCCTTGGTCACGCGCATCACTTCTTCTAGGGACGTTACCCCTTTCAGAACTTTGCTCAAGCCATCATCTCGAATACTTGGTGTTGTGCCACGAATTGCTTTCTCAATCGCCTGTTCGCCAGCTTCACTATGAATCAGCTCTTGCACCGAATCGTCAATCATCAATAGCTCATGAATACCGGTACGGCCTCGATAGCCTTTGTGGCTGCAGCTTTCACACCCTTTGGCATGGTAAAGCGTCAGGCTGTCTTTCTTCTTAAACCCAAACAGTTTTTTCTGTTCTTTATCCGCTTCGTAAGGTTCTTTACAGTCGTTACACAGGGTGCGAACCAAGCGCTGAGCCAAAACACCCAGCAGCGAAGAGGAGATCAAGAAGGGTTCGATGCCCATATCACGCAGACGCGTGATCGCACCGATTGCCGTATTGGTGTGAAGAGTCGACATTACTAAGTGACCGGTTAAAGAGGCTTGAACAGCGATCTCTGCGGTCTCCAAGTCACGTATCTCACCAATCATTACCACATCGGGATCTTGACGAAGAATGGCACGTAAACCACGCGCAAAGGTCATATCAACCTTAGGGTTTACCTGCGTTTGGCCAATACCATCAATATCAAATTCGATTGGATCTTCAACGGTTAAGATATTTCGCTCGTTACTGTTGAGTTCTTGCAGGCCAGCGTACAAGGTCGTTGATTTACCAGAACCCGTAGGACCGGTAACCAAGATAATGCCGTGTGGGCGCTGAATAAGCTTACGGAAGTTTTCGTGGTTCTCAGCCGTCATGCCTAAACTGTGCAGGTCTAGACGAGTAGCGTTCTTATCCAACAGACGCATTACCACACGCTCACCGTGCGAAGAAGGCATGGTTGATACACGAACATCGACCGCTCGGCCACCGATACGCAAAGAAATACGACCATCCTGTGGCACGCGTTTTTCTGCAATATCCAACTTAGCCATAACCTTTACACGCGAAACCAACAGCGGAGCCAGTTTACGGCTCGGCGCTAACACATCACGTAACACACCATCAATACGGAAACGGATAGACAGTGACTTCTCAAAGGTTTCGATATGAATATCCGAAGCACCTTCTTTGATCGCCTCACCCAACATCGCATTGATTAACTTGATGATTGGCGCATCGTCTTCCGATTCGAGCAAGTCTTCGTCTTGTGGTAGCTCTTCTGCTAGTGAGAAGAAATCGTCGTTGTCGGCACCAATGTCTTCCATTAGCTGACGAGCTTCCGACGAGTCACGCTGATAAGCATCGGTCAGTTTTTTATCAAATTCGTCTGCGTTGATCGCTTGTGGCGTGAAGCCATTTTTCACCACACGGCTTACTTCAATGATCGCTGCCGATTTCAGAGGCTCCACATAATAAAGCACCGGCGCACGTTCTGGGTGCTGATACTCCAACACCATCTTGTAGCGATTCGCAAAGCTAAACGGCAAGCGCTGATAAGTACGTGCCGCCCCTACCAATTCAGCCATTATTCTGTTTCCATTTGATCGATGAAGGCTTGGATTTCAGCCGGGTGATTCATATCGGCACCAAATTTAGGCAATACAGGGATATTATCGTCATCCAACAGTTTCAAACCTTGCTCAGCCTTGTACAACTGCTCAGCTCGGATGAAGTTGTATTTACGCTGAGTGATACCATCCGCCGTCATGCCATCACGAATAATGGTTGGCTTAATGAATACCATTAGGTTCTTTTTCTCAACCTGAGTACTGGTTGATTTGAACAAGTGCCCTAGCACTGGGATATCACCCAAGAATGGCACCTTAGATTCACTCTCTAATGCACGCTCGTCAATCAAGCCACCAAGCACCAACATTTGGCCATCTTGAACAATCACCGACGTATTCAATTGACGCTTAGCAAAACGCACATCAACCGCGCCATTTGCGCCTAATACGTTCGATACTTCTTGTTCTATTTGCAGCTGAACTGAGTCACCTTCGTTGATTTGTGGGACTACTTTTAGCTTGATACCCACTTCTTTACGTTCAACCGTTTGGAATGGGTTATCGTTACTTGAACCTGCCGTTGAACCAGTTAGAACCGGGACCTCTTCACCCACAATGAACGACGCTTCGCCGTTATCCATTACGGTAATACTTGGAGAAGATAGGATATTTGAGTTGGAATCGGTTGCTACCGCACTGATCAATGCAGTCCAGTCGCCCATCACCACACTCATTGCAGCGCCATTAACGCCTGAAAGAGCTGAGGCTAAGGTTGAATAGTCGCCAGATTCAGTCACGCTATATGGAACTCGATTGCCATTATTATCAGTGTAATATTCAGTACTAGTTTGGTCTTCTGCTTCTTCTATACCAACCATAACATTACCAATCGATGCTCCTGTATTGCCATACTGAATCACTGCACCCGTTTCTAGATTACCCCATTGCACACCAAGGTTAACGCCGTCACCTTCTGCCATTTCAACAATCAAGGCTTCGATCAATACCTGAGCACGACGAATATCTAACTGGGCAATAACATCTTGTAGAGCATTCATGATGTCTGGCTGCGCTGTAATTACCAAAGAGTTGGTATCACTGTGAGCTGAGATCATTACTTGGTTGCGTTGCGATGAACTGCCTTTGGTTGATGATTGTTTCTCTTGTTGCAGGTTATCCGACACGCCTTTCAGTACATCGACTAAGTCTTCTGCTTTTGCATACTTAAGATAAATAACTTGGTTGTTGCCCTTGGTTGCCATTTCGACATCAAGCTGCTCGATTAGCTTTCTTAGGCGGCTACGAACCTTAGGGTCACCAGAAATAAGAATCGCATTGGTACGTTCATCGGCAACCAGTTTAGGTTGTAGGAATGCAGGCGTATTCTTCGCATCTGTGGTTTTACTTAGAGCATCAACAATGCGCACCATCTCTGCCGCTGAAGCGTTCTTTAGCTCAACAACTTCAATCTCTTTATCACCCGCTTGGTCAACACGCTTGATGATTTCAGCTAAACGGTTTACTACCGCCGCTCGGCCTGTAATAAGGATGATGTTGGCTGGGTCGTAGTGCACAACGTTACCCGCGCCAGCATTGTCGTTCAGTTGACGAAGCAGAGGAGAAAGTTCACGAACCGATACATTACGAACCGTCACTACCCGTGTCACTACGCTATCGCCAGTGATCGAATCACGGTCACCAACAACAGGGATTGCCGAAGTTTTCGAATCTTTAGCTTTGATGATCTTAAGAACACCCGAGTCCATTTCAACGACCGCGTAGCCATACACCTCTAATACGTTTAAGAAGAAGCTGTAATATTGCTCTTCATTCAATACGTCGTAGCTGCGTACATCGATTTTTCCGCGCACCGATGGATCAACGATGATGGTCTTCTCTAGGTTACGACCAACAATATTAATAAACTCTTGAATATCAGTGCCTTTAAAGCTGGCACTAAAATCACTCGCGATGGCTGCGGGTGTGCAGATTAAGCTTCCTGCCAATAACCATGCACTTTTCTTAAACCAATGCTTCACGTACTTCTCCTACACTTTCGTCCTTCGTTAGACGCAAAGTTTTAAAATTCAATAAACACTTCATGTTGTTGACCATCTCTCTCGACGACGAGGTTTAACTCTGTCAGCTCGGAGATAGAACGGAATATGTTGCCCATAGCGGCGGGGTCAGTCAGGTCTTGACCATTTAATTGAGTAGCAATATCTCCGTTTTGGAGCCCTACTGAGTTAAAAAGTTCTGAATCTTTGCCAGGGCTCACACGATAACCAATAACGCTATCGTCGCGCTTCACCTGAGACAGTCGAACATATTGGAAGATTTGTTGCGGATCTTTCATTATTTTCGCTTTAATTTCATCAAGCTTCTCTTCTGCAGAAGCCGGGTTATTACCACGAACTGAAGAAGAGCTACGAGGTGCAGCAGGCGCTGATACGGCCAGACGCTTGTACTCAATACCTTCAAGCATCAAGGTTTCGTCTCGTCCTGAGTTATCAATGATTACGCGATCGATTAATACCGCTTTTAGCTTGGCTCGGGTGCCTTCAATCTCTTCATTAATCCCGTAGGTCGCTTGCGTGCCGCGATTGGCGATCACTGCTAAGCTCAGTTTTGGATTTGAGCTCGCGACTGCGCCCACTAAAACGAGGTTTAAACGCGTCTTAGGCGCATCTTGGATAACTTGCTGTTCAACCACAGCGGGCGTGCTTGGGTTATAAGCACCAAACATGTTGCTCTGCTGCAAAGAAGAGATATCAAGGGTCGATTGAGGTGCTGAAGACGATGAAGCCGTTGCTACCCAAGGCACGACGGTTTGCTCGGCAGGTTCGATAAACCATGCAAGCTGTCCTAAAATCCATGCGGAGGTTGCAATCAATACACAGCAGGTCGCTAGGCTTAGTTTCTGCTGAAGTAAAATTCCATTCTCTAATAAGCGGCTCAACATAGGAGAACTCCCCACGCGATTCTTGAGCTCTAAAAAGTTCACTTTCCTAGTCCCTTTTCATGACGACAAACGCTGCAAATCATTAAACTTTCAGCTTTTTTATTCATTCGTTCGATACCAAGCTTATTTAAGCAATAAGATCCTGAACTATACCATAGCAAATCGATAAATCGGTATAACATGGCTATTTTGTATTATGACTTGAAAAAAATGACAACCGCCTCCACTTTAAGCTTCTACTTAATGTGATAAGCATCATCAAAAACATGTTGCGCACTGTTCATTACAGTTAAACCGCATTCATTTCTCACTTAATAAGGCACAGCCCTATATGAAAACTGCTAATGAAGCTGTCAGACTCGATAAATGGTTGTGGGCAGCTCGTTTTTACAAAACCCGGTCTATTGCTCGCAACATGGTCGATGGTGGTAAAGTCCACTATAATGGTCAGCGCAGCAAGCCAAGTAAAATTGTCGAACTTGGGGCTGTGATTACACTGCGCCAAGGTAATGAAGAAAAGACGGTAACGATCGAGAAAATCTCAGCCCATCGTGGTGGAGCTCCGATCGCTCAAACCCTCTATGAAGAAACCACCGAGAGTTTGGCAAAAAGAGAAGAGTTTGCGACACAACGTAAACTGAATGCTCATAACCCAGCTCCAGAGCGTCGCCCTGATAAGAAGCAACGTCGTGACATCATCAAGTTCAAGCATCAATAAGCTAGAAGGAATAGCCAAATGGCAGACCCAATGTCTACAAGTAATGTTTTAAATCGCTACCTATTTGAAGACCTATCAGTACGTGGTGAATTGGTACAAATGGATGAAGCGTACCAACAAATTATTTCTAGCAAGGAATACCCAGCACCAGTGCAAAAACTACTGGGTGAGCTATTGGTATCAACAACGCTATTAACTGCGACCCTAAAGTTTGAAGGTTCGATCACGATGCAATTGCAAGGTGACGGCCCAGTATCTCTAGCAGTTATCAATGGCGATCACGATCAGAAGATCCGTGGTGTTGCTCGCTTTGAAGGCGATATCGCAGACGACGCAGGTCTACATGACCTAATGGGTAAAGGTCACCTAGTGATCACCATCGATCCTAAGAAAGGTGAACGTTACCAAGGTATCGTTGGTCTTGAAGGTGACACGCTTGCACAAGTGCTTGAAGGCTACTTCGCTAACTCTGAACAGCTTAAGACTCGTCTATGGCTGCGCACTGGTGAGCATGAAGGCAAAGCATACGCTGCTGGTATGTTGCTACAAGTAATGCCTGATGGTACTGGTACTCCAGACGACTTCGAACACCTAGAGCAACTAACAGACACCGTTAAAAACGAAGAGCTATTCACTCTAGAAGCGAACGAACTGCTTTACCGTTTGTACAACCAAGAGAAAGTACAGCTATTCACACCACAACCGGTTGAGTTCTTCTGTGGCTGTTCACGTGATCGAAGTGCAGCAGCAATCATTACTGTTGCTCAAGAAGAGATCTACGACATCCTAAGCACCGAAGGAAGCGTTGGTCTACACTGCGATTACTGTGGCACAAACTACTCGTTCGACAAGAATGATGTTGATGCACTGTACGCAGAAGCAGCAGATAAAGGCAGCAATACGGTTCATTAATTTACGGCGTACCAAAAACACGTAATTTACCCCAAAAAGGTCAGCACTCAGCTGGCCTTTTTTGTGATCAAAATAGCGCAAACTCCGTAACATCTCGTAATAAAATCACCGCTTAATTTTAATCAATTAATAATGTTCTCGCCCCTAGCGCAAAGGTTTGCGTACAGGATAGACTAGTTGGGCCAATATGTGACGAGGCGCTTAAAACCCCATGGTTAATATGGATATTTTTTGAGCTGTATCCCTGTTTCCCCCGAGTCTCGTTGCTAGCATGGTGAGCAGATAACAATAAAAAATTAATACAAAATCCCTACAAAATATCCTACAAGGAGCACCTATGACCGTTATGGAACATACAAAGGCTGCACAAATTGATCTAACTAAGCACGGACTGACTGGCGTTACTGAAGTTCTTCGTAATCCTAGCTACGAGCAGTTATTCGTTGAAGAAACACTGCCAGGTTTGGAAGGCTACGAAAAAGGCGTAGTAACGGAACTAGGCTCTGTTGCGGTAGACACTGGTATCTTTACTGGCCGCTCACCAAAAGATAAGTACATTGTTAAAGATGACACGACCCGCGATACCATGTGGTGGTCAGATCAAGGCAAAAATGACAACAAACCGATTACAACTGAAGTATGGAATGAGCTGAAAGAGCTTGTGACAACTCAGCTATCTGGCAAGCGCCTGTTTGTCATCGACGGTTATTGTGGTGCTAACCCTGATACGCGCTTAAGTGTACGTATTATCACTGAAGTAGCGTGGCAAGCGCACTTCGTTAAGAACATGTTCATTCGTCCAACTGACGAAGAGCTAGCAACGTTCGAACCTGATTTCGTGGTAATGAACGGTGCTAAAACAACTAACCCTAACTGGGAAAAGCAGGGTCTAAACTCTGAAAACTTCGTTGCTTTCAACCTAACAGAGCGCGTTCAAATCATCGGTGGTACTTGGTACGGCGGTGAGATGAAGAAAGGCATGTTTGCAATGATGAACTACCTACTTCCTCTGCAAGGTATTGCTTCAATGCACTGTAGTGCAAACGTAGGCGAGAAAGGCGATGTAGCGATATTCTTCGGCCTATCTGGTACAGGTAAAACTACGCTTTCAACCGATCCTAAACGTGAGCTAATCGGTGATGATGAGCACGGTTGGGACGACGATGGTATCTTCAACTTCGAAGGTGGTTGTTACGCGAAGACTATTCGTCTATCTAAAGAAGCAGAACCTGAAATCTACAATGCAATCCGTCGTGATGCACTACTAGAGAACGTAACGGTTCGTGGTGATGGTTCTATCGATTTTGATGACGGTTCAAAAACTGAGAACACTCGTGTTTCTTACCCAATTCACCACATCGACAACATCGTCAAGCCAGTATCAAAAGCCGGTCACGCTCAAAAGGTTATCTTCCTGACTGCTGATGCATTCGGTGTACTACCACCCGTTTCTAAACTGACTCCAGAGCAAACGAAGTACCACTTCCTATCTGGCTTCACTGCGAAACTAGCGGGCACTGAGCGTGGTATTACTGAACCAACACCAACGTTCTCTGCGGCATTTGGTGCGGCATTCTTAACTCTTCACCCAACTCAATACGCTGAAGTGCTTGTGAAGCGTATGGAAGCGGCTGGCGCTGAAGCTTACCTAGTGAACACAGGTTGGAACGGTACTGGTAAACGTATCTCTATCCAAGATACTCGCGGCATCATCGACGCTATCCTAGATGGCTCAATCGACAACGCTGAAACTAAGGTTATCCCTATGTTTAACCTAGAAGTGCCTCTAGCGCTTCACGATGTTGACCCAGCAATCCTTGACCCACGCGATACGTACACTGACCCTCTACAATGGGAAAGCAAAGCGAAAGATCTAGCCGAGCGCTTCATCAACAACTTTGATAAGTACACAGACAACGCTGAAGGTAAATCACTGGTTGCGGCTGGCCCTCAACTGGACTAACCCAATCATCTGCTCGGGCTTAGCCAAAAGCGAACGCCCAATTTAAAGTGATATTTTTGTAGCAAGCCCCTCTTTTGAGGGGCTTTTTTGTTGCTGCTTGCCCCTTTTTGTTCCACTCTGTTTTGAGACTATTGAAATTTAAGGCTTTCAGGGAATGAAAAAGGTATTCATGGTGTTCGGCATTGTGTTGGCTATCGCCGTTGCAACTATCGCAGCGTTGCTATTAAGCCTGCAGACCCAATACCGTGCAGATGTTGCTAACTTTTTTATCAAACATACGATTGAACAACCTGTACTTATTGAAGATGTTGAGTATCAGGCGCCTTATCACATCACCTTAATGGGCATCACCCAAAGCCAACCAGAAAAGCAGACACCTCTGTATATCGACAAGATCGATCTTTGGTTCAGCCCCAGCTCGATGACAGAGGCCAAACTGGTCTTTGAATCTGTTTTGATCAGTGGCCTGCAGTTAGAGGCAGACGATCTAAAAACACTGACTTCTTTATTTACCCAGCCAAACATCAAGCTCCACCAGCTGGCTATCAACAATCTCGACTTTTCGACGCCAGAGTTTAATGCGCGAGGCATCGACCTGCAGATCTCCGACCCAAAATGGAACAACGACAATTCACTTCTCCCTTATGGAAAAACCCAACTCTCTGCCTCACAACTGTATTGGCAAGGTGAAGCATTCGATAACCTGTTGATTGACCTAGACCTCAAGCCGAGTGACAGCACCCTTTATGGTGCTTCGTTTGACTGGCGTGGCGCCAAGATTTCCGGACAAGCAGAGCAGTATCAACAAGATTGGTCGTTGGTGAATGTGACCGTCGATGGCTTACGACTCAATCAGAAACAGACCCAAAGCCTAATAAGCAAAGAGTGGGATGTGGCAGGTATTCAGATCAATCACATCAATAGCTTAGATATTCTACGTAGTGACGTAGAGTGGCAAGATGGCCACCTCGCAGCCTTTGATGCCTCATTAGAAAATATCCAACTGCCTTTTGAAATCTGGAAACAACAGAAAGCCATTTTCTCTCTGCAAGCAGAAGGAGTGACCATTGATGATGACATGTTCATCGAGCCAAGCCTAAAGCTCAACCTAGAAGCAAACCGGATTCTGATTGAGGATTTCTATACTCAATTCCTACAAGGCACTGTTCAGCTCAATGGCGAAGTCACCCCTAGCAATATTGAATTAGCGCAGCTCGACCTGCAAGGGATCAAGTGGATTACCGAAAACCAAGATAGCCCTCTAGTCGTAGCTCGACTAATACCTTGGCTTACACAACTCCAGAACGTCGAGATTAACCGACTTAACATAGAACGCAGCCAACTTATCCAACTCGCACAACAACCTTACTGGCAGGTCTCTGGATTACATGTCGAGGGGCATCAAGTCCAGCTGCTGCAAGATAGAAAGCTAGGCCTGTGGCAAGGGAAGCTGATGGCGAGCGCCAATGATGCCAGCTATCAAAATATTCTCAGCGCACAGCCTGTGGTTGAGATGAATAGCGAACAAGGGAAATGGTCGCTGACACGTCTGTTTGCACCACTCAGGAATGGCTACATTGAAGCCAATGCAACACTCGACTTTAACCAAATCAGCAAGCCATGGAGCTTAGATATTTCTGCCGATGGGTTACCGATAGCGCCTATGCTGCAGCGACTTGAATTACCACTCGATGCAACCGGTTATGGCGAGTTTGAACTTCAAGCCGCAGGTTTATATGGCGACTCTCTGATGCTCGGTTACTCAACCACAGGGCAACTCACTGGCAGCGTTCGCCAGGGTGTGATGACCTTTAATGACAAGCTTTCTGAAACATCGACTGATAACGTGTTTGAAATTCCAGAGCTTAATGCGCATTTTGACCGTGGGCGCTTCACTCTCGAACCGATGCACATTATTGGTGCATCAGCAGCAGAGCAAGGCGAACAAAGGGTTCAAACGCTCAATGGCGAGGCTTCTGGAGAACTCGACTTGCTTAAAGCCGAGCAACACACCCTCTCGATTACCCTATCGGACCCATGCCATCAAATCTCAGGAAAGCTCACCCAAGCTGAGTATTCGGAGATTAACGACTGCCAACAAAAAAGCGCCACTCCACAGGAGTAGCGCCTTGTATCTTTAATCTGTATCTGTATCTGTATCTGTATCTGTTAGCCAGTGTCAGCTATACGTTTACGTTGGAGTCTGTTGATAATCGCTTTTTGTAGTCAGGGATCAGCATATAGGTTCCCGTAAACTCTACCGCTTCCACATCGCCGCTATGAATGGTCACGTGAATGATGATACGTGCCTTTCTTCCTGACGCAAGGCGGTCCAAGTCACCACTGATCCCATCCAATGAAGTAGAGGCAACAGGGTTTTGCTCAACCGGGTGACGATAACGAATATTACTGTCTGCCAGCACGATATCACCGGTCAGCCCGCGTTCTTTCATCAATAACCAAGTCATCCCCCAACCAGTTAAGGTCGCTAAGGTAAAGGCAGAGCCTGCAAACATGGTATTATGCGGGTTCAAGTTAGGATTCAGCTGAGCACTACACTCAAATTGGTAACCCGTGTATTGGTTGATCTTGATGCCCATCTTGTCACTGATCGGGATCTGATGTTCCCAGCGCTGCTGAAGCTCATTACACCACTCAGGCTTACGCAGAACGTCTGCCATTGGGTCAAGATGCTTAACCATCTGTTGGTGACGCACAGGGCCACGTTGATCGTTAATCTCACCGCGACGTTCAAATTCATTCTTCTCATAGAATGAGATCGCATCTTCACGTGCATTACACACCAAGCGCTTAGCACCCTCTTGGCGAGCCAATGACTCAAGTGCGACTAGAATCAACGAACCCATGCCTTTACTTTGGCGAGATTTCTTCACCGCCATGTAGCGGATCTGACCTTCCAGATCTGGGGTGATATACAGACGACCAATCGCCATCGGGCGACCGCGACCATCAACAATCATGCGATGGTGACTCATTGGGTCATATTCATCGCGCTCAGAACCTACCGGCATTCGCCAAGGTTCACGGAGCATTTGCCAACGAAAATGGTAATACTTGTTTAGCTGATTTTCGGTGGTTGGTGTTATGAGTTTAAACATGCTTATTCCTTTAAGCCTAAACCTGCAGCCAGAATGTCACTGGGCCATCATTAACCAAAGACACTTTCATGTCGGCAGCGAATCGGCCACGTTCCGTTGGCAACACTGATTCACACTGGTTAGAGAAATAGTTGTAAAGACGCTCAGCATCTTCTGGGTGAGCACCACGAGAGAACCCTGCTCGAGTCCCTTTCTTGGTATCGGCCGGCAGAGTGAATTGAGACACCACTAATACCTTACCTTCTACCTGCTTCACGTTGAGGTTCATTTTATCGTCTTCATCTCCAAAGACACGATAAGTGGTCACTCGTTCCATCAAACGTTTGGCTTTGGCTTCGTCATCACCTTTTTCTACGCCTAACAGAACCAATAAGCCTTGCTCAATCTCACCAACTACTTCGCCATCAACACGGACGGCAGCTTCACTTACTCTCTGGATCAGTGCTATCACTGTTGTTTCCTTGCTCTGTGATTTTGTCTTTATCCGACGAGTGTACCATTTCTTTCGAGTCACTCCACTGTTCCTGCTCACCCAATGCAGCGGTCACCTCAGCACCCACCAGCACAATCAACCAGCACAAATAAACCCATACAAAAAGAATTGGTATTGCCGCTAATGCGCCATAAATCAACTGGTAAGAAGGGAATTGAGTTATGTAAGCCGCGAAACCTTTCTTACTGAGTTCGAACAACAGAGCCGCCACTAGAGAACCTGCAGCCGCATGAGAAAAGTGTATCTTTTTGTTGGGAACCAACAGGTACAGACCGAAAAACGCAAAGAAAGAGAGAATCAAAGGAAGTTTGCGAATCACGGTATTAAAGGCGCCAGACACCACTTCGTTTTGCAGCAAGCTCAATGATGTCACATAAGAAGTGGCTGCAATGCTCGCCCCAACTAGAATAGGTCCAAGCGTGAGCACCATCCAGTACATAGAGAAAGACAGCACCGCACGACGCTTCTCGTCGACACGCCAGATGTAGTTTAAGTTCTTATCAATATTCGAGATCAGCATCAGCGCTGCAATAAATAAGAACACACTACCCACCGCCGTCATTTTTCCGGTATTGGCAACGAACTCTAACAAGGCGCCGTGCACCGCATCCCCAGACGCGGGAACAAAGTTGGTAATAACGAAGTTTTGAATCACGATACCAACATCAGCAAAGATGGAGAATGACGACAAGATAGAGAGCAGAACCGTCAGCATCGGTACGATCGAGAGCAAGGTAATGTACGCCAAGTAGCCCGCATTCACATTGACTCTATCGTGCGTCATCCGCGCTAAAAGGTAGCGAGAAAACTGAATACTGAGTGTGGCGACCTTTTTTATCTTCAACTTGTAACTCCCTTGTAACTCGTTCATAGTCCTAATTAATATTCCGACATATTAATCACAGTAAGTAAATGTTCAAAAATAGCGCAGGAAAAAGGCTTGAGAACAAGGCAAATTTTTTGATAAGTAGTTATTCTACAATCAAAAATTCTAACGCCGTTATCGAGCATTTTAACAAGCTAGGTTAAGCAGTTATTTACTACGATTGATATCATTTAACTATAGGAAACTAGGATGCCTTATTTAATAGTTATAGTCCTCTCTATTTTTACTCTTACTGGATGCCAATCAGCTTATTACTCCGCAATGGAGCAAGTGGGTTACCACAAGCGTGACATTATGGTCGATAGAGTGGAAGACGCTAAAGAGTCGCAGCAGGATGCTCAGGAAGAGTTTACTAGCGCACTTGAAGCCTTGAGTAGCCTGACTAATTTCAGTGGCGGCGACCTTGAAGACATGTACAACAAGATTAATGATAAATACCAAGACAGCGAGAAAGCCGCACAAAATGTCAGTGATCGCATTGCTGCGATTGAAGATGTGTCCGATGCGCTGTTTGAAGAGTGGCAGAGTGAATTAGATCTCTACACCAGTGATTCACTGCGCCGCTCGAGCGAGCAAAAGCTTCGTGAAACTAAATCGTCTTACCAAACGATGCTGTCAGCAATGAAGCGCGCCGAGAAGAAAATGGACCCTGTGCTCAACACCCTTCGCGACAACACGCTTTACTTGAAGCACAACCTCAATGCGAGCGCTGTCGGTTCACTGCAGGGTGAGTTTATGAGCTTAGAAAAAGACATCGCCTACGCAATAGAACAAATGAATGCTGCGATCGCCGAATCGGATAAATTCCTTGCTCAACTGAACCAGAAATAACGCCCGTAGACACAAATAAGATAAGCCCGTATGAACCCAATCATTATTACTGGCGGCCCTGGCGCCGGAAAAACCACATTGATCAATGCCTTGGGTGATGCGGGTTACCCCACTTTCGCTGAGTCCTCTCGCCAGTTAATCGAACAGCAGAGCCAACTTGAGAACGGTATCTTACCTTGGTTAGACCTTCCGGGCTTTGCTCGCCTATGTTTAACCGTCATGAGCGAACAAAAAGACCAAGCCAGTCAGCATCCAGTTGCCTTTCTCGATCGTGCCATTCCAGACATTTGTGGCTATTTGGCTCAGGCGAAACTAGAGATAAACACAACCTACCGAGATGCGAGCCAAGGTTACCACCCCCAAGTGTTGTTCTGTCGTCCTGAGGCTTCAATTTATGTACAAGATGATGTGAGACCTTATCCGTTTGAAGAGGCGCTAGAGATTCACCACGCGTTAGTAACAGTCTATCAAGAACTTGGTTATGAGGTTGTTGAAGTGCCGTTTATATCGGTCGCGGAACGAGTGCAGTTCATTGAAAGTTACTTAGCAATAAAAGCTGCTCTCTAGCTTAGTGAACATCTCTTGCCTGCCGCCTGTGCATATCGAAAAGAGATTCCAGATATTTCGTTCCTCAATTCTGGAATGACGATTCGATGACAGGCAATGGATAAAAGAGAACGGACACCGAAGATACTCCCCCTCTTAGTACCTGACTATCTTCGTCTAAACGCGCTCTTTGTACCCCACACCTCGTTTATTTGTAACCACCAAACAGACTTCCGTCATTCCCTACAGCTAGGCACGAGCCTGATAGGGAATCTCTTCTACCCCGTAAAAAGATTCCTGATATCTCGCTCCTCAATTCTGGAATGACGATTCGATGACAGGAAATGGATAAAAGAGAACGGGTACCAAAGATAGTCACCCTCTTAGTGGCTGACTATCTCCAGCCTAAATACGCTCTTCGTATCCCGCATCTCGTTTACTCGAATCTAAACAAACTAAAAAAAACAAAAGCCCCGAGCAGCTAGGCTACTCGGGGCTTTCTTTATGGCTTGTTAGCTAGAAGCTAGTCAGCTGGCAATTAAGCCTTAGCTGGACGTGCTGCACGCTTACGTTCGTTTTCAGTAAGAAGCTTCTTACGGATACGAATGCTTACTGGCGTTACTTCTACTAGTTCGTCTTCGTCGATGAACTCAAGAGCTTGCTCTAGAGTGTGACGGATAGGTGGCGAAAGAACCTGTGCTTCATCAGTACCAGATGCACGAACGTTCGTTAGCTGCTTACCTTTCAGACAGTTTACTGTTAGGTCGTTTGAACGGTTATGAATACCGATGATTTGGCCTTCGTATACTTCATCCGCGTGCTCAGCAAATAGACGACCACGTTCTTGTAGGTTGAATAGTGCGTAAGTCAGAGCTTTACCAGTCGCGTTCGAGATTAGAACACCGTTGTTACGTTGACCGATTACGCCGCCTTTGTGAGGACCGTAGTGATCAAATGAGTGGTAAAGAAGACCAGAGCCAGACGTTAGAGTTAGGAACTCAGTTTGGAAACCGATAAGACCACGAGAAGGCATCATGAAGTCCATGCGAACACGGCCTTTGCCATCTGGAGACATATCAGTTAGCTCACCTTTACGTAGACCGATGTTTTCCATGATGCCACCTTGGTGCTCTTCAAGCACGTCGATAGTCACAGTTTCAAACGGTTCAGTTAGGTTGCCATCTTCGTCTTTCTTGATGATAACTTCTGGACGAGATACAGCTAGCTCGAAGCCTTCACGACGCATGTTTTCGATCAGGATAGATAGGTGAAGTTCACCACGACCTGAAACACGGAAACGATCTGGGTTATCAGTTTCTTCAACACGTAGTGCAACGTTGTGTACTAGTTCTTTCTCTAGACGCTCAAGGATGTTACGTGAAGTAACGAACTTACCTTCTTTACCCGCGAACGGAGAAGTGTTTACTTGGAACGTCATTGTTACTGTTGGTTCATCAACAGAAAGCGGAGTCATTGCTTCAACATTGTTTATGTCACAGATAGTGTCTGAAATTTTCAGCTCACCAAGACCAGTGATTGCAATGATGTCGCCAGCGTTAGCTTGCTCAACTTCGTGACGGTCAAGACCTAGGTAACCAAGAACTGTACCTACTTTACCGTTACGTTTTTTGCCTTCTGCATTTACGATAGTTACTTGTTGGTTTGGTTTAACAGAACCACGAGTAACACGAGCAACACCGATAACACCTACGTAAGAGCTGTAATCAAGTTGCGAAATTTGCATTTGTAGTGGACCGTCAAGGTCAACTGCAGGCGCGTCTACTGTATCAACAACAGCTTGGAACAATGGTTCCATGTTCTCGCCAGTTTCGCCTTCAGTCATTGTTGCCCAACCGTTTAGAGCTGAAGCGTAAACAACTGTGAAGTCTAGTTGCTCATCAGTAGCACCTAGGTTGTCGAAAAGGTCGAATACTTGATCCATAACCCAATCAGGACGAGCGCCTGGGCGGTCAATCTTGTTGATTACAACGATTGGCTTAAGACCGTGTGCGAATGCTTTTTGCGTTACGAAACGAGTTTGAGGCATTGGGCCATCAACTGCGTCAACGATAAGCAGAACAGAGTCAACCATAGACATGATACGCTCAACTTCACCACCGAAGTCCGCGTGTCCCGGAGTATCTACGATGTTGATGCGGTAATCATTCCAGTTGATTGCTGTGTTCTTAGCAAGGATTGTAATGCCACGCTCTTTTTCGATGTCATTCGAATCCATGACACGCTCTTCAGCTTCACCACGAGACTCAAGAGTGCCTGACTGTTGTAGCAGTTTATCAACCAAAGTCGTTTTACCGTGGTCAACGTGCGCGATGATCGCGATATTTCTTAACTTATCAATCTGTGGAGTAGACATGGATTCTCGATTCACTCATAAAAGTAGCCGTCACTTATCTCAAAAGTTTGGATAATAACCGCTAGCTTGATTTAAAAAACGGTCAATAATATACCAGATTCTAGACAAAAACCCAGAAATATGTGATCTGAACCAAGGCTTTTTTCTTTATTAGCGATTCATATCCGCTTAACTTTGATTCAGTACAGTGTTGAGCAGCCAAATTCGTAGGACTCTAAAAAAGTATCACCTGCGAGTGGCGAGCCAAATCTCCCGCAAAATAACAAAAGTGGATTGACAACTTAGGCAATTCATTGCTGAATGGTGCTCGCTTATGTCTCATATTGGTGCACAGACAAACGATTGCACCAATAAAGTGCAAGTAGAGATCATTTTGGTGCAAAAACCAGATTAAGCAAAATCGCAAAACAAGTAAATCATTGAAATTAATGGAATAATTTTTTTGGCACGTTTTTGGCAATAGATAAATCAGCATCGATTAATGCACTTATAGACATTAATCAATGCTAGTTTCAACCGAATCGAGCTAATACCGAATTAATAACACTGGAGGTTATCCAAGATGTCAGTAGAAAATGTACTATCCCTGATCCAAGAGAACGAAGTTAAATTTATCGACTTACGTTTTACTGATACAAAAGGTAAAGAGCAGCATATCTCTATTCCTTCTCACCAAGTTGATGCAGACTTCTTCGAAGAAGGCAAAATGTTTGACGGCTCTTCAGTAGCTGGTTGGAAAGGCATTAACGAATCTGACATGGTAATGATGCCAGACGCAGCATCTGCTGTACTGGACCCATTCACAGAAGACGCAACGCTAAACATCCGTTGTGACATCCTAGAGCCTGCAACAATGCAAGGCTACGACCGTGACCCACGTTCTATCGCTAAACGTTCTGAAGAGTACCTACGTTCTACAGGTATCGCAGACACAGTTCTAGTTGGTCCAGAGCCAGAATTCTTCCTATTTGACGACGTTAAGTTCTCAAACGACATGTCTGGTTCTTTCTTCAAGATCGATGACGTAGAAGCAGCTTGGAACACAGGTTCTGACTTCGAAGGCGGTAACAAAGGTCACCGTCCTGGCGTTAAAGGCGGTTACTTCCCAGTAGCTCCAGTAGATTCATCTCAAGACATCCGTTCAGCAATGTGTCTAGTAATGGAAGAGATGGGCCTAGTTGTTGAAGCTCACCACCACGAAGTAGCAACTGCGGGTCAAAACGAAATCGCAACTCGCTTCAACACGCTAACAGCGAAAGCTGATGAAACTCAAATCTACAAGTACGTTGTACACAACGTTGCTCACGCATTTGGTAAAACAGCGACATTCATGCCTAAGCCACTAGTTGGTGATAACGGTTCTGGTATGCACGTTCACCAATCTCTAGCAAAAGACGGCGTTAACCTGTTTGCTGGTGATAAGTACGGCGGCCTATCTGAAATGGCTCTTTACTACATCGGTGGTGTAATCAAGCACGCTCGTGCAATCAACGCGTTTGCTAACCCATCAACTAACTCGTACAAGCGTCTTGTACCTGGTTTCGAAGCACCTGTAATGCTTGCTTACTCAGCACGTAACCGTTCTGCTTCTATCCGTATCCCAGTAGTACCAAGCCCTAAAGCACGTCGTATCGAGCTACGTTTTGGTGACCCAGCAGCTAACCCATACCTATGCTACTCAGCAATGCTTATGGCTGGCCTTGACGGCATCAAGAACAAGATTCACCCAGGCGAAGCTATGGATAAAGATCTATACGACCTTCCTGCAGAAGAAGCAGCTGAAATCCCAACAGTTGCAGAATCTCTACAAGAAGCTCTAGCAGCGCTTAGCGAAGACCGTGAGTTCCTAACAGCTGGCGGCGTATTCTCTGACGATTTCATCGATTCTTACATCACTCTGAAATCTGACGACGTACAACGCGTGAACATGGCTACACACCCACTTGAGTTTGAACTGTACTACTCAGTTTAATCTCCTGTAGAGATAAGCCATTTCTTACTGCAACCTTGTAAGAATCGCTGACTAAATATTAGGCTCGCCTCGCAGGCGGGCCTTTTTTATATTCTCCCTCCCCCTGCTTCCTCGTACCATACCTTAGACAAAAGCCCTCAGAGGCTGTCGCGCTAAATTCAAAAAAACCAATAACAAAACCAACGCCAAACGTGAAATCACCTAGCGGTGAAAAGAGGCTAAAGATATGAAAAACATACTGTTCCTGATCGGGTTAACAGTCACGCTCTCGTGCTCTGCTCAAACGGTGTATACCTGGGTAGATGAAGATGGCGTGCTCCACTTTAGTGATAACCCTAATGCTCAAGATGCCGAGGCTCTTCGCCTGCCAGATGTGCAAGCTTCAGCACCCGCCCCTAAATTTGAGGCCTCGACTCCGGTTGACGCCGCTACTTCCTCTACAACTAAAACGCCAACTAAAACCCAGGCAGAAACCGAAACCACAGAGCGCGAGGTTCCCACTCAATTAGCCCTCACCATGCTGACTCCAGTTCATGATCAAACCATTCGCAACAACCGCGGCTTAATCCCGATTCAGATAGAACTCAACCGAAAACTTGGTATCGGGGAGCAATTACAATTGATATTCGATGGCCGTCGATATGGCGCCCCACAGACCCAACCTATTTGGGAATTAAAAGGTATCGATCGAGGTACTCACACCATTGCAATTCAAGCACATAGAAGCGGCAAGCTTATTGCATCTACTAGTCCAGTCACCGTGTATTTACATCGAGCGACGCTCAAGTAGGCCAATGTGTTAAAAGAGGCCAAATAACCTCTACTTTTCACCTAATCGAAGCAGCTTTCAGCGACTCTAATGAATTATCTTTAGCTTCTGGTTGATATGCGCCATACTTGAACTTAGCTACGCACCAATTTGGTGCAGTGAGAAAAACACCAGTTCAAGGACGAAATAGTGAATCGATCAGCCAAAAGCGACAGCATAGATACACATCATCTTTCCAGCGCCATTCTCGACAATATGGTGACTTCGACATTGATGCTCGATGAGCAACTCTATGTGCGATACGCCAATCCGGCGGCTGAACAACTCTTTTCACAAAGCGCGCGACGCATTGTTGATCATCCACTGAGCCAACTTATCCAACACGCTTCACTTGATTTGGCGCTTCTGACCCAACCGCTACAAAGTGGCCAGAGCATTACCGACAGTGACGTTACCTTCGTTGTTGATAACCGCCCACTGATGCTTGAAGTCACGGTTAGCCCAATATCTTGGCAGCGAGAGACGCTGTTATTGGTTGAGATGCGCAAGATAGACCAGCAAAGACGCCTTAGCCAAGAGCTCAACCAACATGCACAACAACAAGCGGCTAAGCTGCTGGTACGCGGGTTAGCACATGAGATCAAAAATCCACTCGGTGGCTTAAGAGGTGCGGCGCAGTTACTTGGGAAAATGCTTCCTGATCAGTCTCTTAATGAATATACACAGATCATTATTGAGCAAGCCGACCGCCTAAGAGCATTGGTCGACCGCCTGCTTGGCCCACAGAAGCCGGGGACTAAATCAGAAGAGAACCTTCACCAGATACTTGAGAAAGTCAGGCAGCTCGTAGAGCTCGAATCGGGTTCAACGCTCGCCATCGAAAGGGATTACGACCCGAGCCTACCGGACATCTTGATGGATTCGGCACAGGTTGAACAAGCGATGCTCAATATCGTGAGCAATGCAGCGCAGATTCTAAAGACTCAAGATTCTGGCAAAATCACCATTCGCACCAGAACGGTGCATCAAGCAAATATTCACGGGCAGCGACACAAACTCGCAGCTCGTATTGAGATCAGCGATAACGGTCCGGGCATCCCCGATGATTTAAAAGATACCTTGTTTTACCCAATGGTCAGCGGACGAGAAGGTGGAACAGGGCTGGGGCTATCGATTTCTCAAAACCTGATCGATCAACACAATGGGAAAATTGATGTTGAAAGCTGGCCGGGCAACACCACATTCACGATTTACCTACCGATTTAGGTCACAAGAACCTCGCGATTGGACAGCGAGATGAAAGGCTTAACTCGGTAACACAAAGATTAAGACATCATAAAAACAACAATGATTATCACAATAGATTTGGCTGCAAAGGAATTGAATTATGAGTAAGGGATACGTTTGGGTCGTCGATGACGACAGCTCTATCCGCTGGGTAGTAGAGAAAACACTTTCATCTGCGGATATAAAGTGCGAAACATTTGCTGATGCTGAGAGCGTGTTACTTGCGCTTGAGCGCGAGACACCAGACGTTTTGGTGTCTGATATTCGCATGCCTGGTATTGACGGGATTGAGCTGTTACACCAAGTTCACCAGCGCTCTCCCGACCTGCCCGTGATCATTATGACCGCGCACTCAGACCTTGATGCAGCGGTGAATGCTTATCAAAAAGGCGCCTTTGAATATCTTCCAAAGCCGTTCGATATTGATGAAACACTGACTCTAGTAGAGCGAGCAATCGCGCACAGCCAAGAACAGAAACGCGAACAAGCCAGTGAAGTCGCTGAAGACACCAACGCGCCAGAAATCATCGGTGAAGCACCGGCAATGCAGGAGGTTTTCCGAGCGATTGGCCGCTTGTCTCGCTCATCCATATCCGTGCTGATCAATGGTGAATCGGGTACCGGTAAAGAATTGGTCGCTCACGCTCTGCATCGTCACAGCCCAAGAGCCAAGAAGCCTTTCATTGCCTTGAACATGGCTGCTATCCCCAAAGATCTGATCGAATCTGAACTGTTTGGCCACGAAAAAGGTGCCTTTACCGGTGCTAACAGCGTTCGCCAAGGACGCTTCGAACAAGCCAACGGCGGCACCCTGTTTCTTGATGAGATCGGCGACATGCCACTCGATATTCAGACTCGCTTGCTACGTGTGCTTTCTGATGGCCAATTTTATCGTGTGGGTGGACACTCTGCGGTTAAGGTTGACGTTCGTATCGTTGCCGCAACCCACCAAGATCTTGAGCGTTTGGTGCATGAAGGCGACTTCCGTGAAGACCTTTTCCACCGACTCAACGTTATCCGAATCCATATACCGGCACTTCGTGAACGTAAACAAGACATTGAAAAGCTGACTCATCACTTCCTAGCATCCGCCGCCGAAGAGCTCGGTGTTGAAGTGAAGACGCTACATCCTGAGACCATTTTGAAGCTCAACCAGCTCAATTGGCCGGGTAACGTGCGTCAGCTTGAGAACATTTGTCGCTGGCTTACCGTGATGGCGAGCGGCAGCGAAATTCTTCCTTCGGACCTGCCACCAGAGCTGTTGGAAGAAAAGGTGGTGACAACCTCAGGAACTGGAGATAACTGGCAACAGCTGCTCGCTAATTGGGCAAAGTGTGCGCTTGATTCAGGAGAAAAAGAGCTGCTGACTTATGCTCTGCCAGAGTTTGAACGTATACTGCTAGAGGCTGCACTCCACCATACTAATGGTCATAAACAGGATGCAGCTAAGGTTTTGGGATGGGGAAGAAACACCCTAACTCGTAAACTCAAAGAACTGTACTAGACCTTATATGACTCTCGATGCAGCTACTTTTTAACCAAAAAAGTGTCGCTTGGTTTGAATAGTGTCGGTACAATTACAGTACACTATTCACCAAAGTTGTAGCTAAAGATGTCTTTGAAAACACAAATTACTTTGAGAACCGCAGTGGTTCTGCCATTCGTGATGATTTTTCTGTTCACTATGGGCGTAATGGTTTTCACTCAAAAGCTAAGCTACAAAGAGATGGTGAGTGATGTTAGTGCACGCCAACTAACATCACTGACTGACAATGTTCATCAAAGCCTGTCTAATTTTTTAGAAAAGCCATTTCACGCGAACCTCTCGCTCAGCCATAACATCGGCTACCACCACCTTTATCAAGCAGGTAATCTCAGCAAGGTCCAAGACTATATTTTTTATACGTTTTCAGACCATTACACTGCTGTACCTCAACTCGATGTGATCGGCTTTGGTTCTGAAGATGGTAACTACGTCGGTTTCCGCAAAGAAGCCAACAAAGGCTACACCTTGATGGTGCAAGACGAACGCACCAATGATCAGTTGGTCATTTACCGTGGCAGCAAGATTAGTGAAGACATTCGATCGGTAATTTCAGGTTACGATCCAAGAATTCGTCCTTGGTATACACCCGTTGCGACACAGAAAAAACCGTTATGGTCACCAATTTATGCCAATGCTGACGAACGCCAAGAAATCACCTTATCTGCTCTCGCGCCTATCTATGATGATAATGAATTCAAAGCTGTCGTCGTCAGCGACATCAAGATCAATACCTTCAATGCGTTTCTCAGAAAGCTCAAAGATAGAACAGATGCCTCTGTTTACATCATCGATAAACAGCAACGCTTGGTCGCGCACTCAGGCGGAGGCAGTGTCGTTTCGTGGGGTACAGGAAAAACCAACAAAGGCCAACGCTTACTGGCAACAGAGAGTGCTAACCCCGTCATACGTGAAAGTGCTAGCTACGTAGACCAATTCCACCTAATCGATAATTTGGGCGAGCAGCGCTTTAGCTTTAGCCTAGACAACGAACGCTACTTTAACCAAATCACCCCTTACGAAGATGAACACGGCCTCACGTGGTTTATTGGGGTGTCGATCCCTGAAAGTAATCTGCTCGGTGAATTACCTGAAAATCAAAGAAACAGTTGGTTGCTCGGGCTAGCACTGAGTTGCCTTGGGGTCATTGCTGGATTAGTTGCCTTTAATCGCGTAACCCAACCCATCACCTCGACTGCAGATGCAGCCAAACGCCTTGCTAAAGGCGATTGGGACACGAGCATGCCAAAGACGGGGCATATCTATGAAACCAGCATGTTGGTGGAGTCGTTCAATGAAATGGCCAACAACTTAAAGGCCTCGTTTCACGCATTACAGTCTCAGCTTACCTATGACTCATTAACCAAACTATACAGCCGTGAAGGCTTTATTGATGCTGCCAAGAAACACCCTGACAACGAAAAAGGCACGCTGTATTTGATTGGTATTGATCGCTTCCGAGACATCAATGACAGCCTAGGTCATTACAATGGTGACCAACTGCTTATCATTGCGGCCGCTCGTTTAAGAGGCACACTGCCATCCGAATACCTATTGGCTCGAACTGGTGGTGATGAGTTTGCCATTTACGCACCAAACGTAACGCAAAGCGATGATGTTCAGCTGCTGACTAACCGCTTACTTCAAACCTTCGCTTCCCCATTCTCAATGGAATCAGAAAGCGTGGTGATCAAGGTATCGATGGGGATAGTGAATGTCTCGAATCTCTACGACATTACACTCCAGCTACGCAATAGCAGCATTGCATTGAGCAACGCGAAACAAGACAAAACCAGTGTCAGCATTTACAGCCCGGAGATGGGCAAAGCATCGAGACATCGCACCAAGATGCTAGCGCGAATGAGCCGAGCAATTGAGCTTCAACAGTTCGAACCATTTTATCAGCCTATTATTGATCTGGAATCTGGCTCAACCATTGGAGCGGAAGCTTTAGCGCGCTGGATAACCGATGAAGGGGTGATCTCGCCGCTCGAGTTCATCCCTCTCGCGGAAGAGAGTGGGCTCATTTACGATATCGGAAAACAAATTCTGCATAAGTCCTGTCGAGATACAGCAATCGCGATTGAGTCAGGAAAATGGAGCAAAGACTTCTCGATTCACGTCAATCTATCGGTCGATCAACTAAGCGAAAGTGGCTTTGTCGAACAGGTTAAGGGCACACTAAGAGACACAAAACTGCCAGCAAGCAACCTGACACTAGAGATCACCGAATCACGCATCGTCGACAACGATCCGACCATCATCGATAACATGCTGACGCTCAAAGCGTTAGGGGTTTCAATCGCAATTGACGATTTTGGTACAGGCTACTCTTCCCTAGCCTATCTGCAAAAACTGCCATTTGATTGCCTGAAGATCGATCGTAGCTTCGTTAGCAAGCTCAACAAAGAGAATCTCGACAGCTCCATCGTCGCGGCCATCGTTAACATCACTAAAGGTTTCAAAGTAAGCTTGGTGGCAGAGGGCGTTGAAACACAGCAACAGGCTGAACTTCTTAAGCAGCTGCAGTGCCCGCTGGCTCAAGGGTTCTTATACAGTCGCCCAGTTCCGTTTGACCAATGGCCTACCGACCTTAGCAACTCCAAACAAAGTGCCAAGATCAAACAAAATACCACTGAGAGCCTCACCTAAATCAGGCAGAAATCAAATGAGTCAGATACAAAAATGCCAGCATAATGCTGGCATTTTTTATTGTTCTATTCTCTATCGAGCGATTAGATAACGCGAGAGAATTGCTGCTGGCGAGCCTTTGCACGTAAGTATTTATCAAAACACATACAGATGTTACGGATCAGCAAGCGACCACGCAGGGTAACACGGATTTCTTTATCATCGACTTCAACCAAATCATCGTTGATGAAGGTTTGTAGAAGCTCTAAATCTTCTTTGAAGTAGCGATTAAAGTTAACCAAGAACTCAGATTCGATCATCGTTTTATCAAGCTTAAAGTTACAGATAAGCTGCTTGATCACTTCACGACGTAGAAGGTCATCACTGTCTAGTGCCACACCTTTCCAAAGTGCATGACGCAAATCATTCACCTGAGCGTAGTACTTCTTCAGCTCTTTTTGGTTTTGCGCGTAAGCATCACCGACCATAGAGATAGCAGAAACACCGAAACCAATTAGGTCCGCTTCACCTTGGGTGGTGTAGCCTTGGAAGTTACGATGCAGAATGCCTTCACGCTGTGCTACCGCTAGCTCGTCTTCAGGCAGAGCAAAGTGGTCCATACCGATGAACTGGTAACCCGCCCCCGTTAGCGTCTCGATGGTATCTTGTAAGATAGCCATTTTCTCTTTCGCTTCTGGTAGGTCTTCGTCTTTAATCTTACGCTGCGCCGCAAACAGCTGAGGCATGTGTGCGTAGTTAAATACCGATAAACGACCCGGTTTCATCTCTAACACTTGCTTCAATGTTTCCGCGAACAAAGCTTGAGTCTGCTTTGGTAGGCCGTAAATCAAATCAAGGTTGGTTGAACGGAAACCTAGCTCTTTCGCACGTTTAACCATCGCAATGATGAACTCTTCATCTTGCTCACGGTTAACCAGCTTCTGTACTTCTTTATTGAAGTCTTGAACACCAATGCTCAGGCGGTTGAAGCCTTCGCTACGCAGGTGGTCGAGTACGTCTAGCTCAATCTCACGCGGGTCAACTTCGATACTTATTTCAGCGTCAGCGGTGAAGTTAAATTCATCACGTAGAATCATCATCAAGCGAGTGATTTGTGTCTTAGTCAAGAACGTTGGCGTACCACCACCGAAGTGCAATTGCGTCACTTCACGGCCATTCAATAAAGAGGCGCGTTGGCGGATTTCATGTTCAATCACATCAAGGTACTCATCCGCTTTATGCGAGTGACGAGTAATGACTTTATTACAACCACAGTAGTAACAAAGCTTGTGGCAGAACGGGATATGCACGTAAAGAGAGAGTGGACGCTCAGGATATTGAGTACACGCCATGTCGTAATCAGCGACGGTAAACGCTTCATGAAACTCCAACGCAGTTGGGTATGAGGTGTAACGAGGTCCCGAATAGTTGTACTTGTTTAAGATCTCTTGATCCCAAACGATTTGCTGATTCGTTGTTACTGGCTTGCTCGACATAGCGGTATTTCCAATTTAGATCCGCGAGAACCTTAGGTCTCTCAAATCATTTTACATACATTAAAATATAGACGGGTTATTTTGCCACACGACCTGTAAGGTCGTTCCAAGACAAAATCAATTTTTTAGACAAAAACTCAGAACTGCTAGCTTGATCACTAACAAAGCGTCGGGATTAACGAGACGCAAAAGGTAAGAAGGCTCATTTAACACTATCTATAAAGATAAGATGTCTCAAGAACACCCTGTATTAAACAAGCCTCTATTTTAAAAGTCTTAGCGACTAGATCATCTGAATGTTGATTTGGTTGTTGAGAGGTTTAACCTTCTCTTGCAACCTTTTCAGATCTTCAATGACCGCATCATTCAAGCGAGTCTCTGCCTTGTGGCGCGTGAGATTCTGCTGCATGCGTTCTTTCTTCGTCAGTTCCTGTCTTGCCTCTCCGCGAGCCATATCTTTTACGATATGGTACAGCTCAGAAAGAGCAGGATACTCAGAATCAAAATCGACACGCTCATCACCCTGAACATTATCCATAATGATACACACTCGGATACTGATCTCAGGTAAGTCACATTGCCCTTGAATGCCCGCTAAGCACAAAGTATTTACGTTTTCGTAAATCGTCGCGTTACGTTTTTCAATGGCTAGTGCTTGATGCTGCTTTTGCAACTCCGTCTGCTTCTTCACTTGAAGTAGAAGGTAACCTGCGTAAGAGCCCAAGCCGAGAATGATAATTCCACCAGCAATTGCTAATAAGGTTACGTTCATTGGCTATTAACCTTTAAAGCTGTCTAAATCGAAATCTTCGAATTGAGATAGCAAGTCTTCGTCAGAGCTCGCTTTCTTCTTAGAGGCAACCGGTGCTTCTTCGAAGATCTCTTCTTCATCGTCTTCTGGCTCTAGTAGACCTAAGCGGCCCATTAGGTGTTCGATACGATCAAGTTTCTCATCAACAAACTTCTGTAGACCAGCACCTAGGTTTTCACCATTTTCGATACGATCTAGCAGTGTGTTCAGTTGAGCATCATTCTCAAGCATCTCTAACTCTTGTTCGTTAGATAGCTTGCGCTCTTGTTTAGTCGGCTTCTTCGCTGGTTCAACGATCAGCGGGATTTTTTTCTTGCTGCCTAAACGAGGGTCACGAGCTTGTGCAGCTTTACGCTGTTTTGCTTCGCTACCATCTGAGTGACGGCTGCCAGACTTAAGGCCTTTACGCTTTTTAACACGCTTACGTTCACGACCTTCAACATCAGATTCACTACGGTTACGAGTAACCATAGGCTCCGGAGCGCCAAGTGCTCCCGGCTTTCTTGATTTCTTACTACGACCCATTACTGCACTTTCCTCAGTAAAATTACATCATTTCCAAAAAATTCTAGTTCGAGCTTATCCCGCTCTGCCAAAAACTGGAATGTTTGACGACTAAAGAAGACGACATGTGTCGGGTCATTCTTGTAGTGCCAACCAGCAAACGCGTCTACGTCTATTACTAGTTTAGTCATAAGACCAATCCAGCCCTTGGGTTTAACTAAATTCAACCATTGCTGCCACACTTTGTCTGGGTGATAAAGATGCTCTATCACCTCCGTGGCAGTCATAAAGTCATACGTTTTTTCCAACACAGAGGGTTCTGGGTGGTAATAGATATCGTACAACTCCATGGTGTGTCCGGCTTCTTCTAACATAATAGATAGCGTAGGGCCTGGGCCACAACCAAAATCCAACCCTTGTGAGTTAGATGAAATTTTGTCTGTTAGTGGATCCGCGATGCGAGATAAAAAGCGGCGATAGCCTGCATCACTAGGATCGTTCTCATGGAGATCATAGTGTGCTTTTTCTTCTTTTGCTTCTAACCTTTGTTCAGGTTTAACAAATACCAGTTCACATTGCTGACACTGCAGATAGGCTCTGCGTTTGTCTTCAAAATAGTGATTCACGCCTTGGTGATGGCATAAGGGACAAGTATACATAGCACATCCTTAAACAGGGATGCGAAACATACCAGAAACTGAGTTTATAGTGGAGAGGTATTGGGTGTTTTTTCATCAAATCAATAAAAAAAGCGATAGGAAAACCTATCGCTCTCTAAATCTGCCTATATCGGCCAAAATTTGCATACTCAACTTGGTACACAAATCTCCATTTGTTATTGGTGCTTTCCATGCCAAATTTGTTTGTTGTTCATCGTCCTGATGAGTTTTGGCTATCCTTTTCTAACACCTTGTTGCTGGGCTGTCCTAGCCTGATCCATTTCTGTCTATACCGTTAGACTAGATGATCATCCATATCTAAGTCAGCTCCTAGCTGATGGCGGTTACTTTACCGTGTTACAAAAAGACTACAAGAGTGCGACTTCACACTTTTGTACACAAATCGATCACACATTGACAAATCAGACATAAACACCAAATGCATTAATAAAACCAATACAAAAGAAAACGCCCCGACCATTACTGATCGGGGCGTCTCTTCAATCTCGCTCGAACGTACATTCCTTTACTCTGGCTAAGAGCAAGAAACCGACAAATTAGTGTAAACCACCAACGTACTTCGATAAGGTATCAATATCAGCGTCTGTTAACTTTTTAGCTACATCACGCATCATCGCATTCATGTCGTTATTACGGTCACCATCGCGGAATTTTTCAAGTTGAGCCTTGATGTAATCTGCGTGCTGACCTGAAATCTTAGGGAAACCAGAAAGTTCGGTACCATTACCACGAGGGCCATGACAAGCAATACACGCCGTTACGCCGCGTTCTGCGTTACCCGCTGTGTAAAGAACCTTACCTTCATCTACTACATTTTCAGGAGTAGAGTTACTAGAGATAGGTAGAGAGGCGTAGTATGCCGCTAGGTCAGCCATATCTTCTTCAGATAAAGGCATCGCCATTGCACCCATTACAGGTTCGTAACGACCTTGCTTACCACCACTTGTCATACCTAGCTTAAGCTCTTTTAACTGCTTCTCTAGATACTTCTCATGTTGACCGGCCAGCTTAGGGTACTGAGTGATCAGACTGTTGCCGTCAGCACCGTGGCAGGCAACACATGTTTGTGATTTGGCTTTACCAGCTTCAATACTACCTTGAGCCCATACTGAGCAGCTGGCTAAAAGACTCAAAATTAGCGCTAATTTCTTCATGACATTCCATTATAATTATCAAGCTTCCAGTACCACTCTATGTTGCCACTCATGGTACAATAGGCGACCTTATGCCGAGCACGGTTATTTTACACAAATTCACAAAAAAGTAATCAATCGACTACACAAAGTCGAGATGGAGTTAACAGTGAGCGTAAAAATTCATTATCAAAACACGCATTTCATTACCAGTGCACCTGATATTCGTCATTTACCAGAAGACGAAGGGATCGAAATTGCGTTTGCAGGACGCTCCAATGCTGGTAAATCTAGCGCGCTAAATCGCGTTACAAACCAAAAAAGCTTGGCGAAAACCAGTAAAACACCCGGTCGAACTCAGCTAATCAACCTATTTAAGGTAACGGACGGTTGTCATATCGTCGATTTACCTGGATATGGCTTTGCTCAAGTACCACTTGAGATGAAGAAAAAATGGCAGAAGTCGCTAGGTGAATACCTACAACGACGTGAAAGCCTGAAAGGTTTAGTGGTATTGATGGATATCCGTCACCCAATGAAAGACCTCGACCAACAAATGATTTACTGGGCTATCGATAGCCGTATCCCAGTGCAGGTTTTGTTAACAAAAGCAGACAAACTGAAAAGTGGTGCGCGTAAAGCACAGCTACTGAAAATCCGTAACGATGCAAAATCTTTCGGTGGTGATGTTGCGGTTGATGTCTTCTCTTCAATGAAGGGCATCGGCGTTGACCAACTGCGTGCCAAGATGGATGAGTGGTTTGCCCCAGCGCTTGCTGATCAAACTATTGATGAGTTAGCGGACGAAGAGCACAACGACTCAGAGTAATTCCTCTACTTATCGCTATAGGTTAGAGCACTGACAACAGGTGATTTAGCCTTATCAATGCCCCTCCTTATATAGGTGGGGTATTTTTTTGCCCAAAAATGAGTGAGTTAAGCCTAATTTTTTAGTGTTAAAGATCGGATTTAGCCACTAAAACCAATAGAAGTGAACCATACTAAAAGACACATCTAAATAATCAGAACAATGAGAAAGGAATACTCATGTGGAAAACACCATTGGCCATCATTGCACTTATGTTGGTCTCACTGACAGGGTTTGCCTCTGAAGCAGAACAAGAACAAGCTCCATTGATCAATGTCGATATGACCTTAGACCTAGATGGCATGGAAAAGTACGCCCAAGATGCGAGTGAGTCTCTTGAGGTGATATCGCAATCTTTGCAGGCGATAGTCAACAACCCCAACCTAAGCGACGACCAGCAACAAGCCCTCAATCAAACCGTTGAAAGCATCAATAAGCTTGCGAGCTCCACCAAGACATCCCTCAATCAACTGCCACAAGCCTTAGACCAATCTCGACTCGCCTTTAAACAAACCAGTCAAATGCTGTTGGATGATATTCAGACCAAGATCATCATTGCGCTGGCGGCCGTTATCGCTGTCATTATTATCGCCTTGACCGCTATCTATCTGCTTATCCTGAAACCAATGCAGCAAACCTTGGTAAAAGCGACCAACAATATCTCTTCGATGGCGCAATCCATCCAGATCACTGCCGAAGCACTGAAATACAGCACCGAGAAACAACAGAAAATCATGGATTACATTGAGCATTCACCGACTCAATACACTGATAAATAAAGCGTAACCCATCAATCCTTTATCGAACACTTGTAAAATAAAAGTTATTTCAAGTGATAAAACAATCGACTTAGAGACGGATTTAAATTACCAAAAGCTGATCGAATTCCAGATCTAAGGCAAATCAGGGGTTTATCACTGTGCTTGAGAAAGTGTAATAAAAGGCACTAAAAATGAGAGGTTTTACGGGGGAATTGCAGGGTGGAAATATTTTTCTTTCGCACAAGAAAAAACGCCCCAGTCAAATACTGACTGGGGCGGCTGAATCAGCCTAATCCAATAACGTGAAACAAAAGGTCTGAAAGATAGAACATCTTACCTCTGTACCCTACGAGATTTAATGTACAACAATTGCTCAGAAATGAAAACAACTTTTGTAGTTTTTTTTCATGAATGTTTTATTAAAACACCTAAATTCTTATTATGACTTAACTTTATTTGAGACAAAAAAAAGCCAGTGTTTGTGCACTGGCTCATACTAATTTGCTTATTAAGGTCAAAAACTGATTAGTGGGCTTGATCCCAGTTGTCACCGTGGCCAGCTTCCGCGACAAGCGGCACTTCTAGCTCTGCAGCGGATTCCATCAATTCTTGTACTTTACTTTCAATTTCGGCTAAAGATGACTCTTCCACTTCAAACACCAATTCATCGTGTACCTGCATAAGCAGTTTCACACGACCATCGCCTTCCGCTTGAATCCACTCATCCACCAACAACATCGCTTTCTTAATGATGTCTGCCGCTGTACCTTGCATTGGCGCGTTGATCGCCGCGCGTTCAGCTGCCTTACGACGCATGCCATTACGAGATTGAATCTCAGGAAGGTGCAGACGACGACCGTAAATGGTTTCAACGAAGCCTTGCTCTGAAGCTGCACTGCGCGTGTCTTCCATATACTGCATTACGCCAGGGTAACGCTCGAAGTAAGTATCCATGTAGTGCTGTGCTTCACCACGAGGAATACCCAGTTGCTTAGCCAAGCCAAAGGCACTCATACCGTAGATAAGACCGAAGTTAACGGCTTTAGCACGACGACGCTGCTCAGTCGTTACCTGCTCAATATCAACACCAATGATCTCAGCAGCCGTTGCCGCGTGGATATCTTTGCCTTGTTGGAATGCTTCCAGAAGCGCTTTATCACCCGAAAGGTGCGCCATGATACGCAATTCAATTTGAGAGTAATCGACCGCTAGAATCTTCCAACCATGTTGTGCAACGAATGCTTGGCGGATACGACGGCCTTCTTCATTACGAATTGGGATGTTCTGTAAGTTTGGATCTGTTGAAGACAAACGACCCGTTGCTGTCACCGCTTGGTGATAAGACGTATGAACACGACCCGTTTCAGCGTTGATCATCTTCGGCAGTTTATCTGTATAGGTAGACTTCAGTTTCGCAAGGCCACGATACTCAATGATCAGCTTAGGTAGCGGGTAATCAAGAGCCAGCTCTTGCAGCACTTCCTCGTTGGTTGAAGGCGCACCTGATGGCGTTTTCTTGATAACTGGCAGACCCATTTTCTCAAACAGGATCGCTTGCAGCTGTTTTGGCGAGTTCATGTTGAACTCTTGCTCTGCAATCTCGTAGGCTTTCTGTTCTAGCTCATCCAAACGAACCGCAATCTCTTGCGATTGAGCGCCTAGCAGCATGTCATCGATGAATACGCCAGTACGTTCAATACGAGACATAACAGGGATCAGTGGTACTTCGATTTCTTCATAGATGGCTTTTAGCTTTTCATCTTGTTCAATGTTTTCCATCAAACGGTTATGAAGACGTAAAGTCACGTCAGCATCTTCTGCTGCGTATGGAGACGCTTCACCCAGCTCAATCTGGTTGAAAGTAAGCTGCTTCTTACCTTTACCTGCGATTTGCTCAAATGAGATGCAGCTGTGCTGTAGGAAACGCAGCGCTAGGCTGTCCATATCATGCTTGCCACCTACGCTATTGAAAACGTAAGACGCCAGCATGGTATCGTGCTTGATGCCTTTCATCTCGATACCGTAGCGCGCTAGCACACTCATATCGTATTTAAGGTTCTGACCTACTTTCGCTTGTGCATCATCTTCAAGAATCGGCTTGAGCTGTTCAAGTACCCAATCACGATCCAGCTGCTGAGGTGCATCTAGGTAATCATGGGCAACCGGTACGTAAGCGGCAACGCCTTCTTCAGTCGCGAATGACAGGCCAACGAGGTTCGCCACCATGTAATCTAGGCTGTCTGTCTCAGTATCGAAAGCAAACACTTCAGATGCTTTCAATTTCTCTAACCAAACATTGAATGACGCTTCATCTAGGATGGTTTCGTAGTTGCTGCGATCAATCGTCACGGCAGAGGTGTTCATTTCTACGGTAGAAGTGGTTGATGCCGTATTGCTACGCACTGCGCCCGACTTTTCATCCGCCTCAACCACACCATTGCCACCTTCAAGTAGCTCGTTCAACCAAGACTTGAAGACCAGTTGACCGTATAGCTTAATCAGCTCATCCGTGTTTGGTTGGGCTTTTACAAGCGACTCAGGTGTCTCTTCTAACTCGACGTCCAGTTTGATCGTTGCAAGCTCGTAAGACATCTCAGCGTTGTCTTTATTATCAACCAGCTTCTTAGCCATGGTTTTTGAACCACGGAAGCCAAGAGCGGCAATATCATCCAGGTTTTGATACAGCTTTTCGATGCTACCAATGCCTTGCAGCAGAGCAGTCGCTGTCTTGTCACCGACACCCGGAACACCTGGGATGTTATCGACTTTATCGCCCATCAGCGCAAGGTAGTCGATAATCAGCTCTGGTGGAATGCCAAACTTCTCAATCACGCCTTCACGATCCATTACCACGTTGGTCATGGTGTTGATCAGAGTAACGTTGTCATCGACAAGCTGCGCCATATCTTTATCGCCAGTACTAATAAGCACAGGCATACCCATCGCAGAAGCTTGAGAAGCAAGCGTACCGATCACGTCATCCGCTTCAACGCCGGGAATAGAGATAAGTGGCAAACCCATTGCACGAATCACATTGTGCAAAGGCTCAATCTGGCAACGAAGATCATCAGGCATAGGTGGACGATTTGCCTTGTACTCTGGGTACATGTCATCACGGAACGTCTTTCCTTTCGCATCAAAAATTACCGCAATACGATCAGAAGCAAATTGACGCATCATGCTGCGCAGCATATTAACTACACCGTAAACAGCGTTAGTTGGGATATCACCATTGCTCATTGTGCCAGGGTAAGCATGGAACGCGCGATATAGGTAAGAAGAGCCATCGATCAGAATCAATGGATTATCAGGAATACGAGCCATAATGTTTGTGTATCCAGTAAGTACAGAAATTATCTGTTAAGAATGCCACGTCTGTTGGTTGGATTCCACGTTGTCGATCTGTATCCGTTCACTCGGTTGTGTTCGTTATAATCGATTTGTTGTTATTTTTTTGTTCTTAGACGCAAGCGTTCTGTGGATAACTCTGTTTATATTATTTATCCACCCTGTTGAGAACTACGGTGTACAACTCAAAAAACACCAATAAACACCTGAAAATAAAGAATAATTTTACAGATCGAACAGATGATCAACGATCTTTTCTCGATCTTGCGTTGTGGAAAAGAATGCTGATGGCGTTTTATTCATAAAAATACGTGCCACTAAATATGCATCTTGTTGAAATGGTAGGTATAAAAAAAGCGATACCCGAAGATGTCGCCTAGCAAAAACCGGTAAAGCCATTCAAATTGAATACCACAGCTTTACCTAAAAGCTATAAATTACACTGGAAGCAATGTGAGCAATGTCGTGTCAAAAAGAACTTAGTACAAGTTCGCGAGAATTCTGTTGGGTAACCAAGTAGATACTTGAGTACTTAACATCCTTGTGAACATTTCCTCATTCCCTAAGACGAAGTTAATAATAATGATTCTCATTTAATAGTCAACACTTAAATGATAATAAATCTCATTTAATTTATAAGCCGTTAACAGCAGTGCTTAAATTTGCTTCAAAAAATGGATTCTATGGGCATTAATGTCTTCTTTTTCTTCAAATTTTTCGATTAGGTAACCGTTTCTCAATAACAGGCGCAACATTGCAGGGAACTGGTTACGAGACTTAACCTTTAACTGTCTGTAGCCCTGCTCTTTCGCCCACTGTTCCTGAGCGTCTAATTGCGCCTGTGCAACGCCTTTGTTCCTCGCGAGCGGTGACACGCCACCAAACCAGCTGTAAAAAGTATCTTGATCCAACTCATAGCCGATCTTAAAGCCAAGCAGCACGCCAGCTTCTTCAGCGACTAAAATAAGGTTCTTTTTCCCTGCTAGCCGCTCTGAAAGAGAAGCGACACTCTCTTTTTTAGCGAACTCAGAGATCTGCTCGACCACAGACACCACTTCTTCTAACAAACCTTCACGTACGACAACTGACATCTTATTCATCCTTATAAACGAAAGGGCTGGCACAATGGCCAACCCTTTACTGATCACTTAAGTGAACTCTACCGATTACTTTTCTTTTAAGTGCTCTGCTGCTTGTGCATTGTCTTCTGCAAGCCACTCAGCCACATCTTTAGCGAAGTAAGTAAGAATGCCATCAGCACCAGCTCGCTTAAAGCACAGCAGTGATTCCATGACGGTTTCACGCTCTTTTAGCCAACCGTTTTGAATCGCTGCTTTGTGCATCGCATACTCACCAGACACTTGGTATGCAAATGTCGGCGCTTGGAGTTCATGCTTCACACGACGCACGATGTCTAGGTAAGGCATGCCAGGCTTAACCATCACCATGTCGGCACCTTCATTAAGATCCATCGCGACTTCGTGAATCGCTTCATCGCTGTTCGCAGGATCCATCTGGTAGTTCTTCTTGTTACCACCTTTCAGGTTCGAAGCACTGCCGACGGCATCGCGGAATGGACCGTAGTAGCACGATGCGTATTTCGCAGAGTACGCCATAATTTGAGTATGAATATGACCCGCTTCTTCTAACGCTTCACGGATCTTACCAATGCGACCATCCATCATATCTGACGGTGCAACCACGTCAGCACCTGCTTCAGCGTGTGATAATGCTTGCTTGATCAAGACTTCAGTCGTCTCGTCATTCATCACGTAACCATCTTCATCGATGATGCCGTCTTGGCCGTGAGTGGTGAACGGGTCTAGTGCTACGTCAGTAATAACGCCAATGTTTGGCACATGCTCTTTTAGTAAACGTACAGCGCGCTGCACCAAACCTTCTGAGTTATGAGCTTCAGCTGCGCATAAACTTTTAGCATCTTGATTCACGACTGGAAATAGAGCAATCGCAGGAACACCCAGCTTTGACAGGTAATCTGCTTCCTCAAGCATGTAATCGATCGACAAGCGTTCAACACCTGGCATTGACTCGACAGGCTCGCGGCGGTCTTTACCCATCAGGATAAACATTGGGTAGATTAGATCATCCACAGACAATTGATTTTCTGCCATTAGGCGACGGCTAAAGTCGTGCTTACGCATACGGCGCATACGGCGACCTGGGAATTGACCTTGAATTGAAACAGACACTAGATTCTCCTTGCCTAGTCTAAGCACCGAAATACTTAGATATGAAAAGTGCTAAATACAGGCAAAAGCATATCACTGATGGCTCAGGACGCTAGCAGTAAAATATGAAACCCACTCAAAAACAGGGATAAATGGCAAAAAATGACCTTCTCCTCACACTGCCGTATACTCATGACAACTCAGTAAAGACCGCTTTCAGGACAAAACAATGATCGACACCCATGCTCATATTTACGCTAGTGAATTCGATGAAGACCGCGAACAAGTCGTGCAGCGCGCACTGGCTCAAGGGATTGATACCATTCTATTGCCGAACATCGATTTAGAATCTATCGAGCCAATGTTAGCGACGGAAGCGCAGTTTCCTGATGTGTGCCGTTCAATGATGGGCTTACACCCTTGTTATGTGGATCCGAATATCGAGCAAACCCTCAAAACCATTCGAGCTTGGTTTGATAAGCATGACTTTATCGCCGTGGGTGAGATTGGTATCGACTTGTACTGGGATAAAACCTTCAAGGCTGAACAAGAGATGGCGTTTGTGACTCAACTGCAGTGGGCAAAAGAGCTTGATCTACCTGTGGTGATCCACACTCGTGATTCCATTGAAGAGACACTTGCCCTACTTCGTAAAGAACAAGATGGCAGCTTACGCGGGGTGTTTCACTGCTTTGGTAGCAGCTTAGAGGAAGCTCAAGCGATCAACGAGCTAGGCTTTCATTTAGGTTTAGGCGGCGTTTCGACCTTTAAGAACTCTGGGATGGATAAGGTGATCCCACATCTTGATATGGATTACGTCATTCTAGAGACAGATTGCCCATATTTAGCACCAACACCAAATCGCGGTAAACGCAATGAACCAGCCTACACAGAATTAGTAGCAAAACGCATCGCCGAATTACGCGGAATTACCCTTGAAGAAGTAGAAAGCATAACCACCACCAATGCTAAGGCATTGTTTAATTTATGATAAATCTATTAATAAGTAATTATTACGGATTTTTCCTGAATTTATTTGAGAAAGCTAAGTGACATGTATAGTATCAACCACCTGCATATGGAGGTAGTTGATTATGTGTGACCATTCACAACACTTACAACGTCAACATCGAACCCTATGGCATAAAATTCTGGGCATCAAAGAGCTCTATATATGTCAGAACTGTGGCTATCAGTTAAAGATTCGATAAACAGACATAATAAAAAAGCGGCCCTAGGCCGCTTTTTTATTATGTGATTTTTACTGAAGCATTCCGAATCAAGATTCAGCTTCTTCCTCTTCATCCGTATCTGGCTTACGCGTATAAAAACGTGCGAAGAACAGACCAATCTCAAACAGAATACACATTGGAATCGCCAACAGTGTTTGCGAGATCATATCAGGTGGTGTCAGCATCATACCTATGATGAAAGCACCCACAACAATGTAAGGACGCTTTTCAGACAGAGATTGAGGCGTTGTTGCACCCGTCCAACACAACAAGATAATCGCAACAGGCACTTCAAAGGCAATACCAAAAGCAAAGAACAGCGCGAGTACAAAATCAAGATAGCTTGAGATGTCGGTTGCGAACTCTACTCCCCCTAATGATATGGCCGTAAAAAAGCCAAATACCAACGGGAATACAATAAAGTAAGCGAACGCCACACCACAGTAAAACAGCAATGAACTTGAAGCCAATAGTGGCATGATCAAGCGTTTTTCATGCTTGTATAAACCCGGAGCAACAAAAGCCCACACCTGATACAAAATAAACGGAACCGCGAGGAATATAGACGCGATCAAGGTTAATTTCAGTGGTGTGAAAAATGGCGATGCAACATCGGTTGCGATCATCGTCGCCCCTTCAGGTAGACGATCTACCAAAGGTGCTGATACGAATTCATAAATATCATTAGCAAAATAAATTAGCCCGACAAATATCACTAGCACCGCGACAATCGCACGTAGTAGACGATTACGTAGTTCTAGAAGGTGGCTAATTAAAGGCTGTGTCTGCTCAGTCGAAGACATGTCAAACCTCTTAAACAGGAAGATCGAAAAGGAGCCGCGCGTGTATCTATCCAGTTGAATTGGTATCCACTTGAATAGTTATTTACTTGAATAGCTATCTATTTAAACATCTAGCGATTCAAGTATCCGGCGACTCCTCCTTGCGAGACTATTCGGCTTTCTTATCTGACGGTGCTGAAGCTTCGCTGTTGACCTGAATGGTTTCAGATTCCACAGTTTCCGTGACACTAGGTTTAGTCTCACTTGGCTTATCAGACTCAGGCTTAGCATACGGACGTTGAACCTCAGCAGCGGCCTGCTTGAGTTCATCGACTGACGCTTTAAGGTCTGGAGATAAATCTTCCATACCCATTTTTTCCGCCTTGCGTAGGTTTTCTTGCAGCTCTTGCACCTTAAGCTCATGAGAAAGTTCATCTTTCACACTATTTGCCATGCTTTTCGCTTGTCCAACAAACTTGGAAATACTGCGAATCGCCACGGGCAAACGCTCAGGCCCTAAAACCACTAACCCAACGACAGATATTAATACCAGTTCCCAAAAACCGATATCAAACACGATTTACGCCTGCTCTTTGTCTTTCTTTGTTTCAGCAGTTGTTTCAGCGTGAGCTTCTGTCTTCTGCTGTTCAATATTCTTTGGTTCGAAGTCTGCATCTTTCTTATCTGCAGGCTTGTCTTCATCGCTCATCGCTTTTTTGAAGCCTTTAACCGCTGAACCTAAGTCACCACCCATACCGCGCAGTTTCTTTGTTCCGAATAGCAAAATTACAATTACAGCAATGATTAGAAGTTGCCAAATACTGATACCACCCATTGTCATTGTCCTCGGGTCTGTCTACACATAAAAAATATTAAGAGAGTCTACTGTCTAACGACGGTAAGCTCGCCAACTAAGCAACCAAAATGTGACACCTGCGATGCCACAGCCCATAGATAGCTGCTCATAAGGGCTTGAAACTAATATTGCGGAGCATACGACTAAAGTGGCTCCAACGCCAAACAAAAACTTTCCAGTTGCTTGCTGACGCTTACTATCTCGGTAGCCTTGATAAAGCTGATCCATTCTGTGGTTCATCGCTTTACCTTGGCGCAAGCTGTCATAAAGTAGCTCTGGCAGCTCTGGCAGTTTTTCTGCCCAGAATGGCGCGCGCTCTTTTACTGCGTTGATCACAGCTTGCGGCCCCACCTGATTCATCATCCAGGTTTCAAGGAAAGGCTTGGCGGTTGCCCACAAATCAAGTTGCGGATACAACTGACGACCTAGGCCTTCCACATACAACAAGGTCTTCTGTAGAAGTACCAACTGAGGCTGAACCTCCATATTGAAACGTCTTGCTGTATTAAATAAGTTTAGCAACACATGGCCAAATGAGATCTCGCCAAGTGGTTTTGCAAAGATTGGCTCACACACCATACGGATCGCGAACTCAAAATCATTGACGTTAGTGTCGTGTGGCACCCACCCCGAATCAACGTGTAGCTCAGCAACTTTACGATAATCTCGATTGAAGAAAGCCAGCAAGTTCTCTGCTAAATAGCGCTTGTCTTCGCTGTTGAGCGTGCCGACAATGCCACAATCCAAACCAATCCACTGAGGGTTATCTGGATTCTCTGGGTTAACGAATACGTTGCCTGGGTGCATGTCTGCATGGAAAAAGCTGTCTCGGAATACTTGGGTGAAGAATACCGTCACACCGCGTTCCGCGAGCAATTTCATGTTGGTGCCGTTGGCTTCTAGCGTCTCAATATCGGAGACTTGAATACCGTAGATACGCTCTGACACCATTAGGGTTTCGCTGCTTAGATCAGGGATAACCTCTGGAACATACAGCTCTTCACTGCCTTCAAAATTACGTCGCAGTTGAATGGCATTGGCAGCCTCACGGCGCAGGTCTAGTTCATCAAGTAAGGTTTTCTCGTACTCATGAACCACCTCAACAGGTTTCAAACGACGTGCTTCAGGAAGCGACTTAGCGACTATACGCGCCATTCGGTGCATCAGTTTTAGATCTGCGTCAATCACCGGGCGAATATCAGGTCGAATTACCTTGAGAACAATCTCACGACCGCTCTCTTTAAGCTTTGCAGTATGCACCTGAGCGATAGAAGCAGAAGCCAGAGGCTCGATATCAAAGTCGGTAAACCAGTTATCTAAACTGCCACCGAGCGCCTTTTCCATATCTTGTTTAGCCAATTGACCATCGAATGGCGCAACTTGGTCTTGCAACAGTGCCAGTTGATCGGCGATATGAGGAGGGAACAAATCGCGACGCGTCGACATCATCTGTCCGAACTTGATCCACACAGGCCCAAGCTCTTGCAGCGCGAGACGTAAGCGATGACCCAACTCTTTATCTTGATGCTTGTTCTTAAGCCAAAACAGCGACTTTCGCGCCAGCAAAGGGGCTTTGGTCAATTGGTGCTCTGGCATCAACTCATCAAGGCCATATTCCAACTGTACCTTGATAATATGATAAAGACGTTTCAGTTCTGTTGGGGTCATGCTTTCTCCAACAGAGCGTTCAACTTAGCTTCAAGACGTGCTGCAGAGCTTTTCACGTCATCAACCTGATCGCAAAAGTGCGCGACTTCTAATGGCGCTGGAGCAATCTTCCACTCTTCAGTCAGAACTTGAGCAACATGGCTTTGATGTTTGCTGGCTTGCTTTGCCACAAAACCACCGACGTTTTTAACGCCTTGGACCAAGGTATGAGCAACCACATCACCTGTTACGCGCGATAACCACTCTTCCAAGTCAGGCTTGCAGTCTGTCATCAGTTGAGCAAATTTCTGAGCCAGTTGAATATCACCCTCTAAGATCAGCTTATCTTGCTTGATCAGCTTGGTGATGTTCGATTGCTCACGCAGTTCCGGTAACACCGATAAATTCAAAGATAGGTAGCAATCAGGCTGCCCTTCGTATTCTGACAACACATCAATCTGTTGGCTGAAAACGAAAGTGAGTGTTTTATTCAACTCTTTCAAATTAACTTGAATGATCTGCCCCTTTAAACGAGACAAACGACGAACCAAGGCTGGATCATCGTTCACGAAAGTATTTAAAGAGGTTTCAATAACCGCGGTTACCAATGGATCAAATGGCATGACTGTCCTTACCTTTGAAAACGGATAAGCCTTAACCTATCCGTTCTGTCTTTATTCTTATTGTTTAGCACGCCCTAAGAGCCTGCTACCAAGTTCGACTAGAACTTGTAACCGCGGTGCAGCGCAACAATGCCGCCCGTTAGGTTGAAGTATTTAGTATTCTCGAAACCCGCTTCCTGCATCATGCCTTCCAAGGTTTCTTGGTTAGGGTGCATGCGGATAGATTCTGCAAGGTAACGATAGCTGTCTGCATCATTAGCAATCAGCTCACCCATTTTTGGCAACAGGTGGAAAGAGTAGGCATCGTAAACCTTTGAGAGCGGCTCAAGTACTGGCTTAGAAAACTCAAGAACCAACAAACGACCACCCGGCTTAAGCACGCGGTACATTGAACGTAGCGCTTGGTCTTTATCGGTGACATTACGCAGACAGAAGCTGATGGTAATGCAATCGAAGTAATTGTCTGGGAAAGGCAGCTCTTCAGCGTTTGCTTGAACGTAATGTACGTTGCCAACAATACCGCTATCACGCAGCTTATCACGGCCAACATTCAGCATTGAGTTGTTGATATCAGCAAGAACCACGTGGCCTTTTTCACCAACGATACGCGAGAACTTCGCAGTCAGGTCACCGGTACCGCCACCAAGGTCTAGGATACGTTGACCCGGGCGCACGCCACTGCAATCAATCGTGAATCGCTTCCACAAGCGGTGAACACCACCCGACATTAAGTCATTCATGATGTCGTATTTAGCGGCTACAGAGTGAAATACCTCTGCTACTTTCGCGACTTTTTCGTCTTTTGCGACTGTTTCGAAACCAAAGTGTGTGGTTTCTGACTCTACTGCTGAATTTGTCTGCACGCTTGTGTCCATAATGCTGTTATCTACCATGGTAAGTTCTCATCGACAGCGCTCTTTGTATTTAGAGGCGCTGCGGCCGATTAGTTTACTTTATCCTCAGCAGGTTGTCTTTCTACTAAGGAGGCATTTTCTGAAAAAGCCTCATTTTGCGCCATTTCAGCCAAACCAATCGAGATCGGTTTCTTCACTTCAACACCCAGTTGCTTGAAGCTTTCGGCCTGACGAATCACGTTGCCTCGCCCTGTGACTAGCTTATTCATCGCCCCTTGGTAGCTTTGGTTGGCTCTGTCTAATGAGCTACCAAGACCTTCCATATCATCAACAAACAGGCGCAGCTTGTCGTAAAGCTTGCTCGCACGTTCCGCGATAACTTGGGCGTTCTGGTTCTGTCTGTCGTTGCGCCACAGGTTATCAATGGTACGCAGTGCCACCAGCAAAGTGGTTGGGCTGACCAAGATGATGTTTTGCTCCATCGCATCTTTCACCAAGCTAGGATCAGCCTGAATCGCCACTTGGAATGCTGGCTCAACCGGGATAAACATCAACACGTAATCCAGACTCTGTATGCCTTTGAGCTGATGATAATCTTTCTGGCTCAAGCCTTTAATGTGCGCTCGCAGTGACACCAAATGATCACGCAATGCAGCATCGCGCTGCTGGTCGGTTTCGGCATTGAAGTAGCGTTCAAAGGCCACCAACGCCATTTTCGAATCGACCACCACTTGCTTGTCTTGTGGCAGATGCACAATCACATCCGGTTGATAACGCTTGCCCGCATCGTTTTGCAGGTTCACTTGCGTTTGGTATTCATGACCTTCGCGCAGCCCTGATTCAGCAAGCACGCGAGCCAGTACCACCTCGCCCCAGTTACCTTGTTGTTTGTTGTCACCCTTTAGCGCTTGAGTCAGGTTCACCGCTTCACGCGTCATACTCTCATTAAGACGCTGCAGGTTTTTAAGCTCATGCACCAAGGTGTGACGCTCTTTGGCCTCTTGGCTGAAGCTATCGTTCACTTGTTTCTTGAAGCCTTCCAACTGCTCTCTCAATGGAGACAACAAACCTTCTAAGCTTTGCTTGTTCTGCTGATCGACCTTGGCGGTTTTGGTTTCAAACAATTGGTTCGCTAACAATTCAAACTGCTGCTTAAGTCGTGATTCAGCTTGCTCTAGCAACTGCAGCTTTTCACTGTTCGCTAAGTTTTCTTGGTCATGCCTTGCTTCTTGCTCGCGCAACTCGGCTTCTAATTCAGACTTATGATCTTTAAGCACATTGATCTCATCAGCGTACTGCTGGCGCTCTTGCTTGACCGCCTCAAAGTAACGCAGCTTTTCCATCGCAGCCATCACCTTACCGTGCGCCTGCTTGAGCTCGAATGCCGCTTTGTCTCGATCATCATCTAACTCATTGAGTTCTTGTTGCGCCTCTGCGAGTGATGCTTTGAGCTGAGCTTGCTGAGATTCATGCAACAAACGATCGGACTCTAGCTGCTGCTCGAGCAATCGCTGCTGAAAAGAGAGCTTCTGTTTAATCCACCAACCCACCACACCGCCGCTGACGAGCGCGCCAAAAATTGCAGCAATAAGCGTTGCCTGATGTTCGATAATCCATTGCATGATAATGATTTAGCCTAATTGGAAATAACTCATTAAATGGTATTTTGATACTGGATAAATGTCCAGTTTGCCGTATTAAAATTCGACAGATAGACTAGGCGCTCCGTATTCTGTCCCATCAAATTAGAATGAGTTGCCATGAACGAACGTCGTGCCTTGGGCTTTGGCCTTTCCGCAGTACTGCTGTGGTCAACGGTCGCTACTGCTTTTAAGCTGACCCTTGCTGAGTTTTCACCTATTCAAATGCTGACCATCGCTAGCATTGTGTCGTCGATTGCGCTGATCGCAGTCTGCGCTTTTCAAGGCAAGCTTTCTCAGCTGAGTACAACGTTCCTTTCAAACCCTTGGTATTATCTACTGCTCGGCTTGGTTAACCCATTGGCCTATTACCTGATTCTATTCAAAGCCTACGACCTGCTGCCCGCTTCTCAAGCTCAAGCCATCAACTACAGCTGGGCTATCACACTAACCTTAATGGCGGCGGTTTTTCTGGGGCAAAAGATTCGCAAGCAAGATTGGATTGCGTGTACCTTCAGCTATGCGGGTGTGGTAGTTATTGCCACCAAAGGCGATGTCCTAGGCATGCAGTTCGATAGCCCACTTGGTGTGGCACTGGCGCTGCTTTCTACTCTACTTTGGGCGGGATATTGGATTCTTAACACCAAAAACAAGGCTGACCCAGTGGTTGGCGTACTGCTTGGTTTCTTAGTGGCATTGCCATTCGCGATCGGTTTAACCCTTTACGAAGGTGAAAGCTTTAGCCAAATCACAGCGAAGGGTTGGATGGCGGTGACTTACGTTGGCCTGTTCGAGATGGGCATTACCTTTGTATTGTGGCTATCAGCACTCAAGCTAACCAACAATACGGCGCGTATCAGCAACCTAATTTTTGCCTCGCCATTTATCTCACTGATGTTACTTTCAACCATCATTGGCGAAGAGATTCACCCTGCGACACTGTTTGGTTTAGTGCTGATTATTGCTGGTTTGGTGATTCAACAGATCAAGTTTTCAAAAAACAAAGCTGCGTAAATAAGAGCTAAAAGATTCGATTGAGCACGAAAAGCTATCTATAAAGCCGAATCTAGAGCTAGAACACAATGTTAGATACAAAAATGGCGAGTCGTATGACTCGCCATTTTTATATAATTTAAAATCTAGTGAGTAAGCTAAAAGCTTATACCCACTGGCCTGCTGCAAAGCCAGAACTCCAACACCATTGGAAGTTATAGCCACCAAGCCAGCCCGTTACGTCCATTACTTCACCGATGAAGTAGAGGCCAGAGACACTCTTACATTCCATGGTTTTTGAAGACAGGTGATTAGTGTCCACACCGCCTAGAGTCACTTCGGCCGTTCGGTAACCTTCGGTGCCATTTGGCGCGATTTTCCAGTTTTCTAGGTGATCTACGATGTCGTTCAGCTGTTTTTCATTGAACTGCTTGAGCGGCTTGTCTTCCAGCTCTTTACGATCAATCAACACTTCCACAAAACGCTTTGGCAGTGCTTTCGCCAAGGTGTTTTTCAGGCTCTGATTTGGGTGCTTCTCGCGAGAGTTAGCCAGCAGTTCAGCTACATCGACTTCAGGTACTAGATTAATCGAAACCGACTGACCCGCTTTCCAGAAAGAAGAAATTTGCAGCACTGAAGGACCCGATAGGCCACGGTGAGTAAACAGCAACGCTTCTTTAAACAAGGTTCCGTCTTGCGCCGTGATCTCGGCAGGAATTGCGATACCAGAAAGCTCTGCGAAAGCTTCTTTATCTTCTTTATGCAGAGTGAATGGCACTAAGCCTGCGGTAGTTGGCATAACAGACAAACCAAATTGCTCCGCAATCTTGTAGCCAAATGGCGTTGCGCCCAGCTTAGGCATCGACAAACCACCTGTCGCGACAACCAATGAGTCACACTCAACTTCGTCAGTGTTGAGGTGCATCTTGAAGCCAGAATCAGTCTTTTCGATAGAGTGAACATCACAACGGTAGCGTTGTTCGACTTTCGCCTGCTTACACTCGTCAAGCAACATACTCACGATGTCTTTTGCGGTATGGTCATTCACACAGAACAACTGGCCGTGATCACGCTCTTCGAACTCAATACCGTACTTGCTCACCATCGAGATAAAATCCCAGTTGGTGTATTGAGATAAAGCTGACTTCACGAAGTGAGGGTTGTTACACAGGAAGTTGTTGGCTGAAACATCATAGTTAGTGAAGTTACAACGGCCGCCACCTGAGATTAAAATTTTTCTGCCTGGTTTCTTTGCATGATCAACCACCAGCACTCGTCGGCCGCGTTTACCAGCTTCCGCAGCACACATTAAGCCTGCGGCGCCCGCACCAATTACGATTACATCAAATTTTTCACTCATGTGGTTCTGCTTTTCTTAACTTTTGCAGCCCGAGTACACCCTGTTCTCGAAATGCCATCAATAAAAAAGGATGTGCATAAACAGCACATCCTTACTAATTGCTCGCTATTTTAGCGGCAATTTTAAACTTTGCAATTGATGTTCAATTGTACAGTTTGCAGACAGCAGCAAAACCACTACTTGGCTTAGCGAACCAACAACCAAGCTTCACACCAAAACCTAAGCTCTACTTCACACGTACTAAAAAACTTAGACGATAAAAGAAGACAGCAAGGTTACACCTAGCAGAGCAGAAGAGAGTATGAATAACTGTCTTACGCGATCGCACTTCGAAGTAAAAACTTCGTCATGATGATGGTGATACTCTTTGCTTTTGATGTAACTGAACAGGCGAACCTGTTTGGTCATATTGCCATGAGTTGTGAAAAAACCGCCTCCGTCTACTTGTTGATAAAGTAGAGGATGCGCTTCTCGCATAATATAAATGAGCGTTCTTAGCGCAGTAAAATAACGCGCCCAGTTCACGCAAGTCACAACCATTAGTGCAAATAGAATAGTGTCGCCGCTGATCATCCTTTCCTCCCTACATCTTCATAAGAAAACTCAAAAGAAAAAGATAATCAGTGTCTTTCTCGTACTACCTAAACGGCAGGAGCTTCCATAATTGAAGATGAACCATCTTTTGCCAATTGCGCTAGGTCTTTATCAATAAAGAACAGTGCTTTACCGTCTTCACCAACAAGTTCTAGCTTATCCAATACACCTTTAAACAACTTCTCTTCTTCATGTTGCTCTGCAACGTACCATTGCAGGAAGTTAAAGGTTGAGTAGTCTTGTGTGCTGAAAGCAACGTGAGCCAGTTTGTTGATCTTTTCAGTAATCATCTGCTCATGTTCATAAGTTTCACGGAACACTGCGCCAAGGCTTTCGAATTCGTGTTTTGGTGCTTCAATCGCACCCAGAATTGGCATTGCACCTGTTTCGCTTACGTAAGTGAAAAGACGCTGCATATGTTCCATTTCTTCTACTGCATGAACACGCAGAAACTCTGCTGCACCTTCAAATCCTTTGTCTTCACACCAAGCACTCATTTGTAAGTATAGATTGGATGAGAAAAATTCTAGGTTAATTTGATCATTCAGTTGCTCAACCATAGTTTTTGACAGCATTTAAGACTCCTAATTACATCCTCAATTTTCTCTACTATATCACTATTTAATGAATATCTCGCAGGCCATTAGTTAACCAATATTTCGAGCTGTCATTACGCAAGACAGTGGATATGAGATCACTTCAGCAAAAAAAGCCATCGCATAGTGCTAATCTTTAAACAGACAATGAATAAAGGAGGTAGCGATATGAGTTACAAACATATTTTGGTCGCAGTCGATTTATCAGAAGACAGCAAATTAATTGTGGATAAAGCGGTAGCATTGGCAAAGCCATTGGAAGCCAAAGTCTCTTTTATCCATATCGATATTAACTACGCGGAGCTCTACACTGGCCTGATTGATATCAACATGGCCGAGACCCAGCACAACGCGATGGAAGCATCTCGTATTCAGCTGCAAAATTTTGCGGAGCACGCACAATACCCGATCACCCATACCTTAGTAGGCAGTGGTGATTTGAGTCATGAGCTGTGTGACACTATCAACGAGTTCAATGTTGATCTCGTGGTTTGCGGTCACCATCAAGACTTTTGGAGCAAGCTGCTCTCTTCAACACGCCAACTGATCAACGCCTCTCCGGTTGATATGCTGGTCGTGCCTCTAAGAGATTCAGAAGACTAATGATTTAAGGTTAGGTAACATACAGCTCATATCTTATTAACGAAGTTTTACTATGAGCTATTTAGCTGGTGTTACCCTCCTATGGGCCTTCTCCTTTAGCCTGATCGGCGTTTACCTTGCGGGTCAGGTTGATTCTTGGTTCTCTGTTTTAATGCGTGTTGCCCTTGCTGGTGTCGTATTTCTTCCTTTCCTAAAGTTTCGCGGCGTATCGCGTAAGCTGATCGCTAAATTGATGGCAATTGGTGGTATCCAGCTTGGCCTGATGTACTGCTTCTACTATCAATCTTTCTTACTGCTATCCGTTCCTGAAGTTCTTTTGTTTACCGTTTTCACGCCAATTTACGTCACGCTAATTTATGACTTTCTCAAAGGGCAATTCTCTCCGTGGTACCTAGTGACGGCGGCAATTGCGGTATTTGGCGCGGTATTCATTAAATTCGCAGGCATCAACGAAAACTTTTTAGTTGGCTTCCTCGTCGTGCAGGGCGCGAACCTGTGCTTTGCTATCGGTCAGGTGGGCTACAAGGTGGTGATGGAGAAGGAATCGACCGAGTTACCTCAGCGAACCGTATTTGGTTACTTCTACTTAGGAGCGTTATGTGTCGCGTCAGTGGCTTTCATGCTACTAGGCAACCCAGAGAAACTGCCCACCACCACACTTCAATGGGGAATCCTGATCTACCTTGGCTTGATTGCTTCGGGGCTGGGTTACTTTATGTGGAATAAAGGCGCGTGCATGGTGAATGCTGGCGCGCTGGCAGTGATGAACAATGCCTTGGTTCCTGCGGGCTTAGTGGTGAATATCCTGATTTGGAACAGAGATGTCGATTTGGTTCGCTTGTCTATTGGTGGCGCCGTTATCTTATTCTCTTTATTCGTCAATGAGACGTGGGTAAAGAAGCGCGTAGCAAGATCGGCAAGCAATGCCTAACTGATTGAAACGAGCTGCATGAGTTAGCTCAGATAACCCAAAAAGCAAAAGAGCGACCTTAGGTCGCTCTTTTAAAATCATCGCTGTAGCAATAAACCATTCAAATCAACTTCAGTGGATGTGACTGTGGCTCACTACCTGAGTCTTGGTTTCAGTGAAGGCAACATCATCAAGTTGTAGGTTGATGCGTTCAAGGTCACTTTCCAGTTTCTGGCTTTTCTTAAACAGCTTTTGCTGCTTCTTAATCATCTTCGCGAGCTTTTTGTTGTACTTCTCTTGTTTCTTAGCCGCTTTCTTCGCTTGTTTGAGTTCAGCTTTCTCATCACCGCTCGCCTTCGCCATCAGTTTTTTCAGCTTGGCTTTTTTCTGTGCGGCTTCTTTTTTGGCAAGCTCAGGGGCAATATCAGCGGCGGCAGGATCGAACATTTGTACGCTCGGTTCAATTGTCTCGTTGATTTCCGCAAGCGATAGTTCTGGTGCAGGTAATGTTTCCGCTAGCAGGCCGCATGCGACTTTCTCTTCAACGGGTTTGTTTTGACAACCAAGAGGTGGAATTGCGGTTGGTTTGCATAGATTCGCTTGATCCGCCGAAGAACGCGCGCAAGAACGACACACGAACTTAGGTTCAGTCACCAAGCTGTGGATCTCGCCCAAGTGTTCAGTGATATCTCGACGGTTTAACTTACAAAAGCGTTTAGCCATGCTACAACTCCAGCTAAGAATAATAATGATTCTTAGTTAGATATACATCCGTAACGCGACTATCGCAAGTGTTAAATGGCAATTTATCGTATTTATGACGGGAAATTTTCTTAGCGTGTTGCTAAGTCATTGATGCTTTCACATAGACGTCAAAACGGTTCTTTTTGGTTTCGATCGCCATGCTCGGTTTTTGCTCGTCTAACCAAGCAGCGTAATCCGGTCTTTTAACCACAACTCGCTTCGATGCCAATTTCATCGCCGGCTCAAATAGACCATCAGCATCCAGATCGGCACCCACCAAAGATTGGAATACGCGCATCTCTTTTTTGACCAAAGCCGATTTCTTTTTGTTCTCAGGGTGTGGGTACATTGGGTCAAGGTACACCACATCAGGTTGTTCGAAATCAGGATCGTTGCTGAGCTTATCCAATGCATCGTGACTGGATGCGTGAATCAGCTTCATACGCTCACTTACCCAACCACCAATGTCTGGGTCTTGTTGCGCTCGCTGCAAGCCATCATCAAGCAGTGCAGCCACAACTGGGTGACGCTCGACCATTTGCACCTTACAACCTAGAGAAGCCAACACAAACGCATCGCGCCCTAAGCCTGCAGTACCATCAAGAATAGTTGGCGTTGCGCCTTTGTTTAAACCAGCTGCTTTGGCAATCGCCTGACCTTTACCACCACCAAACTTACGTCGGTGACCGACAGCGCCTCCCACTAAATCAACAAAGATAGCGCCAAGCTTAGGCTCATCGACTTTACGTAGCTCAAGTCGCTCACTAGTCAGTACCAAAGCAAAATCACTGCTTTCATCATGAGATAGGTTCCAGCGGGTCGCTAAGTCATTCAAATGATCGATTTGGGTAGCATCTTCGCAAATCAGTTGTAGTTGCAAGGTCGTCTCCAACAGACAGTAGTATTCAAAACAAAAGAGGCAACCAGTTTACCTGATTGCCTCAACAATACATATTAGCGGTGAAAAGTATTCCCAGCTAAAGTCGGCTTACCTAAACCAATGGCTCTGTCTCTCGTTCTTGTCTTAACTCTTCAACGAGCTCTGCGAGTGGTTTAGGTCGGCCTATGATGTAGCCCTGCGCGTAGTTCACACCCAACTCAATCAGCTTGTCGATGATCTGGGTATTTTCAACGAACTCAGCCACGGTGTGCTTGCCCATCTGCTTGGCGAGATCATTGATCGAGCGAACCATCACATGGTCCATCTCATTCACATCAATATCACGTACAAACAGGCCGTCGATCTTCACAATATCGACGGGCAATTTTTTCAGATAACCAAATGACGATAGCCCTGAGCCAAAATCATCCAATGCAATCATGCAGCCAAGCTCTTTAATACGAGTGAAGAACTTGATCGCCTGCTTCATGTTACTCATCGCAGCCGTTTCGGTGATCTCTAAACAAATCTTATGACACGGTATCGATGAATCGCTCAGGCTATCTATCAAGAACTCGACAAACTCACGGTTACCCATCGAGTGACCGGAAAGGTTGATTGAACACATCCCGAGTTCCTCAATAACCTCAGGGCGTTGCTCCAACCAACCCAAGGTTTGACTGACGACTTGGCGGTCAATCAAATGCGCGATGTTATAACGCTCTGAGGCTGGCATGAAGATCCCCGGAGAGATGTATTCCCCTTGGATGTTCTTGATGCGCACCAAGATTTCAAAGTGCATTTTATCGCTGTCTTCATCTAGGCCAAGAATACGCTGGGCAAACAGCTCTAAGCGATCGTTAGCCAAGGCCTCATGCACGAGGTTGACGCACTCCATCTCTAGATGACGACGACGCAGGTCTTCATCATCTTGATGGTAAAGATGATAGCGATTGCGACCTTCTTCTTTAGCGGCATGACAAGCTGCATCCGCCTGAGCGTGCACCATCTGTGGTGAAGCTGCTGTATGGTCAATCAATCGAATACCGATAGAGCACGTCAGGTTGAGTCGAATATCATCCCACAAGAATGGATTCTCACTCATCATCGAGATAATACTGCGACACACATTCACCGCGTCTCGCTCAGTACAGTCTTTCATTAATACTGCAAACTCGTCACCACCCATTCGCGCTAATACTGCATTGTACGGCAGCACGTCTTCTAGCAACTTGGCGCTAAACAAGATCGCAGCATCACCCGCTTCATGTCCTGCGGTGTCGTTCAAGACCTTTAACTGATCCAAATCTAGGAACAACATCGCGTGAGTTCGCATGTGGCTCTCAACCTCTTTAAGCGCTTTTTGCAGCTCTTGCTCAAAGTGGTTGCGGTTAAAGGTGTCTGTCAGCAGATCATAGCGAGCCTGATACTCTAGCTTTTCAGAGAGCTCGTGTGTCTCGGTGATGTCTTCACCCACAATCAACAGCTGATCAGACTCGACCAACGGGCGGATATTTTCACGAATCCAGATCTTGCTGCCGTCGGCATGACGATATTCGATATCACGACGCCACACACCACGAATCTTATGCTGTGGTTGCAGCAAGATGTGGCGAGGAATCATCGCGTTTTCATCAACATAGAACTCTCTAGGGCGATGGCCCAACAACTGATCTAACGGGTAACCCAAAAGCTCTTCGGCAAACTGGTTCACTTGTTGAATGCGATTATTGCCATCAAGCGTAATCATCATCACCGGCTGTTTGTCGTAATACAACTTCAAGTTTGCTTCACGTTGGAACAGCTTATTCTCAGCAAGCTTACGTGAGGTCACGTCGCGCGCCTCAAAGAGAAACTGAATGTCTTCTTCTTCACTGCCCGGCATCGGCTTCAATGAAATATCCAACACCATCGCTCCGCGATCTCGACACCACACCTCGGCTTCAAATCGTAACGCTGGGTGCTCACTTTTTGTGATGAAATAGTCGGCTAGCACTTCTCGCGCAGAACTTTCCCAATGTTGGTGTTGTTGCAGAGGCGTTCCCAGTTTATAGCCTTGGTTATAAAGCAGCTCATGCAGCTTGCTGTTACTCGACAGCAGCACGCCACCCTTATCAATGATGCCCATGAACTGCAAGCTTTGGTCGAATATCGACTCAAGCAGCAGCTGACTTTTTCGGCTTGCACGTTCACTTTTTTTAAGGCGATTAAGGTAATACACCAAGGTCGCGATGACACACGACATCACCAAAAACAGCAAACCTATGGTGCGAATTTCATCGCGGTAGCGCACTAGAAATGACTTCGGCTTATTGAGGAAGGTCACCGAGGCTTCATTCTCTGCGCCCAGATCCCAACGTGAGATTTGTTGGTAATCGAGTTTGATTTCTGGCGCGCCAGCAACCACCAATGGCAATGGTGCCTTAGGGTTTTTCAGCACACTCAACAATACGCGTCCTGTATCTCGACCTTGCGTTTCACCACTTTGAATCACACCACCAATCGCACCAAAACCTAGCCCGAGATCGTGCACCATGTACAGTGGCATTTGGGTCTTGATGTTCAATTGTCGCCAATCTTCATCGCTACTCACCCTACCTTGTGCATCGCGGTAGTACGCCCAAAACAACAAGCTCTTGCCTAGGTCAGCACGTTGAGAAAAGGCCATTAACTCTTGGTAGGAATCAGGCACATAGTGCTCAACGAGGTCAGAAAAATCGGGATGGGTTTTGATGAACAGATCGATTTGAGAACGAATGGCCTCACCCGTGACTGAATGGTCGGTAACAATGTAGATCTTCTTTACAGTCGCTTGAAGGCGCTTGATCAGCTCTATGTTGCCAACCAAATCTATGTCTTCGGTAATGCCGGTCGCATTTAAGCCTTCAATCATTTGAGGGGAGAAATTGTTGATGCCGCCAAAGATGACTGGCGTACCTTTGAGATCGGGCGCGAGACGCTTCATTAGATTCAGTGCGTTATTATCACTCACCACAACTGCAGCGAATTCTTCATGCATCAACTTGGTGTGATAAAGCTGGTAGACACGCTCAAGGTATTCAGGGTTTTGAGTACGTTTGCTATCAAGATAAACGACACGATACGACAGCCCATCACGATCGAGCTCATCAGATAGTCCTTTATGGAAATCATCTGTCCAGAAAAAGCCTTGATGATAAGAGTGAATAACCAACACATCTTTTGCCTGAGCTGAAGCAAAAACACTCCAACACATCACAATAAAAAATAACGAAAATCGCACTGAATTCACCCTAACCCTATAGTTACTGCTAATATTATCACCCTTGGCTATGATGTGTACTCAAGCCGGTATGTTTTTCATTCAACCTAAGGATTATGCATGTCCACAACCACAGCTCGTCTAGATGATCTAGACCGTGCCATTCTCAAAACCTTGATGGAAGATGCACGTACTCCTTATGCTGAAATGGCAAAGCAGTTCGATGTCAGCCCTGCAACGATTCACGTTCGCATCGAAAAGATGAGATCGGCAGACATTATTGAGCGAACGGAAGTTGTGGTAAACACCAAAAAGCTGGGTTACGACGTGTGTTGCTTTATTGGCATCAACCTTAATGCTGCCAAAGATTACCACTCGGCGATCGCTAAGCTGAATGCCTTAGACGAAGTGGTTGAGGCGTACTACACCACTGGAGCTTACAATATCTTTGTAAAGCTGATGTGTAAGTCGATAGAAGAGCTGCAGTTTGTATTGATCGATAAGCTGCAAGCGATCGATGAAGTTCAGTCGACAGAGACACTGATTTCATTGCAGAACCCTATCAACCGCAATGTGAATCCATAACATTGATTCGCCTTGCTTGGCATTAAGCACAGACAAAAAAAGAGCCTCTAACTAGAGGCTCTTTTCGCAATTATCTCGCAATAAACTAGATAGTTACCGTGATTATGCGTTGATTCCCGCGTGACGCAGCATTGCGTCGATTTGTGGCTCACGACCACGGAAGCGTTTGAACAGCTCCATTGGCTCTTCACTGCCACCCATTTCAAGGATGTTATTCAAGAAACGATTACCGGTTTCAGTATTGAAGATACCTTCCTCTTCAAATGCTGAGAACGCATCTGCCGATAGCACTTCTGCCCACAGGTAGCTGTAGTAACCGGCACTGTAGCCACCAGCAAAGATGTGACCAAAGCTGTGTGAGAAACGGTTCCAATCTAGGCTTGGCAGTACCGATACCTTAGACTTAACATCCGCTAGCGTTTCTAGTACGCGCGCACCCACTTCAGGGTCGTACTCTGTGTGTAGCGTGAAATCGAACAAACCAAGCTCTAGCTGACGCAGGATAAACATCGCAGATTGGAAGTTCTTCGCCGCTAGCATCTTCTCTAGCATCTCTTTTGGTAGCGCTTCACCCGTTTCGAAGTGACCAGAGATGAACGACAGCGCTTCTTCTTCCCAACACCAGTTTTCTAGGAACTGACTTGGCAATTCAACCGCATCCCAAGGCACACCATTGATACCCGCAACTGCGCCTGCTTCTACTTGCGTCAGCATGTGGTGGATACCGTGACCGAATTCGTGGAATAAGGTCACCACTTCATCGTGAGTAAATAGCGCAGGCTTATCACCAACTGGCTTATTGAAGTTACACGTTAGGTAAGCAACCGGCGTTTGCAGCTCACCAGATTCAGTAATGCGACGACCACGACAGTCATCCATCCAAGCGCCACCACGTTTGTGTTCACGTGCGTATAGATCTAGGTAGAAGCTACCACGCAGTGTTCCATTCGCATCAAAGATATCAAAGAAACGCACTGACTCATGCCAAGTGTCTACGCCTTGACGCTCTGTTACCGACATACCAAACACGCGGTTCAGTACCTCAAACAGACCTGAAACCACATTAGATTCTGGGAAGTAAGGACGAAGCTCTTCATCAGAGATCTCGAACAGCTTCTGTTTTTGTTTCTCACTGTAGTAAGCGATGTCCCACAGGTTTAGCTCAGAGACACCAAACTCTTTCTCTGCAAACTGGCGTAGCTCTTCAACTTCGCGTTCACCTTGCGGTTTCGCTTTTACTGCTAGGTCGTTTAGGAAGCCAAGTACTTGATCTGGCGTTTCTGCCATTTTAGTCGAAAGAGATTTTTCGCTGTAAGTACTGAAACCAAGCATGCGCGCGATCTCGTGACGCAGTTTAAGTTGCTCAGTGATGATCTCAGTGTTGTCCCACTTACCTGCGTTTGGACCGCGATCTGAAGCGCGAGTTACGTACGCTTCATACAGCTCTTTACGTAGTTCTTGGTTATCACAGTAAGTCATCACAGGTAGGTATGATGGGATATCTAAAGTCAGTAAGTAACCTTGTTGCTCTTTAGACTCAGCCGCCGCTTGTGCTGCCGCCAGTGCTGATTCAGGCATACCTGCTAGCTCAGCTACGTCTGTGATCTGCTTGCTCCAACCCATGGTTGCATCAAGCACGTTATTTGAGAATTGAGAGCCTAGCTCAGACTGGCGCTTGCTGATCTCGCCGTAACGATGCTGTTCATCTGCAGGTAAGCCAATGCCCGACAGTTCGAAGTCGCGCAGTGCGTCAGTAATGGTTTTTTGTTGAGCTCGATTCAGTGCAGAGAATGCTTCACTCGCCTTGATCGCTTTATATGCTTCGAACAAGCCTTTGTGTTGGCCAACCCAAGTGCCGTATTCAGATAGCACAGGTAAGCAGCTCTCATACGCTTCACGCAGTTCGTCACTATTCACGACAGAGTTCATATGGCTTACAGGTGACCAAATGCGACCTAAACGATCATCCACTTCTTCAATTGGAGCAACTAGGTTGTCCCAGCTTGGTGAAGTATTACCTTCAAGTACTTGTTCTATCTTGTTGCGACACGCTTCAATCACTTGCTCAACTGCAGGCTTTACGTGCTCTGGCTTGATCTGTGAAAACGGAGGTAGGTCCGTGAAGGTTAATAGCGGATTAGACATATAAACATTCCTTTGGCTTTAGAGACTTTCGTCTTTTTTGTAATGAGGTCGTCTTACAGTCATCAGGCTAACGTTCGCCCTAAAAAATCACCTGCGAATAGTTATTAAATAGTGCCCAACAAGGCAAATTTCAATAGTAGAACCAATAACTAACTGCATATTGCTAACGACTGTTCCTGAATTGTTCGAGAATTTATGGTCCATTGAGGGTTATAATAGTCTGATTAACCCCACCTACACTAACCACACTCTAATTCGAGAGTGTTACGAGAGTTTAATTTGTTAAGTTATCGCCACAGCTTCCACGCAGGTAACCATGCCGACGTAGTAAAGCATATCGTACAGAGCCTTATTCTTAATTCTTTGAAACAGAAGGATAAGCCTTTTGTTTATCATGACACTCACTCTGGTGTAGGTCGTTACGACTTAACGCATGAATGGTCTGAAAAAACCGGTGAATACAAGCAAGGTATTGCTCGTGTGTGGGAGCAAAAAGGCCTCCCTGAAGACATTCAAAGCTACCTTGAGTCTATTTCCATTCTCAATAATGGCGAGAAACTGCGTTACTACCCGGGCTCTCCACGTGTTGCACGTGCCCACCTACGTGACCAAGACCGCATGGTTCTGACTGAGCTTCACCCAGCCGATCACCCTCTGCTTGAGCAAGAGTTCCACCGCGATCGTCAGGTATCTATTTACAAAGAAGATGGGTTTAAGCGCTTAAAGGGCAGCCTGCCACCAAAAGAACGTCGTGGTTTAGTGCTGATCGACCCGCCTTACGAGCTGGCAAAAGAGTACCGTGATGTCGTGACAGCAATCGCTCAAAGCCACAAGCGCTGGGCAACCGGTATCTACGCAATTTGGTACCCGGTAGTAAATCGCTGTGATATCGAAGATATGATCGAAGGTCTCGAAGGCTTAGGCATCAACAAGATTCTACAAATCGAACTTGGCGTATCACCAGACACCAACGAGCGTGGCATGACGGCATCAGGCATGATCGTGATTAACCCGCCTTGGAAGCTAGAAAGCCAAATGAAAGAGATTCTTCCATTCTTGAAGGAAGCAATTGCGCCGGCGACCGGTCACTTCAAAGTAGAGTGGATCGTACCCGAGTAATCTCGAACTTAACGTCATGCTCTGACGAATATTCAGCAGATTGTGACGTACACGAATAAATTTTAAACAGGGAGATTGAGTTCAACCGATCTGCCCTCAATATAATAATTAGACAATTTAAGAATCTATAGGACGTAGGTGTTCAGTGCGCTCACTGTACCCACAGCCTTCAATAAATGGAGAAAGTAATGGCGACTCATTTTGATTACATCTGTATCGGCGGCGGTTCAGGCGGCATCGCATCAGCAAACCGCGCAGCAATGCACGGTGCAAAGGTTGCACTTATCGAAGCTCAAGACCTTGGTGGTACTTGTGTCAACGTTGGTTGTGTTCCTAAAAAGGTAATGTGGCACGGCGCTCAGGTTGCTGAAGCTATCAACCTATACTCTGAAGATTACGGCTTCGACGTTGACGTAAAAGGCTTCAACTGGGGCAAATTAGTGGAAAACCGCCAAGCGTACATTGGCCGTATCCACCAATCTTACGATCGCGTTCTTGGTAACAACAAAGTAAACGTAATCAAAGGCTTTGCTAAGTTCGTTGACGAGAAGACTGTTGAAGTTAACGGTGAACACTACACAGCTGATCACATCCTGATCGCAGTAGGTGGTCGTCCAACCATTCCAAACATCCCAGGCGCAGAGCACGGTATCGACTCAAACGGTTTCTTCGACCTGATGGAGCAACCTAAACGTGTTGCTGTAATCGGCGCAGGCTACATCGCAGTAGAAATCGCAGGCGTACTAAGCGCACTTGGCACAGAAACACACCTGTTCTGTCGTAAAGAGTCACCACTACGTAGCTTCGACCCAATGATCATCGAGACATTGGTTGAAGTAATGGAAGCGGAAGGCCCAACACTGCATACACACTCTGTTCCAAAAGAAGTTGTGAAAGAAGCAGACGGCACACTGACTCTACACCTAGAGAACGGCAACACTCAAAACGTTGACCACCTAATCTGGGCTATCGGTCGCCACCCAGCAACTGACGCTATTAACCTAGCATCAACTGGCGTTGCAACTAACGACCGTGGCTACATCAAAGTAGACGAGTTCCAAGCAACCAACGTTCCTGGCATCTACTGTGTTGGCGACATCATGGAAGGCGGTATCGAGCTAACTCCTGTTGCTGTTAAAGCAGGTCGTCAGCTTTCTGAGCGTCTATTCAACGGTCAAACCAACGCAAAAATGGACTACAAGCTAGTGCCTACTGTTGTATTCAGCCACCCACCTATCGGCACAATTGGTCTAACGACTCAAGAAGCTGAAGAGCAATACGGCAAAGACAACATCAAGGTATACACGTCTGGCTTCACTGCTATGTACACAGCAGTAACTAAGCACCGTCAACCTTGTAAGATGAAGCTAGTATGTGCTGGCGAAGAAGAGACTGTCGTTGGCCTACACGGCATCGGTTTCACTGTTGATGAAATGATTCAAGGCTTCGGTGTTGCAATGAAGATGGGCGCAACCAAAGCAGACTTCGACTCTGTTGTGGCGATTCACCCAACGGGCAGCGAAGAGTTTGTTACGATGAGATAATCAACGTCTTAGTTAAGCTCTCTTTAGAAGCAGGCCTTGTGCCTGCTTTTTTTATGTCCGCTCTGAACCTTAGCTATGGATTCGACGTAACACAAATATCTACCTATCTAGAAGAAAAATGGAGTTTGTGATGAATCTACTAATTGAATCATTTGAAGGCGGGATCTACTTGGCTTACCAAGTTGTTGGCGAGCAAAAGCAGTTAATCAAAGACGACCACCAGCATCCTATGAAGTTTTTGAGTGTTAACCAAGCACGAGATCACTTTAGCGACCAAGGTGTAGCATCAGCAATGCTGGTTCATAACAGCGCCTACGACGAAATGTGTGGTGAACACTGTGGTAGTACACAACCTTTCGAGATTGATTTGAAGTGGAGTTAAATCAACCTCAAATCAATCGCGATAAAAATGGAAAGGCTTGCATCAATGCAAGCCTTTCTTATGGGAGTCACTTTCACTTTTAACCACTTAGATTAGCGCGATGTCCGTTTAAGTCTTCGTTTAATGTTCTGCTCTTTCACTACAAAGTCGAATAGCGGAGCGAACAGGTTGGCGAACAAGATAGCGAGCATAATGCCCTCTGGGTAGGCTGGATTAAGCACTCGAATACCGACCGTCATCACGCCGATCAAAATCCCATAGGCCCATTTACTCTGATTGGTAAACGCGGCAGATACTGGGTCTGTCGCCATGAAGAAGGTACCAAACGCAACACCACCTAACACAAAGTGCCAGTAGAACGGCATCGAAAACATCGAGTTAGTCTCTGATCCTATCCAGTTCATCAAGCTAGATGCCACAACGAGACCAACAATCACACCGGCGACAATACGCCAAGACGCTATCTTCATCACAATCAAAATCAACCCCGTCAGCATGATCAGCAGTGACGACACCTCACCCATCGAACCAGGAATATTACCAACAAAGGCATCCATCCAAGTGATCGCCTCGCCAGTCATGTTATTGATCAGTGAGGTGCTGCCGCCTTCATACCATTGACTCAGCGGTGTCGCGCCTGAATAGCCGTCAGCGGCAACCCACACTAGCCCACCCGACATGTTCGCTGGATACGCGAAATAAAGAAACGCGCGACCTGCAAGGGCTGGGTTCAAGAAGTTTCGCCCTGTACCACCGAACAGCTCTTTGGCGACAACGATACCAAAGGTGATACCTAACGCGGCTTGCCAAAGCGGGATGGTTGGCGGGAGGATGAGTGCAAACAGCACAGAGCTAACAAAAAAGCCTTCATTCACCTCATGTTTTCGTACAACGGCAAATAAAACCTCCCAGAAGCCACCTACCACAAACACCGTGGCATAAACGGGTAAAAAATAGAGTGCACCAAGCAACATCTGACTTGCCCAGCCACTTGCCATCAATGACTGCGCATCACCAAATGCCCACGACAGACGCCAGCTGCTTTCAATAACAGAGGCAAGTTCGTTAAGTTGATAGCTGGAGGTTAATGCGAGGACGCTTTGATGTCCGACGTTATACATCCCCCAGAACATTGCCGGGAAGGTCGCTAACCACACCAGAATCATGATGCGCTTTAGGTCAATGCTGTCACGAACATGGGTTATGCCGCGATTTACGTTTCCGGGTGTATAAAATATTGTCGCGAAAGCTTCATACACTGGGTAGAGCTTTTCGTACTTACCACCCGCTTCGAATTGAGGGGATACGCCCTCTAGCCACTTATTCAATTTCATATCTTTATAACCTCATTGATGTGAGTCAGAGGCAATACGAAACAAATAAGGTTAGAGAACAATTTGGCATAATCTACCTCTATAAAGCGAACCTTTAACCAACCATTCACCGTCAATATTTGAGAGAAAATCAAGAGCTAAACTTTGGAAAGAAGATCACATACCTGTACTTTTGATGCCGCCTCTCAAAAATGCGACTCTTTAGCTTATTTTTTTATATGTAATTGATAAAAACATCGAAAAAACATCTAAAAAACATCTAAAACTCTTATAGAATGCATGCACAATAAGAGACATAAAAAGATCAGTTGTGCAAAATAGAAGCAGTGGCCCCACTGAGGTTTTCTATCGCCTCATGGATATCCCAGACGCGGAAAAAAGTCTCTACCTAGAACGGCTAGAACAAGAACAACCCAGCTTATATCAGCAGGTACTTCCTCTCATCAGTGAAGTCCCCTCAGAGCAGCTCACATCACTGCTCGGCTTTCACGCACAACAAGCAACAGAAAGCGAGCTCAACCTAACCGACACCTTAGTCGATAAATACTATATATCGCATGAACTCGGTCGTGGTGGTATGGGGATTGTCTATGCAGCCAGTCGAGCAGATAGAACCTTTGAGCAAGACTTAGCCGTTAAATTCATACAGCCCTCTCTTTCACATATTTTAGGTGAGCATGCTCTATTTCAAGAAGCACAATTACTCGCACACCTAAACCATCCATGTATAGCCAAAGTTTTTGATGGTGGGGTCTACGAAGAGTCGGTCTATATTGTGATGGAGCGAGTTGAAGGGGAAACGCTTTCTCTATATTTGCAGAATCGCTCTTGTAGTGAAAAGCAAAGGCTCAATTTATTTAAAGAAATTTGTTCGGCAATTGAACATGCTCATCAAAAACAAGTGCTGCATGCTGATCTCAAGCCCGAGAATATCTTAATTGATCCTTTTGGTTCACCTAAGATTCTCGACTTCAATCTAACTCAAAAGGTTAAACAACCCACACCTAACCAAAGCTCAGATGCTTCCATACTGACAGCCTACAGCAAGGCTTATGCCAGCCCAGAGCAGGTTGCAGGTCACTTCCTAACTCAACAAAGTGATATTTACTCACTGGGTAAAGTGCTAGCACTGATTTTTGACTCTTCTTCAAACTTAGATATTAATCTAATTGTAGAAAAGGCGACAAACCACGAACCCTACCGTCGCTATGCCAGCGTAAGTGAATTGCGCCAAGAAATAGTGCGTATCTTAGAATGTCGCCCCATTTCTTTGAGAGAGAAGCAGCCACTCTATTCATTATCAAAGCTATTAAAGCGACGCCCAGTACAGAGCGCTCTAACAATTCTATTGCTACTGTCAGGCGCAACGTTTTCAACAGCTATATTCAATAAGAATTTACAGCTACGCAAAGAAAAACTAGTCGCAGAAGAGATGATGTATGAAGTGACGAGCCTATTGTTTCATGCCAAAGGCAGTGATGCTGCAAAAATGTCAGTCGGCACGATGCTTGAGCTTACTAGACGACGGATCTTATCAAACCCTGATTTACCCAAAGACGTTAAACAAAAAATGCTATTGGCGATGCTGACACCATCACCTGAAAAATCTGTGACTAACAAAAACAAAGAAAAGTAATCCAACAATTAATTATGAAAAAAATACTTCTCCCACTGATAGTTCTCTGGTCAACAAGTCTTTACATCCATGCTAATGGCAGCGAAGTTCTTACTGGGTATTTTATTGATTCGCCAGTATCAGGGCTTTATTACGAAACCAGCTCCAATCTTTCGGGCACCACTGATAAAGGGGCATTCCAATACAATTCAGGTGATATCGTCAGCTTTTTTATTGGCACCGACAATTCGGGTTACTTGCTGACAACGCTTTCTGGCCAGGAGGTAATAACACCAACCCTATCGTCAACTCGCCCAAGCCGCAGCATCAACATGACTCGTTTACTTCTATCGCTTGATGACACTCCAGAGCACCGCGATGAAATCATCTTAGCGAGTAAAGTTTTATCTGACGTAGAATTTCAAAAGAAGCTCAAAAATCTCGACCTAAGCTATTTAGATGCTCAAGAATTAGGCATTGACCTTGTTTCAGTCAAAGAAGCTGCAAAGCACCTCAACCAGAGCCAAGAATACATCAAGGATAACTTTGCCTCGGAGGAAATCATTTTTTCTCCTAAAGACAAAGTGCTTCATAACATTATTATTGCCAAGAAAGACTATGCAGGACGCGCCTGCTTTTACGACTTAGCTCACCACACTAACCCAAAATACAAAGGTCCGATTGGAGAGCTTAGTTACCAAATCACAGACACAGAACTCATCCAGTTCCCAGGAACAGGCGACTATTTTAACGGCTGTAACCTACGCCCTTACCAGACACCCCAGAAGATCATTCGCGAACCATTATCCAACAGCGATGGCTGGACAGGCTTTACCAGTTGTGCTCAAAAAGGCTGCACACGCCACGATTTGAGTGGATTCTCAATTGAAGACTATAACGATGAAGGGGACTGGAAGTACCGTACCGTTGCATTGGATTTTGATACAGAAACTGAGCTGTTGATGGAAAAAACCCAAGGTTTAGGACAGAAAGAACACATCCGTCATTCAAACAAAGCTGAGATGATTTGGTTTACCTACACTAATGATCGCGGTAATCACATCCCTTATGAAGGTGTTTGGCAGCACACTCAATATCAACAAACCGACATCATAAATGAGTGCCTACTCATCAAAGATAAACGCATTTTTCTTGGCCAAAGCGACACTGAGGCCTGCTCAACAAACCACCAACAATACACGCAAGACGTTACAGAAAAATTTGGTGATATGTGGTGGCTGACCAACCCAGAACCTACAACTTCTCTCGCCCAGATGAATGTCTCTGTCCGCTGGTATGACTCAGTACCACAACAGCATTTCACAGCATGGGAATACTTGCCTGCAGGTCAAAATTGGGATCAAGGCATACTCTACAGATTCAAACAAAAAATTTCACTAAACCCTGATAAATCCCATAATATCAGCACCCTATCCGTTTCCGAGTTTAGTAAAGTGAGGTCTAAAAGCTAATGGCAACTCCAGATATCACACAGATCATCCAGCAATGGCAATCAGGCGATAAAAGTGCCGAAGCCGATCTATATCAATTCGCGTACTTGCAGTTAAGACATATTGCTCAACAAGAACGCTCTCGCAGCGCTCAAAAATATGGTGCTGACAATCAAGTGCTGAGCGACAGTATGAACAGCACGACGGCTTTAATTCATGACGCTTACCTTAAGATCTCATCTTCCGACCTTCAATCGGTCGAAAATAAAAAAGACTTTTTTCTTATGGCTGCAAAAGTGATGCGCCAAATTTTAATCGATAATGCTCGCCACCTTCAGGCAAAAAAGCGCCAAAAGATGACTATGCTAAGCGACAGCAAAGACGATAAGTTCGAGCAATTAATGATCATGGATAAAGCCATAGACAACTTCAGTATCCACTACCCTCGCCAGTCTCAGGCACTCAAGCTTAAGTACTTAATGGGCATGCGTAATCGCGAGATCAGCGAGCTACTGAAATGCAGCTCGAGCTTGATCGAGAAGGATCTTAAATTCTCACGTTGTTGGCTACAAAGCAAACTGGTTTAATAATGAAAAAGCGATTCTGTTTACTGCTCATTTCCGGCTGTGGGGCTCTCATGTTCCTGCCTCCTTGGATAGCCTCAAAAGAAACTAACCTATCGCACACCAGCAGTGGCATAAAACGGTTTTCTTCGAATAATAAACCTTCACCTCATAGCCCAGTAAACGGTGCTTCAATGCAGAGTTTGAATGAGGCAAATGAAAAAATTAAAAGTCATTCAACCCCAGAAAAAGCCGACGTTTCACTAATATCTACGTCGGCTTCGAACACCTTCGAGTCGGCGCAACTCGACGTGGTTACATTTGAGGGAAAAACTCAAACGATAGTCGCCAAAGAAGAGCGAGATAGAGCTGGCAGTAATCAAAAGCCACATGTGAATCTTACGGTGCAGCAAAGTATTCAGCATGAAATCAACCAGTGGTCATTCACCGAAAATTCCCCGATCAACTACTCAATTGATATTACAGGGCTGTTTGAGGACCCAGATGATGACCTACTGACAACACAGCTTGCTGTTAATCACCCTAAGTTTTCCGTATCTCACTTAGGCGGGACATCGAGCCTACAAGGCACACCAAAAATCGGCAACGCACCAACTCAGCTTATTGCGCGAGCCAAAGATGATTATCACGGTTCGGAAGAGGGCGCTTGGGTAACTGCCACCTTTCCACTGCCTTCGCTCTCATCAGGCCTAGAAGGTGAGGGATTACACCCTTTAATTGGTCAAACTTGGTACCGCCTTGAGACAAACCACCAGTTTGCAGGTAAGGCTTACAACTATGAAAAGGTGTACTGCGAGGCATTTAAGTTCATCAATGACGAAGTGTTTTTTGCCTCATCCAACACTCTAACCACCTGCCCTAACGAACATCAACTGCGTAAAGTAGGTAGTTATCATGTTGATGGTGATGATCTTATTGTCTCTAGCACTCAGTCAATATTTGACCATGATATGCGTTGGAAAATCTTGGAAACCTATCCAAGTCACCCGACGTTCACTACCGCTCATGTGACACAAGTAAAAATGGGCAATGAATATGAAACTTATACGGTTGCCTCTAAAACTCAAATAGAGCAACGCATAAACACTATTACAGGCTTAGAGGCGCTACAACTGACACCGGTCAACTATATGTACTTGGCTGACGACGGTCACTACCACTTAGGTTGGTATGGCATGCATATTGGTAATTACCAATTAACGAACCCAGACTGGCCCGATGAGATGGATGGTGACTTAAATGTACAGTCTTACAATACAACGGTTATTTGCGAAGATTTACTCGACAAATTTAATCACTACTCTGTTGGTGGGCAAGGCGTATATGGCGACATTATAGGTCAAACCATCGGCGAAGATTTCGAGCCTATCGAGTGTGAAGAACGACCACTAGGCCACCTTCAATATTCCTTCTTCGATGTCGACTTTTTAGAGTTTGATGAGTTCAAGCATGGCGAAGTATTTAGCATCATACTTCGCCCTAAGCTCGAGTGGCGTCATAAGGTTGAAGAGATCAAACTCAATGTTCGATATCTAGACCCTAACGCCTAGAAGCTCCAAAGAACCTGTAAGCCGGTACTGAATGTATAGGTGTCGGCTTCAAACCAAGCTGTAAACCCGATCTCAGTACGTAGATCATATCCCTCGACAGCCTCTCTATAACCAAAGACGAAAAACTAGATGCCTACAAATAAAGTCAAATATATTTTGTGGCTTTTTTCGGAATTTACGTGTGTTGATAAAACGATCGATACCCAGTAAAACATTCGCCCAGATAATACAAACCCCAGAACAAGAAACAAGCAGAGCTTGGCTAGAGCTCGCTAAAAAGGATATGACATGAAAAAAGTTAGTTTACTAGCAGCGTCAGTGGCTTTCGCCCTAACAGGCTGTGGTGGTTCAGACAGTGATAACGGTTCATCACCAACAACTCAAACCATCACAGGTTTTGATGGTTACTTTAACCAAGCCGTTGTTTTTGAAGATACTAACAACAATGGTGTTTTAGACATTGATACTGATAAGATTTTTGGACTAACTAATGAAGTAGGTCAAATCGAGATTTCAGGTACAGTAACAGGTGCTTTAGCACTTCAAACCTTAACTCCAGGTGGAGACGTTCAAAAAGCGCTAGCTTTGCACGACAACAAATACGTGGGAAAATACACTATTGATATGGACCACAAAGCTCAAGCCATGGCTCACGAGCTGGTATTCCGTGCTCCAACGTCATCAAGTGTGGTATCTCCTATTACTGACCTAGTTGCGATTGAAGCAGAAAAAAATGGTGGTGACCTAGAAGCTGCTGAGTCTGCGGTAAATATCGCTCTTGGTGGCACTGACGCTGAGCCTGTTCCTCTATACGACGACTTCGTTGAAGGTGATAATGCCGATGCCGAACTACATAAAACAGCTCAAATCCTAACTGAATCTAAAGCTGCTAACCCTAATAGCTACGAAGACAAAGCGACAGGTTTTGCTGAAGAAGCAGATAAAATTGTTGCAGATATCGTTGCAGATCCAACTCAAGATATTAACGATAAAGATCTTAAGCCAGTAATAATCGATAACGGTCAAGGCGAAGAGCTAGTTCCTGAAGTGGTTACTAACCACCTGCTGAAAGCAAATGAAGAGATTGCTGACGATGTACAAGGCATCATAGACGACCTTGATCTTGAAGTTGGCCAAGCATTTTCCGAAAAGTTTATTTCTCTGACTGATGATAAAGGCAACACTCTTTTCACTGATGCTGACTTAAAAGGTGCAGATGTTGAAGTGACTCTCGTCGCGAACCCTGCACTTGAAGAAGCCGGTATTAAAGTGAGCTTAGAGAACCAGTCTTTGATGCTTTTCTCAGAGACGACACAAGTACTTAAGAGTGGTGCGTTCACTATTGAGCTTGAGGCATTTGACACTAAGTCAAACGGCGAGAAATCTAAAAAACCAACAAGTGTTATCTTTGATCTAGAGATCGAATCTGCAAACGAACTTCCAGACGTAAATGATGACGTAGAAGATCGCCTGCAAGCCCAAATTGATAGCGACTGGTCTTTCCAAGTTGGTACTCCAATCTCAAACATGACACTGCTCATCAGCGACCTTTTCACTGATGAAGAAGGTGACGAGATTAAATTTGGTACTAAACCACGCCTATCTACAGCTTACCTAGAAAGCGGTATTGATGCGAAGTATTCTGACGATTTCACAATGATCATCCTGTCTGGTGATCCTACAAAGGTTGCCGCTCAAGGTACATTAAGCATTGATGCTACAGATGAGTTCCATGGTGAAGGTGAGTGGGAAACCGTGACGCTTGATCTACCTAAAATTGAAGAAGGTTCTATTGCACCATCTCCAACACATCCACTTGAAGGCAAGTTCCTACACTTTATTGAAGTTGGCAGTAACGATACTAACTACGACAAAGCTTGGTGTGACTCAATTTATCTTAACTCTGAATCTAAAATGATGTACTGGAACAATCGTGACAACGATAACCTAGCTACATGTGATACAGACATGTCTGAGTTTGAATATGGTGTTAGCTACGAAGTATTGAATAACCAAATCGTATCAATCGAAGATGGTATGAAAATAACTTTAGACATCATCACACAAGATCTTGATACAGATGATGAACGTTTCCTTATTTCATTTACGGATGAAGAAGGTGATGATAAATCGACTGAGCTTTACACGTATTACACAAACGAAGAGTACGTTGAAGAAATGATTCACAATAAAGTGAATACTTCAGCTAACAATGCAGATTGGGCCGAGCGTGATACTTACATCGCTATGCCACCATCTGAAGGTTCAAATAATATTGTTGTTACTGAGTTAGATGTTTCAGGTATCGTTCAACAATTCCCTTGGCAAGATGGCCAGTACACATCAGCATCTATTCATGGTGGTAACACTGAGACTTGTGAAATTTTAAAAGACATTTACTTCGACTACGGCAGCATCCAAGTTCATGGTGACAATACTGCTGCCGACAATTACTTCCATTGGGTGCCGACATTCGAAACGGATAAAGAAGGTTCTTGTTATATTGATCTAGATCCATTAGATCCATCAGCGGAACTTCCAAAAGGCCTCTACACCATCGAAGCTAAACCAGAACGTGTCGACGAGGGTGAGCGCATCCTATTCAGCTTTTACAAGTAAAAAGTTACTTCAATAAGTAATTAAACAATGTAGTGCAGATATTAAACGGTTAACTGCCACTACGAATGAAAGACAATCGGAAACCTGTAAATAGGTTTCCGATTTTTTATGTCTAACCAAAACAAGATTCGGGATTGCGCAAAGTAGCCATACTCAAGGAAATTACATTATGACAACAGTGTAGGGGCTCTTATCACTTGAATTGTTGGCCTACTGGAACCCAATTGCTCTCAGAGATTACGTTACTTAACGCACATCACGTTGAGCAATGAAGAACCTTTCAATTGATTTACGTTACCGTTGGTAAACAGACCTTTCTTATCTGCGCCCCAATAAGGGAGATGCATTGGCCAGTTCTGTTTTTCCATAACCTTTGAGTTCAAGATGCTCTGCCATTGCTTTTCACTCATCAGCTTCATGTTGACCTGATTACACACCAATTCAGCACTGTCATAGTCTAGGCGACTCCAAGGCTTACCTTGCTCCATGTAGAACTGTTGTTGATGGTCTAGAAGGTAAGGAATCGCATATTGGCTACCCGCAACGTCTGCTTTCACGCGAATCTCGATCTCGAGATCATTGTGTGAGCTCGCATTACCGTTTGGTAATGTCTGAATAGCAGCAGCACTCGTTACCGCCGCCGCTTGCTTAGCAGCCACAGGTTTCGGTGCAGGCTTAGCTTCTACTTTTGCTTTTACAGGTGCCTTGGGCATCACCGATTTTGGTTCTGCCGCTTTTGCCACAATAGGCTGGGATGAGGTTTTCGACTTGTCGACCATGCGAATAAAGGCTTCACCGTAACCAGGAACCTTACGTACCTGAGTTAGGTCTTTTCTCGCATCCGAGAAGGTAGAGTAAGGTCCGATTAAGCAACGGTAGTCTCCGCCTTCTGGCTTCATCCAAACGTTGGTCGAGATCTTCTCATACAGAGGCTTTGCTCTGCTCAGTGACAGAGGCTTGTTCAGCAGGCCACATTGAACCCAAAACAGTTCGTTATCTGAATGACGTTTAGGCGCTTTACTGCCCCACACGCCCTTACCGATCGGACATGATTGCTCTAGCTGTGGTAATTGGTTGGTGCTTGCCTGAGTTGCATCACATAGAACCGACTCTGCATTCACTTGGCTCGATACCAAAAGAGATGCAGCGATAAGCCCCATACGATAATTTCTCGTCACAGCACGACATACAGCATTCATTGTCAATTTCATAACCACCACTTAAACCCTTGCGGGCTAATTATTACCGAATCTATGTCGATAAAACATGAATTCCATTTTTAAGTATTATTGACACTATCAATAATACTAAGTTCCAGATCCATTAAGCAAAAAAAGAGCCGTAATTGCTTACGGCTCTTAATTTAGTGACTTTTTTTACTAAAAATCAAACCGGGATATCACCCTTTATAAATTTTCGGGTTAAACACGTCACGTAACCAGTCGCCTAATAGGTTAATAACTAGAACCAATGTTACCAAAAGCACACCTGGGAATGCTGTGATCCACCATGCTCCTGAGAAAATGTAGTTAAAACCAGTACTGATCAGGGCACCGAGTGACGGTTGGTCTACCGGAAGACCTAAACCTAGGAAAGAAAGTGCCGCTTCTGACATGATGGCATTTGCCACCTGTACCGTAGAGATAACCAAAATCGGTGATAAACAGTTAGGCAGAATATGGCGGAACATGATGCGAGGCGCTCTAAAGCCCATCACACGTGCCGCTTCTACGTACTCTTTCTTCTTCTCTGCCAATACCGATGCACGAATCGTACGAGCATACTGCGGCCATTCAGCAATACCGATGATCACCACCAGCATAACAACGGCATATTGCGCGTAGAAGTCACTACCGAAACTCGCCTTAAAGATAGCCGAGACAATGATCGCAACCATCATGGTTGAGAACGAAAGCTGAACATCGGCAAAACGCATCAGGAAGCTATCAATACGACCACCAAAGTAACCCGCAGACAGACCAATGATGATACCGAGTGTCAGCTGAAGACCTACCGCTAGGAAACCAATCGTCAATGACAGACGCGAGCCGTAAAGCATCGTAGATAAGATGTCGCGACCTTGCTCATCAGTACCTAGTAGGAAGCGTTCTTCGCCGTCTTCCATCCAAGATGGTGGCAATTCAGAGTCCATGATGTCGATAGACGTCACGTCATACGGGTCTGTTGGCGCTAGAATCGGTGCCGCTAATGCCATAACAAGGAAAGCTGCAAATATAGCAAAGCTCACCATTGCCACTTTATCGCGTAAAAAGTAGTACAGAATGTCTGACTGCTTGAATCGCTCCCAACGAGATGGAGCTGTTGTTGTGTGTTCCATGATTATGCTCCTTTCCCTGTAATGTTCACTGTTGGGTTAATGATGCCGTAAAGCAGGTCAACAATGGTGTTCGTTACTACGAAGATCAGGCCAACGAAGATAACGTATGCGGTAATCAGTGGAGTATCCACTCGGTTAATCGCTTCAAGGAATAGGAAGCCGGTACCCGGCCACTGGAATACAGTTTCAGTCAGAATGGTGTATGCCACCATAGTACCGATTTGAACACCACCTACCGTTAGTACAGGTAGCATTGTGTTCTTCAAAGCGTGTTGGTAGTAAATCTTGTTCAGCGCGAGGCCTTTTGCTTTACCAAACTTAATGTATTCAGAGCTAAGAACCTCGAGCATTTCAGAACGTACTAGACGAATGAATAGCGGCAGCATGATAGATGCCAGAGCAATACTCGGCAGCACTAAGTGAGCAAGGCCATCTAGCGTTAAGAAGCCAGACTCCCAACCAAACCAGTTTGCGGTATCACCACGTCCGAATGACGGCAGCCAACCGAGTTCAATAGAGAACACATACATCAGCATGATTGCGGTTAAGAAAACAGGTACCGAGATACCGATACTACTGCCCGCCATCACCAGTTTAGTGAAGAAGCTTTTTGGGTGTATTGCAGAATAAACGCCAAGTGGAATCGACAGACAAACAATGATCAGAGAAGCGCCGAACACAAGCTCAAGCGTTGCTACGAGTTTATCTAAGATTACGTCCACAGCTGGGCGTTTAAAGAAATATGAAGTACCAAGATCACCTTGTAGAGCTGCGCCCACAAAGCGAGTGTATTTTGTAATGAAGGGATCATTTAAGCCGAGTTCATCACGCAGCGCTTGACGCTCCGATTCTGAAACAGATTGACCGACTAACTCACGCAACGGGTCGCCCAGGTTATCCTGAATGGCAAACGCCACCAAACTGATCACAAACATCACTATCAGTGCCTGAAACAGGCGCTTGACCAGAAACGTAACCATTCCTTGCCCCTTATCTATCCATGACTATCTAGTCGAAATCCGCGACTAGATAACAAAATTCAGTCTTAAAAAAGGTATTTAGCCAGACTGAAGGAAGACCAAATACCGAAACTTAAATCTATTTCTTAATAATTTGAGAGCCTGAAAAGCTTCAGGCTCTCGATTCTAGCAAGCTAGATTATTTTACAACTAGGTCGCCGAAGTAAGGCATAACCATTGGGTTTACTACGTCTGCTGCACCTACGTTAGACTTCGCGCCCCACGCTTCACTTTGCCAGTGTAGCGGTACGAATGCTGCGTCGTTGTAAAGTGTTGCTTCAACGCCTTTCAGCATTTCAGCACGCTTAACTGGGTCAGTTTCAGTGTTAGAAGCTTCTACGATCGCATCCATTTCTGGGTTTGAGTAACCAGAACAGTTGTATTGACCACGGCCAGTTTCTTCGTTACGAGTCATAGTTAGGAACTCGTTGAAGTTAGCTGAATCTTCTGTATCTGAGTGCCAACCGATCATCATCATATCTGCTGAACATAGGTCAAATTCAGGCCAGTACTGTGCTTTAGGCATAGTCTTAAGATCAACTTTGATACCAATCTTAGATAGCATTGCCGCAGACGCTTGCGCTACTTTCGCATCGTTCACGTAACGGTTGTTTGGTGCCATCATAGTTAGCGTAAAGCCATCTTCGTAGCCCGCTTCCTTCATCAGCTCTTTCGCTTTTTTCAGGTCGTAACGAGGAACTAGGTCTTCGTTGTGACCCGCGTAGCCTGTTGGACTTTGCTGACCAGCGGCTGTTGCGAAGCCTTTCATGATCTTCTTAACGATGCCTTCGTTGTTGATTGCGTGAACAATCGCCTGACGAACGCGAACATCTTTAAGAGCTTCGTTGCTGTTTTGGTTCATTTGGAACGTGATGATACGAGTACCAGGTAGCGTCACTAGATCGATATTCTTAGCGTTTTTAACACGCTTGTGATCGTTTGGTGCTACTGGGTGAATCATATCAACGTCGCCAGAAAGAAGTGCTGCAACACGTGTCGCGTCTTCTTTGATTGGCACAAGTGTTAGCTTGTCTACGTTACCTTCAGTTTCTGTATCCCAGTAATCGTTGAAACGTTCGAACGTTACTTTAACGCCTTGCTCACGCTGCGTTACGATGAAAGGACCAGTACCTGAAACGTTAGTCGAAGCAAACGAGTTACCGTGCTTAACTAGCTCAGACTTGTCTTTACCTTCCGCTGTTTGGCCAGAGTAGAACTTGCTGTCCATTGGGAAGATGTAAGTTGCTGTTTGTAGTACTAGTGGGTAAGCCGCTTTTGATACTAGCTCAACTGTGTAGTCATCCACTTTTACCATTTTTTCGTATGGCGTGAAGATAGACTTAAAGTCTGGAGAAGCTTGTAGACGTTCAAAAGTCCACACAACATCATCAGCAGTCAGTTCGTTACCAGAGTGGAATTTCACACCTTTACGTAGGTTGAAACGGAAAGTCGTTTCATCAACACGCTCCCAGCTAGATGCTAGGCGGCCTTCAAAATCCATCTCTTTTGTGAAACGTACTAGAGGGTCAAACACCATGTGAGACATTTGCAGTGTGCCACCAGACAGCTGCTCGTGCGGGTCAAGTGATACAGGGTCAGCTGCGTAGCCAACGGTAATATCTGCTGCTGCTGCACTAAAGCTTAGGCCAGCTGCCATTAAAGCTACTGCTAATTTGCTTTTCATGGTTTTCATTGCATAACTCCTTCATGCGGGAATCCAGATCCCTAGTTGTTGTATTTGCGTCTGTTTATTGTTTTTAGCAAGCTAAACTCCAGCCTGCTGATTTTTATACCGCGGCTTGTGCCACTGCTTTTTCTTCTCTTAAACCTGTAAATTCAGGCATTAAAGAAATTAGGTGTTTGCTGTACTCATGCTGAGGCGATTGGAATAGCTGCTCGGTTGGCGCGACTTCCAATAGTTCTCCCATTTGCATCACACCAACACGGTCACACATTTGGCGAATAACCGGTAAATCGTGACTGATGAACAGCATGGTTAGGTTTAGCTCGTCTTGTAAGTCTTTTAGTAGGTTAAGGATCTGAGCCTGTACCGACACATCCAGTGCCGAGGTAGGTTCATCACAAATCAAAAGACGCGGACGAGTTGCCAAAGCGCGAGCGATAGAAATACGCTGACGTTGGCCACCTGAGAATTCGTGTGGGTACTTAACCCCGGCCATTACGCCTAGACCAACGTGCTCTAGCAGGTCGTTCACGATCTGACGAGTTTCATTCTCATTGCGCGTAAGCTTATGGAATCGAATAGGCTCAGCAATGATATCGAATATCTTCATTCGAGGGTTCATTGATGTGTAAGGGTTTTGGAAAACCATCTGCATTTGACGACGCATAGGGCGACGTTCTTTTTCAGATTTAAGACCAGTAAGATCAACGCCTTCAAACGTTACCTTGCCTGAATTCGGTGCGTACAAGCCAGCAATCACACGAGCGATCGTTGACTTACCTGAACCTGATTCACCGACTAGACCAAACGTTTCGCCTTCATGTACTTCAAAGCTCACGTTGTTTGACGCCTGAACGTACTCACGACGGCTCTCAAAGAAAGAATCTTTGGTGGTAAAGCGCAAGTTTACGTTCTCAACGTTCAACAATGGGCCAGTGTAATCGCGGTGATCTTGGCTTTGACCTAACCAGTGGTTTTTCACATCCAGTGGTTCCATCTCTTGTGCTTCTTCGATGTAGCTAACAAGAGGGAAACGATCGAGTTTGCGATCTGAACGAGGAACCGCAGAGATAAGACTGTGTGTGTATGGGTGTTCAGGAGTACCAAGGACTTTCGCTGTTGGGCCAAACTCAACTAAGTCACCGCGATACATAACGGCTACGCGGTCGGTAACATTTGATACAACGCCCATGTCGTGCGTGACCAACATACAACCTACGTTTTTCTTAATACATAGGTCGCGAATCAACCCCAAGATCTGGTCTTGGATAGAAACATCCAGTGCTGTTGTTGGTTCATCTGCGATGATTAGGTCAGGTTCACCAGCCAACGCGATCGCGATAACCACACGCTGACGCATACCGCCAGAGAATTGGTGAGGGTATTGCTTTAAACGGTTTTCTGGTTGTGGGATACCCACTTGGTTCATCAAGTCTAATGAGCGCTGGTAGGCTTCTTGATCCGAAACCTTCATGTTGGCATGAATCGTCTCTTTTAACTGCTGTTCTACTGTGAATAGAGGGTTAAGAGAAGTCATTGGGTCTTGGAAGATAAAACCAATCTTTGAGCCGCGAACAGAACGCATCTGTTCAGGAGATAAACCAGAGACTTTTTCGCCGTCCAGAAATACCTCGCCGCTAGCAATACGGCCAGGAGGGCTCAACAAATCGATCACAGCATTACCTACTGTTGATTTACCTGCACCAGACTCGCCTACAACACCAACAATCTCACCACGTTCAATGTTGAACGAAAGTGATTTAACGGCGGCGTGAACTCCATGACGAGATGGGTATTCGATACGAAGATTTTTTACTTCTAAAAGTGACATTACCAGACCTCTACTGCTTTGGCAGCTTTCTGCCCTGTCTGCAAAATTGAATCCATTCTTACCAGAATATTGTTCTGATATTTTATACGGTTGACAATTTGGCAAATAATTCACAGAAAAGCAACAAAAATAGGATAAAAAGTCGACATTAAACGCTTAGCAAGCAAAAGTGCCACATAACTATTCACCCAAAGAGCATATAGTAAGAAAAATCAACATTATATTATCGGCAATAAATACTCACAAACTCCTTACCGCTACTTACTTGTAGAGTTAAAGCCGTGCTTCAAAGCAGATCTCACTGCCAGTCACTAAAAACAAATAATTATTCCAAAAAACAATTAACACTATAGAAACAAACGCTGATTTTGTTAATTTGAACAAATAAAACAACCAGATGCACGTTAATTAACCATACATTTAACCATTTGCATTATTTTGGTAAATACAAAACAGATAAACGAAAGGCCTAATAAATCAGAGGAGTTTTTGAACGACCAAATGCGTAGAAAGCTGTCAAATTCAGGGCTTAGTGAGCAAATTTAGGGTTAGATTTCACTTTTCATAAAAGTCTTTAGACCAAACCCATTAATATGTCGAATTATTGAGCGTGTAATTTATATAAAATTAGATATAGATCTGCACATTTGATAAAGAAAGCAACTCCGTATCAGCACCATAATCAAGTAGATCGATAGGAATCTGTCTTATAGTAAGAAGGGGGGAGACAGAGGCGACACCAGACAAGATGCCGAAGCAGGTAAGATCTCAACATTCAAAATCGATAAAAACTAAAACGACAGATGTAAAAAAGCCCCAATCTTTCGACTGAGGCTTCTTAAGTGATCGGTGAAGAGGCATTCTTTGAACATCAGGTGAACCCCCACTCTGTTCAAGTTATCTAAATTTCAGATGTAAAAAAGCCCTAGTCTTTCGACTAGGGCTTCTTAAGGTGGTCGGTGAAGAGGGATTCGAACCCCCGACCCTCTGGTCCCAAACCAGATGCG
>NZ_JBFSVK010000004.1:0-248015 GCF_041467855.1 Vibrio sp. 10N.247.311.51 | reverse complement strand
AAGGCATGACAGAATCGGTTGGTACTTATCCCGTCATGTTCCCTCAGTAATGACAACTGGTCAATCTTAATTGTGATCACCAAACGATTCTGTCGTACCTTAGCCTTGGCACTCGTAATACACCTCCTTTGTAACCTGTCACCTTATTCCTGATTTCATTCTACCGAACAAAAGCGCCTCACTCAGTGTGGGCGCTTTTTTGTTTTCCTTCACAAGGAGTTTTTCTATGTCTACGACTCGTGGTGGTCAAATCACTTTTCACAACATTCGTATGTGGTGGCAAGTGAACGTGACCACAATAAAGTACATCAATATCTTCGCGGCCTTACTGGGAATCCTCACCACCTACTTCATCACCTCGACTAACACATTCACGGGTGCCTACTACTACAGTCTATTTTGGCTTTTCAACAAGTTAGGTTTTAGCTTAGAGCGCAACGTGGTGGTCGAGTGGGAAGAGCAACGCTACAGCAGCACCCTTGGACAACAACTGCAAAACCCCATCTTGGCACAGTGCTACCAAGAATTGCTGCAAGCCCTGTTTGTTGGCCTACTGGTCTATGTGGCCGCTTCCACCATGCTGTTTGTGATGATTAACCACTGGTTTAAGAGAAAAGGGCAGAAGCAGAGCGAAGATAATCACATTCGAGGCTTTCAATTGGCCGAGCCTAAAGCCGTCACCGCAGAGTTAAAAAAGAAGAAAAAACTCTCCCCTTTTGCGCTCGATGGTCACAAGCTTTTTATTGATAGGTTTGAGGTCAAACACCTGCTGATTGATGGCACCACAGGTGCAGGTAAATCCGTTGCGATTCGCAAACTCTTGCGCTGGATACGCGCGCGAGGCGATAAAACCATCATTTACGATAAAGGCTGCGATTTTGTCAGTAAATTCTATGACCCGCATAAAGACGTGATTTTGAATCCCTTCGATGAGCGTTGCGCTGCGTGGGATATTTGGAGTGATGCCAAAGAGGCTCCAGACTTTGAATCCCTCGCGGCCGCGCTTATCCCGCAACACGGCGAAGGCGACCCGTTTTGGGTAGACTCCGCACGAACCATTTTCTCGGCAACCTGTTATCAAATGATGCTCGATGAAAAACATGAATGTACGATTGAAAATTTGCTGCACATTATCTTAACGTCTGAGCTTTCTACTCTCGGTGAACACTTAAAAGACACCGAAGCCAGCTCCCTGGTCTCGAAAAGTATCGAGAAGACGGCGATCTCCATCAAATCGGTTCTGGCGACTTACATTAAGTCCTTACGTTACTTACATGGTTTGGATGAAAAAGACGCACAAGGCCACCGTAAACGGGCGCCATTTTCGATCGCAGATTGGGTGCAAGATGAATCCCAGCAAGGATTTTTATTCCTATCCAGTAATGCAAGACAACACACCGCCCTCAGACCATTGATCTCGATGTGGCTTGCGATTGCCTCCAACGCCATTCTAGGGATGGAGCCCAATGAAGACCGCCGAATTTGGGTGATCATCGATGAAATGCCTACGTTACATAAACTGCCTGAGCTCACTCACATTATTTCTGAAGTGCGTAAGTTTGGGGGGTGTTATGTACTGGGTTTGCAATCTTACGCTCAATTAGAAACCACTTACGGTCGCAACGCGGCCAGAGTCATTTTTGATTTGCTCAACACACGCTTTTTCTTCCGCGCCCCTTCAAAAGCGATGGCCACCATTTCCTCGGATGATCTTGGTGAGCAAGAAATCGATATCTCACGAGAAAATATTTCTTACGGTGCTAACGCATTACGTGATGGTGTCTCACTCGGCCATCAAAACAAAACGCGTCCTGTGGTTTCTCCTGCCCAAATCCAAGGATTGGATGATTTAGAGTGCTACTTACGTACACCTAACTCTATGCTCATCACTAAGCTTCAACTGAAATACGATCGCATGAGCAATCTCCAACCCTCTTTCATCAAACGCATCATCCCTGGAGGGAAAGCAATGGAGAGCATCGACCAAGCCTTAATTTTTCATGAGTTAATTGCTTTGCATGAACTCGATGAAACCCAAAGAAATCGATTACTTGCCATCCAGCAAAGTACGTACGAAAACGAAGAAGAGCAACAACAAACCAGAGCCCTTCAAAAACAAACCCTTGCCAAAGCCTCGAAAAAGAAAAAACCGACCACCAACGCAACCCAAAACCAACAGCTCGCAGAAGACACACAAAATGCACTTCAGCGAGAAACCGAAGAGGCGTCCATGACACAAATAGAACCGGGCGAGATGTACGATTAACCACACAAAATACAACATCCATGCTCACTGAGAGCAAAAACAATTTTGCCCTCCCCTGTAACAAGCCCTAACCCCTTTCATTCACATCAACGCCGTCCACTAACCCATTCGTACCAAATCCAAATCACCGGCATTTCGCTGACGTGGCGGCTTTGCTGCGCCTCAACAAAAGTAGAACACCTTATGATGTCCATTAGCCCTCTTAAATCCGCCTCTGGCGCCGCCAAGTATTACTTAAACGAAGAAAACACCCAAAATACCCTTGATACGTCACTCGAAAAAGACAGTAACGACAACTACTACCTCAAAAAAAGCAGTACCGATGACAACACTTTTTGGCACGGTCAGTTAGCCGAAGAAGCAGGCCTAATCGGTAAACCGGTTGACCAAAAAACGTTAGAGTTCGTTTTATCTGGACACCTAGGCAATGAAACCATCAAGGGTAAACGGGGCGACCATAAATGTGGTTTTGACCTGACTTTTTCAGCACCAAAAAGATTAAGCACGCTCGCACTCGTTGGCGGGGATACTCGCCTTATTGATGCACATAATGACGCGGTCAAATTTGCTCTATCTCAATTAGAGACAGACGCAGCACAAGCCGTCTCGATTAACAAAGAAGGGGGACGTGAGTTTAACAATACCGAAAACATGGCCTTTGCGGTCGTGCGCCATAAAACCAGTCGTGAAAACGATCCACAACTCCATTCCCATGCCTTGACGGCAAACATGACACGCGACAAAGAAGGGCAACTGCGTACACTCGCCTCTTCTCTCAAACAAAAAGGCGGTGTCATCAATGGGACAGGCGAGCGCATTTACAACTTCCAAAAATACTACGGTATTTTATACCAGAGCCAATTGGCTAAAGAAGTTATAGAGTTAGGCTATACAACGCGAGCCCTCGGCAATGGTCAATTTGATGTTGAAGGCGTTCCTCAAGTATTAATCGACACCTTCTCCACTCGCTCACAACAAATAGAACAACAAACCTTAGATTTAGGCTTTGAATCCCGCGCGGCAAAAGACGTAGCCAACCTTGATACGCGCAAGTCCAAAACCTACGAAAGTGAGGCAACGCTCAATGCTCATTGGCAACAAACGGTGCGCAACGCAGGACATAAGCCCGAAGAACTGGTTAAAAACGCCCTAGGGCTCACTCCACAAGAACATAACCCTGAAGAAATCGCTAAAGACGCGTTTGGTCGCGCCATTGAACACTTAGGGGAATACAACACGGCATTAAAACTGGAAAAGGTCATAGAGTTAGCCGCGGCCGAGTTTACCAAAGGCGGCGTACAAGCCAATGCGATTGACCTTAAAGTGGTCGCTGACCAATGGGTGAAAGACGGGGCACTTATCCCTCTTGCAGAAAAAGGTCAATACACCACTCAAGCCATGCTGAAAACCGAACAAACACTCATGGAGGCCACTCAAGGGCGTGCGCGCCATATGCGCACACCAGTCAATGACGCCACGTTAGATAAACTGAACCTCACTCAAGGCAATCGCCAAAAGGTAGCGGACATTTACCAGTCCACCAAACAGTTTCATGTAGTCAATGTGTTTGGCAGCAGTGAGCAAATCGCGCAGAACCTATTGAACGTCGGCAACCATGTCGGTAAACGAGTCCACTTAGTGTCACAAAACGCCAAAGACAAACACCGTCATAACCAAAACATCCAACGTGAAAGTCATACGGTCGCCACTTGGGTAAAACACCGATTTCAAGAAGAGCATCGTCACTCTGTCCATAGTTTGTTGCACTCAGACGTCCCTATGACCAACAAAGACATCCTTCTCGTCGACAGCGCCCACAAAATGAGCGCCAATGAGTTGATGGCTTTAAACGCAAAAGCTAAAGGATCGGGTAGCAAAGTCATCTTGCTGAACAATACGTCCAGTCGCCAAGGTTTTAAATCTTATAACGCCATCGAGCTTTATCGCAGAGGCAACGTCGTCTCGCACTCTTGGGTAGACAGCAAACAGAAAGACAGTAAGGTTACCTTGCACAACAGCGATACACGCACCCTCGCTAGAGCGTATACCCACTTACCAAACAAAGAAGACACACAAGTGCTGGCGACTTCTCACCTTGAACAACGACGATTGACGGACGCGATCCGTACCTCTCTGCAGAACGAGGGTCAACTTGCCCGCAGCGGTATCACCTTGTTCACTCAGCATCCTCATTATTTGTCTAAGCCCCAACAGGAGTTAGCGCAACATTACAAGCCAGGTATGCTCCTTCGCCATTGGGAAGACGGACAACCTCAAGAGTTAGTGGTTTCAACCTCGGATAAGGCAAACAATCGACTCCATGTCCTGAGCAAAACCGATGGACAAGAATACTCCCTCGATCCCGCTTCCGCCGGATTCAAAGCCCTCAACATGCAGATCTTTAAACCTGACTCGCTGCAAGTTAACCAAGGTGAACGCCTTATGACCACCGGTAAGCACTTTCCATCTGAGTTGAACGCCAATGAGCGTTACGTAGTCACGGATATTTCTAAAGAAACCCTAACGTTAACGGACACGCAGGGCGAATCGAACACCATCCCCGTTGAAGCCCTGAAAGACGCACCACTACAATACGACTATGTCCATACCGCCACTCATATCGAACCAAAGGCGCACACCCTCCTTTCAGGCAAAGCCTTTACGCTCTCGAAAGCGCTCTTTCACGAGCTGACCGAGAAAAGCGCGCGCATCGATGTGTTTACCGACAACCCCGATAAAGCCCAGGCCGCGCTTGAGAAAAGCGAAGTGAAGCTTTCTGCCATCGAGCGAGTCATGCAGACTCAAAACGTCAACGACCGCTACCTCTCTGAAACCACCGCCGCCACAGTCAAAAGCGACATCGAGCAAGCCCTCACTCTCTTAAACAAAGAGCACAATTCACCACTGCAAGAGAAAGCGTTGAACTTTGCCCTGGGTCATCTTTCTGAAAAAGAAGCGGCGTTTACACAAAAAGAGTTAGTCGTCGAAGCCATCCGTTACGCTTTTGAAGAGGCCAATCAACCGATAATCAAAGAGCAAATTGAAACAGAGCTCGCCAAACGCAGTGACGTCCTCTCTGCCGAATACAGCGATGGTACACGCTGGACCACCCAAGCGGCACTCGATACCGAAAAACACATTTTACGAAACATTGATCAAGGGAAAAATCAACACAAGCCGTTTGCCACCCACCAACAAGTCAGACATTATCTCGATGCACAGCCTCGCCTTACCCAAGGACAAAAGGACGGCATCACCCTTATCTCAACGACCAAAGACAGTTTTGTGGCCGTGCAAGGTTTGGCGGGCACCGGTAAATCCACCCTGCTCGAATCCAACCTTGAATTGATTCAACACGCTAGCCAAGCCAGTAAACACTCACCTTCACAAATCATAGGTATTGCGCCAACGCACGCCGCCGTAGGCGAACTGGAAAGTAAAGGAATACAAGCGCAAACGCTGGAAAGCTTACTGACCGACCTAAGACGTGGCATCACCTTACCAAAGGAGTACAAAAACACCCTGTTCTTCCTTGATGAAAGCTCGATGGTCAGCAACCAACAAGCCAAAGAGCTCACCGACCTTGTATTGCAAAGCGGCTCCAAAGCCACCTTGCTCGGGGATAAAGAGCAGCTGCTGTCTCTTAATGCTGGTAAACCGTTTGAATTAAGTATGAGCCAAGGACTCATCGATACGGCTTTTATGACCGACATCCTTCGTCAGAAGAATGAAATACTGCTTGGCGCCGTACACAACATTGTAGATAAGCAGCCAGACAGCGCCCTCGATAAACTCTCTCAGCAAGGCCCTGATACACTCGGTAGCACGCAACATATCGTCTCCACCCTCGATGAGAATGCGAAAGACCAAAGCAAAGCGCAACTCATCGCCACCGAAAAGCTGCCTTACGCTGTCGCGCAGGACTACCTTGCCCGTACGCCCGAGACACGAGAAAACACGCTGATCATTGCTTACACGAATAATGAGCGTGACCACATCTCTGAGCACATTCGTGCCGGACTGATGAAAACACAGGAGATAGGCCAAGAAAACATCATCACCACCCGATTACGCTCTACAGGTGATAGCAAAGAAGAGTTAACCACCATGATGCCTTATCAGAAAGGGCTCATTTTAAGCACCAAGCCAGGAGAGTACGACATCATTACCCACGTTGATTCGGAGCACGGTGTGGTGACCCTTCAAGACGTGAATACAGGTAAGACAAAGCCGTTTTTACCACGTAACAAAGACCACAAATACACGTCACTCTTCGCTCAATCAGAAAAGCCGCTTTCAACCGGTGACAAAATCATGACCCGCTTTACCGACAAAGCGCGAGGCATTAAAGCCAATGTGGAATACACCATCAGCCGTGCCACCAATGAGGAAATCACCGCGCTGTCGAAAGAGGGGCAAACGTTAAACCTCAATCCAAACCAACTCAAAGACGGGCATTGGGATTACGCTTACACCAGAACCGCAGATATGGCGCAAGGTGCGACGTATCAGAACGTCATTACCACCCTCAAGGGCAAAGGCGCACTGACGAACTTAAGACGTGCTTACATCGATTTAAGCCGGGCGAGTACTCATGTGAAACTCTTTACTGACAACCCAAAACAGATGATGAAGAGCTGGTTATCGAAAGAGGTCAATAAACACAGTGCCATTGAAACCATCGAAAACATTTCACCACACAGTACTCCTTACTTTAATGACAAAGCCCTGCCTCATGAAGACGTGCGTTATCAAAATAAAAACGGAGATTTTGACTACAACCAATTTAAAGACCACATCAACCAAGCGCTCCCTAAATACACCGAAAGCTTAGCCATCAATCTATTGGGCCAACCGAACCCATCTAAATCAGACCGTGACTACCTCACTTTTGGCCTTGGAAAATCGGCGATAAAAGTCTCGTTAACGGGGGAATATCGAGGGTATTTTAAAGACTATACCATCGGTGAAAAAGGCTCACTCATCAATTTGATGATGAGTTGTAGGAAAATAAACTATAAGGAGGCAATGAAAGAAGCCCACAACATGCTCAATAAGCCGGATAAATACCAACTCACCGCCAACCCTAAACATGATCAATTACTGAATACGACGCCAAAACACATGGCCAGGTTTGAAGAGAGAGCGAAAGAATATATACAAACCAGTCAGCCACTCACAGGCACATTAGCCGAAACTTACCTCAATAAATTCGGGATTGAACACCCTAAGAATAACCATGTTCATTTTCATCAAGCGGTGTATTCCTCAGAGGATAAGACATTCCACCCGGCGATGATAACTAACATTCACGATAAAAAAGGAGAAACAAAAGCCATTGAAGTGACTTATTTAGACGGGCAAGGAAATAAAGATCTGGCACTCGATATCAATCCACGGATATTAGGCACGAAATCCAAAAAAAATAACGCGATTCCATCAAGGCAGTGATTTGCACACCACCATAATCAGTACCTCAATCGAGAATGCTTTTATTATTAATCAAGCGCATCAAGGCCAATACGACATTATCAATGTCAATCATAAGAATGACATTCAGAATATCTCCACCGATGAAATCAGACAGAACGTTGTGATTGTACTGAGTCAAGGCAATACGGATTTAAATCCCAACAACGTTGAAAAAATCATGGCCAACTTTTCAGGGAGACATATTCAGTTTGTTTCGCCTGACAATATGCTTGAGGAAATCAAACAGGCTATTGAACAATACCATCAACAAACGCATCAACAAAAAGAGGAATTCGACACACCCACTCAAGACCATGATTCATTAACCAACAAGACAGATACTGATATTAATCAACACACAAAAGCAATCAAAGATAAAGAGCTTGAACACTTCGACAGCAAAGAAGCCTCCCCTCAAAAAACGTTTGATTTTAATCAGGAGCGTGACAACAACAATGACCAATATAATAAACTAGATAGAGAGTTAGAGCGGTAGAAAAAGGGGTGTCCAATGGACTACCCTTTTTTTTTGCCTGCCAGAAACTCATCGACTTTATTATCGATATCAGATTTCACCTGTTGCCTAAAGGGTTTGGATTCTTTTTGTTCTCGGAATAATTTTTCACCATCAAAGGTTTGTCCATGAACCACATCAGTGATCGCAGATGAACCACGAACGACACGATAAATCTCTTCCATCAACTCACGATTCGATGGACTATCATCCTCACTGTCATTGAGTTTAATGCGCAGTGCCAACATCAAAAGTTGCCGTGTGGCCTCGGCATCACTTAAGGCTTCCTTATCCCTAAACGTCTTAAAATCTTGCGCTAACTTTCCACGTAATGAGCTTTGTAATGGATAAGAACGTGTCATATTGCCCTCCTCAATCCCAATTAAAAGCATTGTTATTCCAATGAAATTTCAATCAATTAATTTTATAAAACACCCATTAAGCCTTGTCAATAAAGGGCTAAATCAACATTCAATGATTTCCAATTAAAATGACATTGAAAATGCTCTCATCGCTTTGTATATAAGGGGTCAATCAATATTCATTGAAAATATATATTTATCCATTGAAATTTAAGCGGCTAATTAGTGTAATTTTTGAAAATTTTTCCACGTTACTTTAAACGACTATTATATCTTTAAATTCTTGTTTTTATTGTCTTTATGTTTTTAACAGACAACCATTTGCATTGATTTCAATGCGCCGTGGTGTGTGGTTGATTCTAAAGCGGTAACAATGACCTCCAATGAGTCTCCATCAAGTTTGTGTTTTTTGGACTTGTTTTAGAAACGTCGAGAGCAAAAGCCGAACCGTTGGCGATTGAACCGAGGGTGATTGACACCATTAGGGAAGGAATGTAAAACGGAAAAAGAAGATAGTGAGACAACTCTCATTGCACTATTACGGTGCAAGAAGGGTTATTTTAATGGTGACTGATAATAGACTTTTTGAACTTTTTTGATGTATATTTTCCTGGCACTCTCGGTACGTTTAAGAAATCCTGCATTATAAGCACCCACGCTATTCCAGTTATAACCATGACTGGCAAAGTTAGAGCTTAATACCCACGCACCTAATGAAACATTAAAACAAGGTTCGTAAACATTGGTTTCATTGACATTAAATTCAGCCAGTCGAGAAAACCAACTAGAGTTAATTTGCATGAGTCCAAAGTCGCGACTGGTTACTTGACCTTGTTTATTTTTGTTTTCGTTATAAGCATTAGGATCAAGACTGCTTTCGACCTGCGCTATCGCTCGCAATAACCCCGGGTCAACATTGTAATACTGCCCTGCTTCATCAAAACAAAACGAATACCCAACACTTGGAAATATCGACAATAATAATATTGATTTTTTCATAAGCTAAAAAATGGAGTCTAAAGAGACTCCATTATATCGCGTAAATTGACGTCATCAATATTCATTAGGGAGTAAAAACGTAGTGCAACTACGATCACGCTCGGTAATTATCCAGACTTGTTCATTACAAATGGTGTAACTAGATAAAACCCGCTCGCCTGTCTTGGTGGCTTCATCATTGGTAAGTTTATCGTCAACACAGACATTTCCCCAATCACCATTTTGGTGACGATGTAAGTAAATCGATAAATTAACACCAATATTATTATTTAGCAGTTCAGCAATGCCTTGTGTACAAACGACTTTGCCAAGATCAAACGGCACAGCCGTACAAACATAATTTTTTTCTTTTGTTTCTTCGTTACCTGGTGTAACATTTTTAATGTTCATTTTATTTACCCTGTATTTAAATTGAATTTGCCTTGATATTTGATACCGCAAATATCAAGGCGCTTTACTTTTAGCATTTAATAAACATCTTCCGTTTTACGAATGTGATTAAACACCTCATACACTTCATCGTAAGAAATGCCATACCCTTCGAGCTTTTCGACACAATCACAAATGTCATTGGTATAGAAACACTCGTGATTGAATAGCTCACGGCGAATGATCGCTTTTTTACCATTCTCTTCGATGTCTTCGGCGATCCCTTCTTGAGCAATAGAATCTAAACGGTTCATTAATTGCTTCGCATTATCAACAGGGCAAATTAAGCCCATACCTAACAACGCATATTTCACGCCCTCTTTTTTTGCTTCATCGAACTGTTTAGTGGAAAAGGCAAAAAATGCCCCAGCTTCATTAAATGCTTGCGTTTGTTTGGATTGAATATAGTGAGATAAATATTTCATGACTTATTCCTGACGTTAATACAAAAATATCCCAGTAATTAAAACGGGCAACGGTGAAACGAAAAGAGGGCTCTCGAAGGGGTTGATACATCCTTCACAATAAAATTGTCAGTTAAGTCCCCTATTTGAAAGTGGTGCAAGATATTCCTCTCAACCTCAGCCAGAGTGGATGGGTAGAACTTAGAATTACGGGAAGTAAATCCCGCGATTTTGAGTTCAGCAGAGGTAATGTCGCTACACGGCGTAAGAGAAAAGCCGTGCTCTTCTTCCTCTGTACGCTGAGGAATACGCAATAAAGAGATATCATTTTTTGGTGAGCTTTCGTGCCCAGCGGCGAAACGCTGGTCGCTGAAATTCAATTTAGAGAGAGTTGGGGTTGAGTGTCGTTGTGCCATAAGGAGTTTCCTTTCTGTTTGAGTATCACTTTTATGGAGCCGCTTGGCTGTCCATTCCTCAAACAGGGTTCTTCTTTGCAAGGGCGCGTAGCGTTCATTTACCCTTGCAAAGAGGGTTCTGGGTGAGGATGGTCTACAGCCTGCGAGCACCATCAAATGATGCGAGTCGAAAGGGAAATCAGCACATAAGACAGCAAGCCCTTACTCGAACTTAATTGAAATCAGTGAAAGGTAACGAGGAGGCACGACGAGGCGCAGCTACGCAGTAGCGGAGGCGTTGGGTGATTGTTCGCAGTAACTAAATGTCACATCGAGCTTGCTCGATAACAGTGACATAAGTTATCGCGAGAGGAGTGAAACGACGGAATGAGCCGACCGAAGGGAGAACGCCCAATATTTAAATTTAATACGTACTTTATAGGTTGATTGGCGTTGGAAACAGAACCGTCATAGTCAATATTCAGGGATATGCGTCGAATGCGGTTCAAGTCAAATATCGCAATGAATCTAAAGGGTTATTCACCATCTAGCCATTAACTCAACTGGCCTCCACCTTTTTGGTCAGGGAGAGTGGAAAGTGAAAATAACCGGAACTTAGGATATCTACGTTAATTTCCCAATCTTCAGACTCTCAACTAATATAGATATGAATCAACCACCAAATAGGAGAACAAGGAATGATTCTGAAAAGCTTAACATTATTGTCGTTAATCGTATCAGGTTACTGCTATGCCGACGTCGAAATAAAGGTAACGCCCTTTTATGATCAACTATCAGTAACAGTCTTTAACGATGGGGCGAGTATGGAGGGTTCTGTTGTTGAAACAAACTCGTCTAATGGGGCGAGTTCAATCACGAACAGTTATGGAAGAACGACTATCCCAATACAAATTCGAGATAGCCGCTTCGTTACGGTTAATATTATCGATAACGATAAGATTATTGGAACAACTAATGTGTGGATTCCAGATTATGAAAAATCAATGTCCGGTTCATCGTATTAGTATTAATTAAAGTGGTTACCACCAAGCTTCAAACTGCGCACCAAATGTCCAAGTGTCTAGTTCACTGCTATCCGCAATGTGGTAACCAAAACCGTCTTCTTTCCAATTTGTTTCTGAATCTGCATACGTTGCATAAATGCGAATATGCGGAACGCCACCAAAATGGAATTTTTGTGCAAGCGTTGCTTTGAAAGCGGTGTTTTTACCATAGTTGCTTTCGCTTTCTGCCTGCTGATAACCGACTTCTACTTCTGTTTGAGTGAAGCTACTCCAGTTGTATTTTGGTCGAACACCCACACTCAATGTCTCTTTGCCTGACAAATTGTTGTCATCCATAGAAACGTTTTCGTACATGATTGAGTATTGGCAAGACCACTGATCATTGATGGTACAGAAACCATTGTTCAAAACTCGGTAACTGTTGCCTGGCGCATCAAGGTGCACTTTTGCATCTTGTGTCCAACCGGCGACACCAATCCCACCATTCGCTTGTATCGTAAATATGTTATACGCAGGGCCTATGTTCGCTTTATGGTTAACGGTAAACATGTATCCCGCTTTTTCTGCATCACTGCCTTTATTTTCAACAAGCTGGGTATCATCGACGACATAGGCAAAGTTCAAACCTAAAGTTAAGTTACCGCCTAAGAAGTCGATACTATGTATTCTTGCTTCTGGTGAGATAACAGCAGATTTCAGCCTATCAGGATCAACACCAAGCTCTTCGTAATCGCCATTGTGGTAGGTTACGGCAAGGTCCACTAATGAGTTACCAAAAGACTCATTCAGCTCAATGTCTCTAACACCTACACCACGACCGGTGTTATCCCAGTGCTTAAAATCCAACATGTCGTCGGCTAAGTTTCGTGTGTATCGATGACCGGCCCACATGCTAGTGATATCGCTACCCATGACCCCATAAAGCTGACCCCAAGCCTGCATAATGGTAAACGAGTTCGATCGAGAGATTGGGTTATGCCATGTACCCATCATGAAACCGATTTCTGCTCTCTGATTGCCCTCTTGGTGTAAGTCATGTCGCACGCCAAGCTCGGCCCAATCGTCTTCATTACCCAAACGATAACGACCAGATGCACCTTCTGCTTTAATATAGTCAGGGTGACCATTCCCATTTGAGCTATCTGGTGACACGTGAAGCCCAGCACGCGCATAACCGAAGAAGTCGGTTGAGGCTGCTGCACCACCTGAAAATCCGATAAGAGAAAATAACACTGCGGTAGAGAGAGTATTCATCTTCATATTGTTTACCTTGTTTTCCGTTAAGTTATTATTTTTCTAATTATTTGTTTTATTAATTCCCAGATTTTGGGCGTAAAGTTCCCCTCTCCTTAAAATAAGGAGAGAGTTCTTATACTGTTAAATTAATTTACTAATTTAGTATTATAATTAATTACTATTCATTCCAACTGACATTAGCGAGTACAAAGTCTCCTTTCCCTTCCGCATATATAACAATTGGCGTATTCACATATATAATGTCCATCCCTATTTTTATCAGGTCTTGTACATCTATTATCACTTCGACAAAACGGTCTGAAACAACAAAATATTCCGTAATATCAATTTTGTTGATATCACTATACCCTGCCCTAGTCGCGCTTTTTTCAAGTGACAAGTACACGTTGTTCTCTGGATTGACTAACCCTTTAATTTCAAACCTCAGCGTGCCATTTCTATACCGGGTCAGGTTTTCAACGCTGCCATCTCTTGTTTCCAAGTAAACGGCGCAGAGTGTATTACCAACAGTCACCTGCATAGCATCCTGTTGTTGCTGGTAGTTATAAGGTTTCGTTACGACATCATTAAGCACCATTTGGTTATTTCTTGAAATATCGTGGCCAATCCAGTGAACCTCGTCAGCGACTTTTAACTGGTAGTCACCAATGGTTGATTGAACCCCATAAACGTGCGTTGTCGCTTCAGTCAAGCTATCTATCTGCGACTCAAGAGGCTCTACGTTATCTAAGGCTAAGGCATCCAAGTCGCCCTCTTGCAGAGCGGTTGTGTAATTTAACCCATAGCCAAATTCAAACAGAGGTTTATGCTCGCCTTTCGGAGATTGTTCATTCTGTGGCAGTTGATATTCTGGAATATGATTCGGAATCACATTGACTGTGGAACTGCGCTTCTTGTTCGGCCAGCTGTAAGACAATTTACCCGTAAAATCATGGCTGATCGCCCCGTTGACATCACGAAGTAATAAGTCGGTGACACCAACGCCTTCACTGCCCGGTAAGAAAGCTGCGACAAACGCGTCTGAGTTCGCGATCTCTTCATTAAGGTATAAAGGTCGACCACTAAAAAAGACACTAATGACGTGCACGCCCGCTTGTTGCAACTGAGCAATTTTGTTTGAATCAGAGCGGTATGTTTTTTTCAACGCGCGGTATTCAAGAGATTGCCACTCTTTGATGTCTCCCATCATTTCCGCGTAAGGATCCTCACCAAAGACGACGATGGCAATATCACCTTCATTAAGCTCTGACGTTAGCTCTGGATCGTAATTGACATGACTTTCACCTAACTCAGACTCGAGAGCCATTTTTAAGGTTGTTGCACGAGGGAAGTCCTCTAACGTGTTTTCATCACCTTGCCAAGTTAAACTCCAACCGCCCGCTTGTTTTTCTAAACTATCAGCGGCACTTCCGGTAAGGATGACCTTCTGGTTTCGGCTAAGCGGTAAGATCTGGTCTTTATTTTTCAGTAGAACCAACGACTCTCTCACTGCTCGGCGCGCAAGATCTCGGTGCGAATTGGCACCAAGTTGATCTTGTTTACCCGCGTATTTTCTTAGTGTCGGTCTTGGCTTCTCCCACAAGCCCGCGCGCATTTTTACTCTCAAGATACGCAGCACAGCATCGTCAATTCGGCTCATCGGGATTTCGCCGCTTTTAACGCCAGCCAATGCGGACTCAATCACACCTTTCCAGTTTTCTCTCACCGGAACCATGAGAACGTCATTCCCGGCATTTATCGCGTAGTTTGCATTGGTGTCTGTGCATTTGTTTACCTCAGAATGCCCATGCCAATCCGTAACGACGACCCCATCAAAGCCCATGGTCTGCTTTAGAACATCATTGATTAAGTACTTACTGCCGTGGATTTTATGGTTATACGCTTCTCCATCTTCCGGTGTTAAATCATAGTTCGCCGAGTTTTCCCAACTATTGAATGAAGACATCACAACCTGTGCGCCTGCCTCTAAGCCGCTAAAGTAACCACACGCATGAATGTTACGTAGCAAATCTTCACTGTACGTATTGACCCCTCGGTCTATGCCTGACACCGTTCCACCGTCTCCCACCCAGTGTTTCACGTTAGACAAAACCTTCTCATCACTCTTTAGTTGGTCTACGTTGCCTTGTAAGCCCTCAACCATTTTTCCTGCGTAAGCGTAGGTGATACTTGGGTCTTCTGAATAGCCTTCGTAAACCCGGCCCCATCTTAAATCTCTTGGAGTCGCAACGGTTGGAGCAAACGTCCAATCTAAGCCTGTTGCAACGATCTCTCTCGCCGTAACCTGACCAATCTCTAAAATGAGTTCAGGATTACGAGCACAACCTAATCCAATGTTATGAGGGAATACCGTTGCACCAAATACATTATTGTGACCATGAACGGCGTCCGTTGCCCAAATAAAAGGGATTCTGAACGGTCTGTCACTGAACATTTCTTCACTCACTAACCAGAACTCATCCGCTTTATCTGCCCAATCTTGGGCTGACGCATGCTTATTACTATTTGGCCATGCTCCACCACCATTAAGCATCGAACCTAACTTATAAGCCTTAAACTCTTCTGGCGTCACTTCCCTAATTTCGGGTTGAATCATTTGACCAATTTTTTCTTCTAACGTCATTTGGGATAAAATAGAAGTAATCTCTTTCTCTATTTTATTATTTTTAGGAATTTTAGACACAACTTCAGGCCATTCCTTAAAATAAGGAACGTTATTAATTTCGCTCATATACTTCACCAACGATTTTTTATTTAGCACCCAATATTAATTGAGTTATATTTTTATTTATTTGAACAAGTGGCAACGAACAAAATGATTCGGGTTTATTTCCACAGGCTCTGGTAAATATTCGCCACACTCTTCTTTTGCCTTAGGACACCTTGCCGCGTAAGGACACCCTTTCTTATCCGGTGACCATATCGGCGTTTCCATCGATCGATGTGTCGGCAGTGATTCATGAATACTTCGACTTGGATCTGGCACCGCAGCCAATAGCAGTTGCGTATATGGGTGTTGCGGAGTTTGGGTGATATTCTCGGTATCTCCCCATTCGACCATATGACCACAATAAAGAACGACAGTATCGTCGGCGAAATAGCGCGCAGTGGCAATATCATGCGTAATGTACATGAACGCTTTGCCCATCTCTTTCTTCATCTTATTCATAAGATTCAGAACGCCGATGCGTATCGAAACATCGAGCATTGAGGTGGGTTCATCAGCCAAAATGACATTCGCCCCAATAGCTAAGGTCTTAGCTAGGAATACACGTTGTCTTTGCCCACCCGATAATTGATGCGGGAACTTATCCAATACCTCTCGAGCGGGTGTTAAACCAACCTGGGTCAAAATATCAATTAGGCGCTTATCCATCTCTTCGCCTTTTTTTAACCCATGATAGATCTTCAGCGGGCGCGAAAGGTGGTATCGAATCGTATGAAGTGGATTCAGGGAGCTGAATGGGTCTTGGAATACCATCTGAACATCACTTCGATACGCTGCTAACTCTTCACTAGAGGTGATATCGTCAATGTTTTTACCTTGATAAAAAATCGCGCCATCGGTAGCTTCGTGGATCTTCGTCGCGATTTTAGCACTGGTACTCTTGCCACATCCTGACTCACCAACAACGGCTAAGCAGCGACCTTTGCGCAGTTGGAAGTCTAGGCCATTAACCGCTCTTAGATACTCTTTCTTTCCAAAAAATGAACTTCTCTTTTTCGGAAAATCGATGGTTAACCCTTTTGCTTCCATAACAACGGGGTGATTTTTTTCAAATAATTCGTGGCTAGCTTTTGTCATCGTATCCATCTAGATCACCTCTACTTCGCGTTCATTCTCTGTACTTTCTATCGATATTGGGTAGTGACAAGAAACCCAACGGTTCCCTTCACATGTCAATGTCGGCGCAACGGCTTTACATGTTTCCGTTGCTTTGAAACAACGAGGAGAAAAACGGCAGCCTTCTGGTACATTTTTTAGATCCAACGGCGTTCCTGGTATTCCCTTCATCTCTTGAAGTTCACCGTGAAGCGTTGGGAACGAGTCGCCCAAGCCATGCGCATACGGGTGTTTTGGTTTACTCAGGATCTCTTTTGATGGTGCTAGTTCAACCAACTGCCCGGAGTACATGATCCCAATTCGGTCACATAACTCGACCATCAGACTCAAGTCATGGGTAATGAACAGAATGGAAAAACCAAACTCTTGCTTCAATTGGTGTACTTTCTGCAAGATCTCTCGCTGCACAACCACATCAAGCGCCGTGGTCGGTTCATCCATGATCAAAAGTTTTGGTTTTAACGCCAGTGCCATTGCGATAACAACGCGCTGTCTCATACCACCAGAGAACTGATGTGGGTAATCAAACAGGCGCGCCACAGGAATATCAACAATGCGCAGTAATTCCTTGGCCTTTTCTATTGATTCTTCACGAGAGTTAACCAATCCATGGGCATCGAAAATGTCGTAAAACTGATATTCAATGGTTTTGACTGGATTCAGACAGTTCATTGCACTTTGAAACACCATGGATGTGTCTTTCCAGCGGAAACTTCTAAGTTCATCCTCATCCATTTTAAGCACGTCTTGGCCTTCAAACAACACTTGGCCTTCAGAGATCAACGCCGGCGGTCTGTGAAGTCGCATCAAAGAATACGCAATGGTGGATTTTCCGCAGCCTGATTCTCCTGCTAATCCTAGTATCTCACCCTGTTCAATATGAAAGCTAACGTCATTGACCGCGCGAACTCGGCCATCAAAAGTGATGTAGTCTACACATAGGTTTTTTACTTCAACGAGTTTCTTCATTGTACTTGCTCCACGAGTTTCGCTTCGTTCTTCTTAGCCTTCGCAGCTTTCTCCGCTTTTTTCTCTTCACGGCGATAGCGAGCCATGATGCGCTGTGCCTTTAGCTTAGGATTTGAGATTTCATCAATTGAGAAATTAAGAAGCGCTAAACCAATGGCAACCGATGCGAGAGCCACACTAGGGGCAGCAATTTCCCACCACGCACCTAAACGAATGGCTGACGTTTGGTCTGCGTTATAGAGCATTCCACCCCACGTGACACTGAGCGGGTCTCCAAGACCAATGAACTCAAGAGTCGCTTGCGTCATGATGGCGAATATCACGGTGCCGATGAAGTTTGAAGCTAGGATAGACATCATGTTCGGCATCACTTCAGCAAATAACATGCGCTTCTTAGACTCACCCATCACTTCTGCAGCATGAACAAAATCGCGGTTTCTAATTGCCAGAGTTTGAGAGCGAAGTACTCGCGCGCCCCACGGCCAAGACGTCGCACCAATAATGACGGCAATAACCAGCGGCGATACCTGATCGAGGAACGAAGCCAATACAAGCATCAGTGGTAAACTTGGGATAACCATCACTAGGTTAGTGAAGAAAGACAATACGTTATCTACTTTACCGCCGAAGTAACCAGAGCTAATTCCGACGATCATTGCCATGCAGATAACAAAGGTTCCTGCCACAAAACCCACCATCAGAGAGATTCGACCGCCGTACAAGAGCTGAGCCCAAACATCGCGCCCCATTCGAGTCGTCCCGAGTAGGTTTTCCATATTCGGCGCCATGTGTGGTCTACCGATTCGGGCAGCTGGGTCGTATTGCGTTAGCAACGGTGCAAAAAGGCACATTAAGCAGACAGTCATAACAATGGTTAAACCAATGGCTGCTTTAGGATTATCGACAAAGAACTGTTTCATCAATTTAATAAATTTCATTTTCTTCACCCAAATTAATCTAGTTCAGTACGTAGACGCGGATCGAGAACAAACAACAAACAATCTGCAATAAAGTTGGCACCCAGAACCATCACGGTCATCACAAGTAAATAGCCTTGGATAAGCGGGTAGTCACGAGCTAACATCGCTTGGAATATAATCTGACCAAGCCCTGGATAGTTAAAGATAATCTCAATGATTAACGACCCACCAAATATGGCCCCAACAGACATGGCAAAGGTTGTGATCATTGGTAGCACAGCGTTTCGTGCACCGTATTGAATCATGACTTTTTTATCTTTTACGCCTTTTGCCCAACCCATCACGATGAAGTCTTCGCCGAGCTGATTGATCATGTTTGAACGCATGCCCATCACACCGCCCATACCCAATGCCAACATACAAATCAAAGGCAGTGTTAAGTGGTAGGTGACACTAGAAATAAACTCGATGTTCCAACCGGGATCCAGCGCTGGGTCATAGGCATACCCAGTTGGAAACCAACCGAGATTCGAGGCAAATAGGAAGTACATGCCAAGTGCCATGACAACCGCAGGTACTGAAGAAACCACAACAGAGCTGATGGTGACAATCGAGTCAGTCAAGGTGCCTCGTCTCCAAGCAACGTATATTCCAAGTAACGTTGTAATGGTGTACGAAAGAATTAAGTAAGAGCCAACCAGTAACAGCGTCCACAACATCCCTCGGCCAAGAATCTCAAAGACCGGCTGGAAAAAACGCGTTGAGGTTCCCCATTCACCCATCAAGATAGAGTGCACATAATTTACAAACTGTTGAAATAATGGAGTATTACTGGAATAACCATATAACACTTCAAGAGATGCGATTGTTTCCGCGCTAATTTGACCACCATTTTGTGCCAATCGCGCTAAAAAAGATTGAATAGGATCACCAGGCATTAAGCGCGGTAAAAAGAAATTTATCGTTACTGCTGCAAAGAAAGCGAGTACGTAAAACCCTAAACGATTAAGTATATATTTCATATCTTCCCTTTATCGTCAATTTGAGGAGTTCTATTCGAACTCCTAAATTAATAATTTAAATAGACTAAGTTCTAGGTTTAATATGCATAACATGTAGTAGCTTATTATTTTCGAACGGTGCAGGGTGAGCCACTGGATTATCTTCACTAAAGAATCCGGTAAAGCGTGTATCGTTATAGGAATACCAAATAGCATTATAATAAAGTGGGATTTGAATTAAGTTGTCAGAGAAATGTTTCTCTATTTTGCTGCTTAATTCTTTTTGTTTGTCACTGTCTAATGTGACGCTCAATTCCTGGATCACTTCATCAATTTGATCATTTTGATAGTTTGTCATGGTTGTTGACCACCACTGACCACCTTTAGCGTAACTCGAGTGCATTGTGTACTCGTAAAACTTCCAACCCGAAGAGGCTATGCTGCCGCCACCAAATGTTGCGTCGAAGTTTCCACCTCGCCAGTTTTGGCTATAAGCCTGCACTTCCGGTGTAATGAGATGCGCATTGATACCCGCCGCTCTTAAACCATCAATGGCGATCATGGCGTTGTTCACCATCGCTGACCAACCACTAGGGACTTGCATCACGAAGCGAAGCTCGCTACCGTCTGGGTTTTCAACGTAACCGTTGCGATTCGTGTCTTTATAGCCAGCATCGGCTAGGTATTGCTTCGCCAATTTCAGGTTGTAATCTGAATACTGATTCCATGCCTCGTCTGCCTCTGCGTCTCGCCAGCTTTGCAGGGATGCTGGAAGGTTCGTCGCTGAATTACCTAGCTGCACATACCCATACGCACCAAAGTCACGCATTGCTTCACGGTCCATCGCTAAGTTGAACGCCTTGCGAAAGTTAATGTCGTTAAACGCTTTCTTCGCTCCTTCATTTTTGGTTTCAAAGTTCAAGGTAATACGAACGCCATCGCCAGAAGGGAACCAGTATTTATTTCCCTCAGAAGCGTTAACAAACAAGCGCTCGATATCTGGAACGAAAATGCCATTCCAATCGGTTTCCCCTTTGCCCATCATTTCAAGCGCCGCATCGTCTGAGGCATATTGAGGAAACTCTAAGCAGTTCAATGCAAGCTCGTTGTTCCAGTAGTGTTCATTTTTACACTGGATATAAACTTGCGGTGTAAAGCGAGCGATTTCAGTAAAAGGGCCGGTACCGACAGGGGACTGCACCAACTCTTGAGCAGGGTCTTTAATGTCCTTCCATATATGCTGAGGAATGATCTTTGTCGACAGAATATCTAAGTGCGAAAAAGCATTCTTTTTAGCAAGATTGATCACTATTTCATGGGCATTAATCTTTTCAACACTGGTGATAGAACTGCCTAACCCTGTAATGTCTATCGCTGGATTTTCATGTGTGTAATTAAAGGTAAAAATCACATCGTCGGCAGTAAAAGGAACCCCATCAGACCACTTCACTTCTTCCCTTAATTTCACGTTAAGTTGTGTTAGATCTTCATTCATTTCGTAACTTGTCGCGAGCCAAGAGTATTCTTTGGTATCGTCAAGCAGGTTAAATATAAATAGAGGTTCGTACGCAAACTCTGCAGAACTTAATCCCCCTAGCCAAGGGTTGAAGTTATGTGTCCACGCCGTTGTTTGTTCACTTAATATTTTTAGGTTTGGAATATCATTTTCACTTGCATTAGAAAATCCGCTTAATGACATTAAACCAATTGTTAAACTTAATATGTTCTTATTCATAGGGTAGCCTTTATATAATTATTTTGCATCTCTTCGACTTTTATATTTATTTTTTAGGGACAGCCTTAAACTTGCTGGATAACAAATGTTGTCCTGCGGGTAATTTTGTTAACAAATATGGCACATGGGTTCTTGGCGAAATAAGGTTACTGTGTAATCGACAACAGCATTTTGCTTGTTTCTTATGCGGGTCATTGCTAATTATTTCTGAGGTCCCATTATCCCCTGTTAGCGCAGATTTCGCACCAATACCGTCTTTTTGAGCATCGATTTTGTGCTCGCTATACCAGTTGCCTATCGAGAAACCAGACTCAACAACCCAAACCTCTTGTTCCGTTGTGAAGTGATGAGTTCGAATGCTTTCTCCAGACTCCAGTACTTCTATTTCTGTTAATACTGAAACGTTACCAGAGGTCCATTCAGCTATTAATGTATTGTTATCAACCGTGACTTTTTCGTTCTTAATTCTGTATTGCCAGTTAACACCAGAGTCGAAACTCAGAGCCAAGATATTGTCACCAAAACTTAACATATTGCTGTATTGAAGCGCCCCAATATCCGCCCCAAACGCCGTTGAGTAAGCAAACTTGTTGTATTTATCAAGCTGAAATTGAGGTTCAATCGGGCCAGCAAAGTGAACAATACTGTGACCATTCACACGCTGAGCAATGGAGCTCGCACTTGGCATTGGGTAAATCGTTTTATCAAGCTCTAATGGCAGTTCATTACAAGACCAAAACGGATGAGAATCTTCCAACATTAGTGGCAAGAAAGCCTTGAACGCCCAGTACGGTGACGTCGGCGAATTATAGCCTTCGCATACATTCAAACTCGGATAATCATAGCCTCGGCTCAAGATGCCATTTGACGTGAAAATTGGCTTTCCACGCCATTGACGAATTTGTCTTGCCCATAGACCTTTGATCACACCAAGTGGCATGGTTTCAAGGTTTGCTGTCGCAGCTGCCCCCCAAAAGCCAGCCGTTGCAAATCGATAAGTCAGCGAACGCCCTTGCGCTAGACATTCCCCGCTATTGGCAAACCAATACGCGAACGGTTCGCAGTATTCAGCCGCTCGTGATAGAAACACGTCACTGAGCTCTTTATCGCTGTTTTCAATCAATGTGGCATAGATTAAGCCGTAGTAATGAAGAGCAAAGCCGCCATAGTGGTCAATGTTGCCAACCTCTCCGTCGCCGTACCACCCGTCACCGAGATAGAACCCTTTAAGCTTTGTTAAGTATTCCGCCTCTAACTCGATATCAACAAGGTCAGAGCGCCCTACTTTACGCAGACCTGCTTGAACAAGGATGGTAAAGAATAGCCAGTTGTTTTGTGGCATTGGGCATGACTGAATCTTTGCCAACCAGGTAGCTAAGTTGTCTTTAGCCTTTTCAGAAAGAGGGTCCCAGCCGTGTTCAGGAAGTACAGCGAGCAAGAAGCCAAACGCCGCCATTTCAACACTTCGCTGATTAATTCCCTTAGGTTGACCCCAGTAGTTTGAGTGCTCAGGGTCAGTGCCTTGAGAAATCAAATCGTGATAAAGCGGCCAATACTCAAACTGTCCCCCGCCTTTCACTAGTGGAATGATTCCCCATAATGGACGAGCAACGCCTTCCAACGCACTCGCTTTCATGTCAAAAATCGCTCCGCCTTCTTTTAGATCAATGGCCGCACCTTGTTGCTGAAAGTACGGAACCAAAGGCTCGAAAAGGTCATTCAAAAGAACTTGATAGTTTCTTTTCGAATTCATCGGGTTTTTATCAAAACGTTCGTAGTTAGCCATGAGTTTTACCTAATTCCAAAAAAACTGTTTGTGGCCTAGAGAGCGCATTACTGCTTCAAAATAGTAATAATCACCATAAGGAAGCATGCCATCAGCAAAATGCTGGGTACTCTCATCTTTAGCGAGTTTCACAAATGAAGCCGCACCAGAAAGCAGACCTTGAGCATGAGGAATCTCAGTCAGATCATGCTGAGCTCTTAGTGCGTTCAACATTTTGTCAGCAAACTCGCGGTAATAAGATGCAGACTCTGTCACACTAAATTTGTCAAAGGCAGACGCCAAGATGTACAGACCTGAAATGGTCACTGATGCCGCCGAAGTATCTTTGTACTGCATGTCTTCTGAAGGAATGGAGTAATCCCAAACAGGAATATAATCTTCACCGATTTGATCGATCACATAATCCGCAAGCTTCGCGCTTGTTTCTGCATACTTAGGGTCATTTAAGGTTTCAGCGAGTTGTGCGAAGCCATGAATGGCCCAAGCTTGACCGCGACTCCAACACGACTCATCGCTGTATCCCTGTACGGTTTTGCCTTGTTTTGGCTGGTTGGTGCATGGGTCAAAATCAAAAGAGTGATAGGTGCTGTAGTCTTCACGGACTAAATACTTAAACGAGGTCTCGGCTTGCTGTATGGCCACCTCTTTAAATGATTCGATGTTTGTTTCACTGTGCGCCCAAAGCAGCAAGCCCAAGTTCTGCATGCAATCAATGATGATTTTACCTTGGACAAACTCGGCGTGCCCCGGGTTGTCAGGCTGTGCATTCCAGGCAGGAAGATATCGACCATTCCAGTTAAAGCGGTTACGTAAGGCTTCTGCTGCGCGAAGTGCCTGCTCTCTTGCGGGTTTTGAACCGGTCAATTTGTAGTCTGCGACCGCTGTCAGGCTATAAAGAAAGCCCATGTCGTGGTCAATCCAAAGGGGGGTCCCTAACACTTTTTCAAAATGAGCCGTTCTCATTCGCGCACTATTCTTGAACTTACTCTCACCGGTTAGGCTGTACGCCAACCAAAGTTGCCCAGCCCAAAAAGAATCCGTCCAGTAATACTCATCTGGGTAAACCCAGTCGTAGTCCGGTGCACCCTTGCCAATCATTGGGTTTCTATTCCCAATTCGAGATAAGTTTCTATCAACTGACATTAATATGTCTTTTTGTATTTGTTCAAATGCTGTTGTTTTTCTCATCGCTGACGTTGCTCACTTAATTGTCCAACTTGAGAGCGATTATGAAGTAATTATTACGCCTCTTCCGTGAACAGAATCACAATTGAGAAATATCCCTCAATTGTGAAATATTTCACAATTGAGGATTATTTGATTTAATCCCTTGAACACATAGAGGAATACTTTATATTAGGTGGAAGAAACTTTGATTTGAGGTTCAAAATGAAGAAGGTAACAATTACAGACCTAGCTGATCGAACAGGGATTTCTCGAAGTACAATCTCTCGCGTGTTGAATAACAACGCGAGGGTGAACCCAGAAATTAAAAATAAGGTCGACAAAGCGATAGATGAGTTGGGATACGATCGAAAGACTTCAGGTGTGAAATATTCTATGCCTATCAAGTCCGTAACGATCGCTACAACGGTCAGTCTTCAGGCACCAGACCAGTTCTACTCAGCAATGATAGGGGAGTTTCAAAATCACTTTGCGCACATGGGATTGAAAGCGCAACTCATCATACTGAGCTCAGAAATGTCAGATCAAGAGATCGTAGACAAGTTGTCGTCTGCTGAATGCGTACTGATGTTAGGGCCAGAACTGCCACATATTGCCAAAGAAATTTCAGCCAGAAAAATTCCTGTGGTATTGGTCAATGGTTTTGATGCCGAGATGAAAATCTCAAGCGTCTCATTAGACTATGAGTTAGGTGGAGAATTGGCGGCCCGTCACCTGCTATCAATGGGACACAAGAAAATTGCGATGCTGACGGCGTCGACTCGTCCATCAATACGAAAACGCACCTACGGCTTTGAGCGCATGCTCAAGGAAGAGAATTGTGAGCAGGTCACGATTATCGACATTCTTGAGTATTGCTCTCAAAACAACCGTGATGAGTTACGCAATCAGATCTTCAATGGAACGGCCGGCGCGGACTTTGGCGCAAGTAAAGTCATTGGCGACATTCTAGACCGAGACCTTTTTAATGGCTCAACCGCAATATTTTGTGTGTGTGATCATACGGCCATATCTTTAATCAATGAGTTAGAGAAAAGAAACATCTCAGTACCACAGGATATCTCTATTCTTGGTTTTGATAACCTTTCTATTGCTGACATGATTGCACCGAAACTCAGTTCAATCGGTTCTAACCATACAGATACCGCTCACGTCGCCATACAGCTGCTTATTCAAGATCTGAACGAATCAAATTTATTAGCTAAGCGATTAAACCTTGGTGTCGAGTTGTTTTCGAGAGAGTCGGTATCAGATATTTCTTAGCGGGTTCAACTGCAAATAACATGAGTTCGTTATTAGTGATATATGCCAATTTCCCAATAAAGAATACAAATGAGTTATTGTTCTAGCTTGAAAATCAAGTAAGCCTGTCAGTTCTGATAGCATCGTGCGTTAAGCGCTGACAGGTCAATTCCATACAAATCCAATGGCGGTTACCAAGGTCGATTAAAGTATTCCGTCGCTGTCGTAAAAGCGCATCATACCTGCAATAGGAGTATCGTCACGGTCTTCCAAGATCCCACTTATCAAGTACAGTAATGAGGCTGGATAAATGGCTTTGCAATCATCTTCCTTTTCAAGCTCGTCGGTCATAGTGAACATTCTGAACTTTTTGAAAACTACTTGGTTGTTGATCAAAGACATCACCGCTCGTTCTACTGTCACAGCCAGGGCAATAAAGGTAATAACGTATTAATTCATTGATAAACCAAGCTTATCGAAAAAGGCTTTATTGCGCTCTTTTGCAGTGTTAACTAAGCGGTCAAATGAAATAACTTCGATGTAAGCTTTAAAACCTTTATTGTAACCAAAGTAACCTAAATGGTCATGAGTGACTTGTAGGTCGAGCATTTTACATCTCTTAAGGAGTGATGGAGTCAGGTCTGCAATAACATAGCAGTAACCCGGGATATCACTTGCATTTGGAATAGGACGACCTTGAGGAGTTTTCGTTTCACCTTCTCGAACTCGCTCGAGATAACCAAGAGCTTGCTCTATTGGATCTTTATCTTCCCCTGCTTTGGCATCATTACGCATAGGACGTTTGATTTCGACCACAGTGATTGAAGCAAGTGGCATCGACTTCTTATCTGATACCAACATCGGATTATTGTAAATATTCATCGCCAGTAAATCAGGCTCTTTACCGCTAGCCGTTTCAACAATAGGCATCTTAGATAATGGCTTATCAGAGGATAAATAATTGTGGAACGCAAGACGCTCATCAACTAACCACAAGTTACAAGAATCTAAGAACACTTCACTAGAATCTTTCCTCATCGGCATGATTAGTTCATGGATGATCTCTTCTTTCGCATACTTCCCATCGGAAGTACGTTCGATAGACTTCTCTAGTAAATCAATGATGACTTTACGGTGAGAGACATAATTAGCTAAGTCAGATTTCTTCAAGTCTTCTACTTTTTGTAGGTAACTCTGAATACGCTCTTCATACTCTTCGGCTTGCTCGTTGCGTTTAGGCTTCATAATCTGCTGACCTTCACATAGCAACTGGCGCTCTACAGAGTACCATTGCTCATGAAGATGCAACTCAACATCTCTATCTGACTTCTCAGGATCTATAATTAGGTCTTTGTCTTCCATATAACTTGTTATCGGACGATAACGAGGGGCATAAGTTGCAATATACTCATCGACCCTACGCTTACCCGCAGAAATATTCTTTTCTAGAACCTCTCCAAGGTAAACCTGTGCTCGTTTTAAGACCTCTTCTCGAATCGTCTTTAGAGAAAGTTCTTGGTCAGCAAAGAGGCCATCAAAGCTTTCTGCGATCTCAAAAGACGTTCTTTCCGCACGAACGTTATCATCCAAAAACTTTGACGATACGTAACACGTATATACAAATTCTCCTGAATCATCAGAGATCTTTTGATAAAGCCCTGGAAGTTTCCCTTGAATCCCTTCTTCTTTTACTAAACGGTTAGCAGCACACAAAGACAGCTGGTGCTTCTTGTTTACCGAGGCTCTAAACCTAATATGTGTAAGTTCAAATGCTTCACCAAGAATATCAATCTGCTCATGCGCGGCTTAGGAGTGCATGTGAGCCTCAAATAATTGGTACAGACTTACCGTTTCTAAACCATCTTCTACATAAACCTGAGGGACACCACACTCACGAACAAAATACCACAGGCAGTGCTCTAGTAAGGCATTAGCAATTGCTTCAATACCAGAAGGAACCGCTTTTCTATAAGCTTTATCAAAGTCATTCAGTGTAATGACAGAGCCGGTACTTCCCTGCTCTGATAATGTGACGTTATCACCATGCACACCATGGCTGCTATTAAACGTAAAGTCCCGATGACTAAATTTTCCTTCGTTAGAGAAGACACTAGAGACAAGAACTTGGTCAAAAGCCTTAAGCCATAAGAGCCTCCCAACGCCACGGCATCCTTTGTCTATCTTATGGTCAGAGTCCAACGTTTGGAAAGAATCGAAATTTACGTCATTAAACCCACAGCCATTATCTGTAACTTTGAATCCAAGAATAGGTGCACAAGAAGCCCCACCGATATCCATTTCCCCTTGAGGTTCTCGGAGAATAGTTAGAACAATTCTCCCTTGGTCAGTGTTGCCTTTCTCTTCAATAGAGTGAATAGAGTTTACAACTGCTTCAAACACTGGCATCAAGCCATGATTTCTCGGCAAAGAAGTATTTCTAAGTCGACCTCTAAGATTGGTGTGTAAGCTCATCGCAAGCCTCCTAGACCTATAACTGGTTTTATTTATACTAGATTAATGGCGTATGATATTGCACAAATGGGAAAAGATTAAGTTAGAATATTATGTTTTGAGCCATGCTCCGATCCTTTCTGGCGTATGTTGCCGCCTGCCCAATATTAATGCTTATAGGCACTTCCCTGATAACCTCTTCAACAATAATTTTTTCTTATCTCAAATAGCTTAGTCACGTGGCCTGTCATCTTGTATGTGTATGTGAACCTGATCTCAACCAGACGCTCTATCCTAAACGAACGGTACCAGAAATTTTGTGGCGACAAATTGGCGACAGAATTTCCCTAAATACAAATTCATATGTTTTTATATACAGTTGTTTTTTTGTATAACCTATTGATATTCTTCTAACACCTTGAAATACAAGACCGTCGTTTAGTTCGGTTAAGTTCTTATCCCTAATCCATTGTGGGGACGTCTATTATTCCTTGCCTGTGCGGGTGCAGTATTTGCCGTTGGTTATGGTTTGAAGAAAAGTGCTCAATTAACCAATGAAGAGCAACAAGCCGAAATTTCTATTCGTTAGTTATCATTGTTAAGTTTGGCTGCTAGGGTAACTAGCAGCCTTTTATAAAAGTTCGTAGGAGAAAAATATGTCCAAAGGTAATGTTATTCAGCTAGGTTTTGAAACTTTTGTTGATAGCGATACCCAAGTAAAGGTAACGCGATTGACACCCAAAGAGATCACTTGTCATCGTAATTACTTTTATCAGAAATGCTTTACCAAGGATGGTACAAAGCTCCTATTCGCTGGTGATTTCGATGGAAACCGAAACTACTACTTACTTGATTTAGACACTAAAAAAGCTACACAGTTAACAGAAGGTTCTGGGGACAACACGTTCGGAGGCTTTATTTCGGAGGATGATCGCGCCTTCTTCTACGTTAAAAATGAACTTCACCTGATGAAGGTTGACTTGGAAACGCTCACTGAAACAGTTATTTATACGGTTGAAGAAGAGTGGAAAGGGTACGGTACTTGGGTTGCAAACTCTGACTGCACGAAACTGGTTGGTATTGAAATTCTCAAGGCTGATTGGAAGCCGTTGACTGATTGGAAAAAATTCCAAGATTTCTATCATACAGAGCCAACGTGTCGACTAATCAAAGTAGACATCGAAACAGGTGCTCTAGAGGTTGTGCACCAAGAAGATGCTTGGTTAGGTCACCCTATCTACCGTCCATTGGATGACTCAACAATTGGCTTCTGTCATGAAGGACCGCATGATCTGGTTGATGCACGTATGTGGCTAGTGAATGAAGATGGTTCTAATGTTCGTAAAATAAAAGAACATGAGGAAGGCGAGTCTTGTACTCACGAATTCTGGATTCCTGATGGTAGTGCGATGGCTTACGTTTCTTATTTCAAAGGCCAAACAGACAGAGTTATCTATAAAGCGAATCCTGAAACGCTTGAGAATGAAGAAGTGATGGTTATGCCCCCTTGCTCTCACTTAATGAGTAACTTTGATGGCTCTTTAATGGTAGGGGACGGCTGTGATGCACCAATAGATGTAGCCGATAGTGAGGGTTACAATATTGAAAATGATCCATTCTTATATGTTCTGAACACCAAGAAAAAGTCATTTGCCAAGTTAGTTAAGCATAACTCATCTTGGGAAGTTTTGGATGGAGATCGTCAGATTACCCATCCACATCCGTCGTTTACTCCAAATGATGATGGCGTGTTATTTACGAGTGATTTCGAAGGCGTGCCGGCTATCTATATTGCTGATGTTCCTAAAGAGTATAAGGTATAGTTCAGAACACTTATTAAGTTTCAAAATAGCTAACTGCTAAACGTAGTTATTTTTACTATTGTGGATAAGTTAATTTGGCTACTACGATAGAGGTTTTGCTATACCCCTAGTAATCCGTTAAACGCTAATTTAGTAACCTATATAGCTCACTTTTGTCCAAAAATGTGTTAAAGGGTAGTCTCCTACCCTGTTTCAATCAGCGGCCATAAGCCGCTTTTTTAAATCCAGCCTCGCTCAGAAAAAGACACCACACACTCAAATGAAACCACAAAGTGGTCCAGTACTCGGATATCAACCAATGCCAACGCATCCGTCAGTTGACGAGTAATGCGTCGGTCAGCTTGACTTGGGGTGGCGTCGCCACTTGGGTGGTTTTGATAGAGAATAACCGCACTCGCGTTCGCGGCCAGCGACGCTTTCACGACTTCACGCGGATAGACCGAAGCGGCATTAACGGTACCGTAGAACATCTCTTTGGTGCGCAACACTCGATGTTGATTATCGAGGAAGATAATCCCAAACACTTCAGACTCACAAGCGGCCAAGGACGCTTGGCAGAACGATTTCACCAATTCAGGCGAGGTTAATGGCGTTTGTTCTGAAATAAACAGTTTGGATTTGAGAATGCTTGCGGCCTGGTCAAGGATGCCCTTTTCTTCTGATGTGAATAACGAAACATTTGAGTATTGAACATGTGCTGACATGGTATTTCCTTTCGGTCTTGGTGAGCGTCTGACTGTCCGTACCCAGTTGCAGGTTCTGCAGCGCAAGGGCGAGCAGCGGCGAAGCCTCCCTTGCGTGAGGGTTCTCAAATGGGACGGTTTAAAGGAAGTCGCGACAACAAGCCAAAAGGACAGCCTAAGCCAATATCTCAACCCAAAGTACGTCGCCCAGGTAGAAATGTCCCTTCCCCACCAAGAGAGCGCCCTGCTGGTTACTCGACTTGCGCCACTCGATAACCTTGGCTATTTAGGACAAGACCGAACAGGGCGTTGCTCGTCTAAAAACACGAACCGCTTGAATACCGCAAACAGTTGGAATATCGAAACAAAATTCAGACAGCTTGATGATCTGATGAGTATTTGAGCCGTCACGCATCTGCCGACTTTAGTCGTCATACAGACAAGAGAGTAAAGCCTTAGCCGACTCGCGATGCTCGGAGGTGGTTTCTCTCGTCCTTTCCGTTTTCTTCGCGTAGGCGTAGTCTTCTCGCATCTGCTTAATGGTGGTAGTGTTATCACACACACTGATACTCACCCCCTTCCCTCGGTTGCCTTCCTCTAGTGTTAAAGAGTCGGTGGAGTCAAAGTCGGTCGAATTCACCCAAATCACGTGCAGGGATATGTCAGCGGATACTGTAGAACGCACTTTCATTTGACCCCCTAAGCGCCAAAACGCACATCAAAACAAAATCCTGAGCACTTAAACGTTCCCTCCCCCGTTGTCACAAAGCGCAACGCTGGAAACACAGACCCGTAAGTGGTGTACATAATGATGTGATCCACTCGCTCGTGAAGAAACCATTCACCAAAGCCAGCGCCATTTAATTCGATGAAAAAGTCACGAATTTCATGGAAAGCAAAACGACGCGACACCAATTGCGGAAACTGCTGCTTGATAGCGTCAACGAACCCTTGTTTTTTTAACGCTGTGATATCAGCCTGTTGCTCTGGCGACTGACGACGACTGAACATTTTCAAACGTTGGATTTTGGAAACAAAATCAGACTTTCTTTTCGCCTCATCACGACACTTTTTGACTTGATAGCGCAACTTCAATACCGCCAAAGGACTAGAGATATCATTTTTTGGTGAGCTTTCGTGCCCCAGCGGCGAAACGCTGGTCGATGAATTTGAGTTAGAGAGAGTTGGGGTTGGGTTTTGTTGCGCCATGAGAGTTTCCTTTCTGTTTGAGTATCACTTTTCGGAGCCGCTTGGCGGTCCGCTCTCTCAACATCGTTCTGCTTTGCAAGGGCGCGCAGCGGCGAAGCCTCCCTTGAAAAACAGGTTGTGGGGAGAGACGGTTAACAGCCTGCGAGCCCGAAAATGAGGCGAGTGAAAGAAATCGGCGCATAAGAAAACAAGCCCTTATTCGAACTTATTCAAAGACAGAGAGAACAACGAGGAGGAAACGACAAGACGCTAAGACTCTTAGGGCAGTAAAGCCTAGCCCGCAGGGTGACGCCCAAGGCAACGATAATAATCGTGATAAAGACACGTTTAAAGCGCTTGTCTTTACAAGGAGAGAAGGCTCAGAACAGGTAAAAAACTCCCAAAGTGTCATGTTCATCAGTGTGAGAAGTTGAGTCCGAAGTCGGCTCTATGGCCTCTCTTAAAATATTCAGAGCCTTTAAAATAAACGTGTATTACATGTGTAATACATATTTAGTTCATTTTGTTGATCAACTCGATGAGATCTTCATCATCAATCTTGTCTCGATATAAAGCCAACGCTCGAAACAGTTTCGCTGCAGACACATTTCTCTCTGTCTGCTCTTGCAGACTTGCTACCCAATCAGTGATCCGTTCTTTATCCTTCAATGACATTCTAAGAGTCAGAGGAGGCACTTTATAAGATGTCGTTACTTTCTTTTTAACAGTCGTAATTCCAGTCGGCTTACTTGAACCTTCGTTCTTCTCAGTAGAGAGAGCGGTTATCGCTCCTCGTTTCTTTAACTTGCTCATGTGTATTACCTATGTATTACATTAAATTTAAAAGAAACACAGCGAGTTTACGGTAATCGTTATTCACAAGTGAGCCCGATTTATAAAAGCGCACCGGAGAGGAAACGGCATTAGCTTGTCCGACATGCTCAGAGCGGCGGACAGATACTGGTAACAATTTATCTTGTACTACCTCCAATTCCTCATCAATGAACTCATTAATGATAGTGTTTCTTGAGTCGACCTCATTCCTCAGTATCAGGTAATTACCTTCGTCTTCTTTAATTTCAGATACAGCTTCGAGTAAAGAACTAATGCCGTCTAATGAGAAGGCACCAGAATCAACAGGGATCAAAATAAGGTCTGAGGCCTGGATTGCGTTAAGAGTCGTTAGGGATAGGTTTGGTGGCGTATCAAGAAGAATGAAATCGTAAGTATCACCTAACCTCACCAATTGCTTCTCTAAAATTCGTTCACGATTAATCTTTGTCAGTGATGTTTCGATGACACGTGACAACTGAACATCAGCGGGAACAACATAGAGGTTTTCAATGGAATTCCCATTAAGCTTTGCAGGTTGAATTAAATCGACAATGGACACAACTTTAGGTTTATCAAATAAAGCAGCTACCGTCTCTTCAAACTTAAAATCCCGTTGTCCTGTTAACGTTTTAGAGCAGTTACCCTGAGGATCGAGGTCAATCACTAACACTTTTCGTTTTCGTGCAAGCTCAGCCCCTAAATTGACAAGAGTCGTGGTTTTTCCAACGCCACCTTTTTGGTTCGCAACGCTGATGATTTTAGTCTTCATAACAAACACCTCATGTATTACATGTGTAGTACACAATAAAAAACAAAAGGCGCCCTGTCAATGTATTACATATGTAATACACTTCTTCTATCAACGCCTAAAGTTATCCCTCCGTTACCAATCGATGATATCGAGACAGTAAAAATCCTAAAGAAAGTGACACCAGCAGCGAAAGCACTATCCGCGGAATTCAAATTATTAGGCTCCTCAGCAACCAAAACTTCTTGGTTAAGTTAATCCCAATACTAGAATCAAAGTCGAGTTCTGAAATTGAAAATATTGTGACTACGATGGGTACACGGTTTAAGCATAACAACGAACAACTAGCAAGTTACGTCATTTTGCTTTCAGCCTTAGAGCCTTGCTATTTTCATGATAAGATACCCTCATCAATAAATAATCCATGTGAACAATGTCAGAACATTCATACCATCAACTTCTTAAGTCGACCTTCGAAAACACTCTTCTTCACCTTTACTTCAAAGTAAACATTGCCAGTCACTTTGTTAAAGAAGAGCAACGAAACAAGATCATCACTGACTTCTTGAAGCCAAAAATCAAACAAGCTCGATATAGCCTTATCAAGAAAAAGCTTAAAACGGTTTGTTTGATGAAGAATAAGTTTGGCTCAATCGAAAAACACTTAGAAAGCGTTCTATCTCAATATTCAGCGATAGAAAGTCAAAACGACGTTGATAAATTTTATGCCTTGTTAGAACGCTTTGAGAAGAGCGGATTAGAAACAAAACTTATTGAAGAGACCCCTAAACAGGAAATGGACGTTGTTTATATCGACAGAGCACATATTGATAACTGCTTCGATAATGAAAACCGTCAGATTGCACCTATTTCGCTGTTTATACATACGAATGAATTAGACAGGTTCACTCAGTGTTTAGTGACCCAGCCTTATTTCACATTTGAGTTGTGCCAAAGAAGTGAAGAGTTGAAGAACTATCACTATCAAGTTCATCCAATTAGCTAACACAACCAAATCTAAAAAGCAGGGCACTTCCAACCCATATCAAGATGTGTTTGACGCGATTTACCAAGTGGTACTACCACCCTTTTCCTTTTATCATCACAATCAAGGGAAATCTTTTGATCTTCGAGCAGTAAGCTGATCAGGTATAAACCTAACGCTGAATGATCTTGACCATTTGTCTTCACCGCCACGGCTTCAACAATGAATTCAATTCCTGTTGACAGTATCTCTGTATCTTTAAAAGACATAACTCCCCCTCTCACATTGCTGTATAAATATACAGCAACATAAAGTATGTAAATCCATATTTGCACGAATTGAGACATTAATCGCATTAAATGGGGTTATGTCGACTCAAACTCATTATTAAATTTACCAAGAGAGCTTATTTTGACCCGATAGTTACTCATTATTATTCAACTCAAGGAAAAGCTGACTCAAGCACCGCCTTCTTCTTACCTAATTCAGACTCCGCCCAGTATAACGTTATAGGGGCAGATATCTGATGAACAGCATAATTACCACGATGCTCTGGCCCATTTTGCCGACTTTCGGATAAAGCAGACTTGACCCATTCAAACAAATAGACGTAACGACTGACGGTCTGGCGACACAGGTCCGCATTACGCGCCACCAACCCAATTGTGAGCTCCTGATTTTTGCGTAACAGAACCTGACATGTGCGGATAATTCGACGAGTGGTCTTCGTCCGACGAAGGTTATGGGTTCTTCTGGCCGCTCTACGCTGCTTTTCCTGCAGACTTAATCCACTATCCAACCTCATCACACCTCGTTGGCAGTCTGACCGAGCACAATATTTATCCCAGGTCCAACGAGAAACACTTTTCACCACCGCCAACACCTCACTGCACTTCAGAGGCGGCTTATCCGCGGTGCCGGTATTTTTGTAATGAGCGAAACTCTCGACACGGCGTTTAAAGTTCGGATAACTGCCCTTTTCTCTTTCTTCGTCGACGATGTCATATGCGTATCGACGAGTGTGTTCGAATAAAGTACAGTTTCGAGAATAAGAGAAATCCATATCTTGACGAAGCCATGGCCGCGTTGTCTCCAGCTCAAGAGAATCCGCTAACTCATTGAGTTCATAGACACTGCGGTGGAGTTCAGTTGTCTGCCACCAAGGATGAAAGGGCGTTTTGGCAACAGGTCCTGAATAACTCAAGTCCGCCTCAAGTCGTAATGCTAAGGCGCGATAAATGGCTTTGAGGTACTGAATGGGTTTGGATCGTGCTTGATCGCTGGTGCAAACCGGCACAATAGCGTAAAAAAGGTGGGCTTTATTACTGGTGCGGTTTCGAACGATTAGATTAGGGGGTGGCAAGCCTTCATCTTGCCAAATATAGGGGTTGGGGACAGATCGATGGTCATGATCGATGTCAAACACCATCCACGCCTGCATATCTTCACGATTAACCTGCATATACGGCCATCTGACCGCATAGTTTCGAGGTCTTATGAGCATCGCGGTTTTATTGTCACTGCACCTCGACAAATAAGGCGCTTCCTCAAGTAGCCGACTCAAACACGAAATGGATGAAGACGCAGCGTATTCAGAATGAGCCGTCATCTCTTCATCCTCAGTGCACCTTGCCCATACTCACCTTTAGAAAAAACAAAGCAAGAGAGATTGTCTTGAGCGTTGAGCGCCGTTACTGAGTCAGTACTATTGACTCTCTCTGACAAGATTCGAGAGCCGGTCAAAGCCATTCCTTTCGAGCTTTCGTAGCCGCCACGGGTGTCAATTTTTATCGAACACCTTTTCGAAGGACAACTGACTGCATCACGCCACTCTTCTTTACCTTTTAAGACTAAATTGGAGACTGCTTTGATACTGGTTTGAATAACTTTACCCTGTACGACCGCAAACACATGATGATTCATAAAGTTGACCTCGGCTAAATAACGCTCACCTTCTGAGAAACCAATAACGCAACTCTGGAAAATTAAAATGCATCAAAGCCAACGTTGTCTGATTCTTTGTATTCGCTTCTCAAGGCCGAATAAACGAATTCGCAGTCGTACTTGTTCAAACACATGGTTCGAACGCCTTAATTGGGTCATTAACCTCGCCTGCTCAACCCATAATGAAGAAAGTTGACGAGCGCATAACTCGCGTCGAATGATCCTGATATACTTAAGGCCTCTACGCTTATCTTCCTCCGTCAATCCATGACCAGACGTTTCAGGACATGACTTATCGCACTGAGTAACAGACATCATTGCTCCGAATTGATGTTTGAAGCAAATAAACCATTAGCGTCTGCCGCCTCCTCTATGGCTTTAAGCAGACAACCACCTTGATTCAGTTTTTCCAGGCTCCTGATGAGTTTTACCTGAATGCTGATACTGGTGTGTGCGGTATGAATAATCTTATGTTTTTGAGTGCGAGTTAGGCGATGATTTCCTGCATACTCCAACGCCATTCGAGACAATTCACCCGAATAGAGCGAGTTCTCTAATGCGCTTTGAACAAAGGTGTCTTCCGTGCTATCAGATGCTATATGAGCGGTGACCACTCCCAACCCAAGAAGCAAGCTGTTTACGATGGTATGATTGCCACTCACTTTGGCGAGAGTGATGGCTTCAACACAACTCAGGACATGAGGCTGCTCAGGATTAAGTTTATTCCGCAGCATGGTCGGACTCATCCCTATGGCCTCTGCTAGCCTAGCCATATTCTCTGACCTAGCGAACACGCAACACGCCTCATTAAAGGCCCCTTGTTTTGTGCTAGAAAATTCGCCTATTGAGTCAATTTCGTTCATAACCAATACTCACTTGAAGACAAACGAGACGACAACGAAACTCAAACCAAGAATGTTTACCCCCAAACGGACAAAACTCTTTGGTCGAAATAAGGGAAGATAAACGCATGAGCGACTACCCCATTCTCTCCATCGTTTCACGCGTTGCCATTTCTAGCAGCATGACCATATTAATTAACGGGGTTTCTTTTCCTTTTGCTTTGGTTTTAATGGGTAAGCGACCATCTTTAACCCAATCTATGATTGTGCGCTTTGGCATACCGGAGAATTGAGAGTATTGATCGTACGTCATGAAAGGCGTATTTAGGACTACTTGATATGAGAGCATAATGATATCCTGTCTAGTCATTTATGTTTAATTTCGAAATGACGAGTTGCACCTCACCGTTTCGATCTCAATTGCGATTATTGATCACATATGAATAACAAGCAACTTAAAATAGACCAAATATCGTATTTGGGAGGGAAAGATATTATCAAGAAATTGATAGATATCACGAATTCAGACCGTCAACAGGATGTTGCAGACGTGTTTGGCATCCCAAAATCAACAATCGCGACTTGGCGACAACGAAATCTAACTCCATTCGAGATTGCAGTAAGAACTCATTTGAGCACAGGCGTCTCACTTGAATGGTTACTTCTCGATAAAGGCGACCCGTATCCTAAAACACCAACTCAAAAGCACATTAATAAGAAGAACGAATCGAAGACTCTCTTCGATATAGACTGCTTCTCTATTGATGACGGTAAATTGGTTGGGAAAGGGATACTTGCATTCGATAAAGCTCTCCTAGACGAGCTTGGCGTTATTAATGTGATGGCAATTAAAGATGGCACTACTACGTTCCTTATAAATAAAGAATCCCATCAAGCAGTAAGCGGTACGTACCTAGTAGATATGGATGGGCTGTTGTCTCTAAATGAAATTCAACGTTTACCAGGCAAAAAACTAGCTATCAGCTTTAACGGTTCGACTCTAACAGTCGAAGAAGATGAAGTAAGGGTTGTAGGTAGAGTTGCGTTAGTAATGGAAAAGCGTTAACTGTTGCACTCATCTGTTTAAGAGCACTCGCAACTAATTTGATTAATAGCGTCACCGATACTTAACAGCCTATTATCACCCAGGCCTCGGGGTGTAGCACTAACACTTTCGCATACAAACAAAAAAGGCTGCCTTATAGTAGCCTTCTTCTTTGGCTCAGTGTTGCTCGTTGTGCAACCTCTAAGTGGTCCTGAAACATTTTTGGGCAAGAATGCGCTGGTTGAACGTCTAACATTAAAACAACCCGAACACATTGTTCTTCCCGTCTTGTTCAAGGCCTCTAATCTGATGGTGCTTTGGTTCTCCACCAAACAATAAAATATACAACTTCCGGTCTTGGTACGTCCCCACTACATAGTGGTCTTTTTGTATGACGTACTCGACAGTTTCGGCTTCCTCATCGGTGCACAGATATTTAATATCAACCAGCTTCACCCATTTCAAACCGATCACATTCTCTGCTTCTATAAACCCACCAAATGGCGCAGTAAAACGATTACCTAACTTCAAAAGCGCATCAATCATCCCTTGGTTCTTCTTACTTATCCCAATTGGACCATCGCTGTTAATTTTGAAATGGCTGTATCCAGAAGTCACATGAATTGATTGGTACATAGCAAAAACCTATTAACTTTCTTAGCACTTTGAGATAGGTGCCCAGCCTGTGCTTTTTGTCCTAAATAAAACATTGTTCTACGTTCCAGCCCAACTTACACTGTTTTTATATACAGTTATATTAGGCTTTATTATGTCTGTCCGCAATTTAAAAGATGGTTCTACCAAACCTTGGATCTGCGAATGTTACCCAAACGGGCGAACGGGGAAGCGTGTTCGTAAGAAATTTGCGACTAAAGGCGAAGCCAAGGCTTTTGAGCTTCACACAATGAGAGAAATTGACGATAAGCCATGGATGGGTATTAAACCGGATCACCGTAGAATGAGCGAGCTGTTAGACACTTGGTGGAGCATACACGGTCATACGTTGAAATCAGGTAAACAAGCTCGGGAGCTAATAGCCAAAACAATTGAAGGATTAGGTAACCCGATTGCCTATCACCTTAAAGAACGAGACTACTTAGACTATCGTGCAGCACGAATACCTTACCGTGGCAAAAATAAATCTATTGAGATTTCACCAACAACACATAACATGGAATTGATTTACCTAAAGGGGATGTTCAAGAAACTGATTAAGTACAATCAATGGAAATACCCCAATCCGCTTGAAGCTATCGAGACAATCAAAACCAGTGAGAAGAATCTGGCATATCTAACCAAGCCACAAATTGAAGAGTTCTTGGTTAACCTGAAGAATTGCAACCGAGTTATTACAGTCTCGATCCCACAACTTATTGTAATCTCTAAGATTTGCTTGGCCACCGGAGCTCGTATAAGTGAAGCTCTGACTCTTACCCGCTCACAGGTATCTGAATTCAAACTGACTTACACCGAGACAAAAGGTAAGAGAAATCGAAGTGTGCCCATCTCACCTGCTTTATATCAAGAGATCTTAGATATCGCAGTGAGCAACCATGAAATTTTCAACACTACTTACAAGGATGCCTGGCGCTACATTAAAAGAGCTCTACCTGGCCACGTTCCGAGTGGACAAGCGACGCATGTTTTACGGCATACTTTTGCTTCGCATTTTATGATGAACAAAGGGGATATTTTGGTGTTACAGCGTATTCTTGGACACACTAAAATTGAGCAGACAATGGCGTATTCCCATTTTGCACCAGAACATTTGATACAAGCTGTACACCTCAATCCATTAGAGAATTAATGGCGACAAAGTGGCGGCAGACACTGTAATCGACCGTTATTTATCGGTTTTATTCGTAAAAAAGGCGACAGTTTTCACTGTCGCCTTTGCTATTTAGAGCCTAATTTTTTCTATTCCCAATCAAGGATAACCTTGCCAGAAAGCCCACTACGCATAGCATCGAAGCCAGCTTGGAAATCATCAATTTTAAAGTGATGAGTAATGATTGGTAATAGGTCTAACCCTGATTGAATCAAACTTGCCACTATATACAAAAACAAATATAACCACTAAATATCAATAGTTTAAATTATTTATCAATTATGAATGGCGATAAAAAAGGCAACAGTTTTACCTGTTGCCTTCTGATATTCAAAACCGGTAGTAACCTACTCCCAGTCTAAAATTACCTTACCAGACATACCAGATCGCATCATGTCGAAGCCTTTCTGGAAGTCGTCCACTTTGTAATGGTGAGTAATGATTGGCGTTAGGTCTAAACCTGACTGAATCAAAGAAGCCATCTTGTACCAAGTTTCGAACATCTCACGACCGTAGATACCTTTGATAACCAAGCCTTTAAAGATTACTTGGTTCCAGTCTACTGCCATATCTGATGGTGGAATACCTAGTAGAGAGATCTTACCGCCGTGGTTCATGTTAGTCAGCATGCTGTTGAACGCAGATGGGTTACCAGACATTTCTAGGCCTACATCGAAGCCTTCAGTCATGCCAAGATCAGACATTACGTCTTCAAGCTTCTCTTCCATCACGTTTACTGCGCGAGTCACACCCATTTTCTTAGCAAGATCTAGGCGGTATTCGTTTACATCAGTGATTACAACGTGACGAGCACCAACGTGCTTAGCAACAGCTGCAGCCATGATACCGATTGGACCAGCGCCAGTAATTAGCACGTCTTCGCCTACTAGGTCGAAAGAAAGTGCTGTGTGTACTGCGTTACCAAACGGGTCAAAGATTGAAGCTAGATCGTCAGAGATTTCTGCAGGGATCTTAAATGCGTTGAACGCAGGGATCACAAGGAACTCAGAGAACGCACCAGTGCGGTTAACACCAACACCTGTTGTGTTACGACAAAGGTGAGTACGGCCGCCACGACAGTTACGACAGTGACCACATGTGATGTGACCTTCGCCAGATACACGGTCGCCGATTTCAAAACCACGAACTTCTTGGCCGATGCCAACCACTTCACCCACGTATTCGTGACCTACTACCATAGGTACTGGGATTGTGTTTTGTGACCACTCATCCCAGTTGTAGATATGTACGTCAGTACCACAAATTGCGGTTTTCTTAATACGGATAAGAAGATCATTATGACCCATTTCAGGTTTTTCAACCTCGGTCATCCAAATGCCTTCTTCAGGCTTAAGCTTAGAAAGTGCTTTAATTTTCATAATGTTACCTAGTTCATCTCGCCTAACTGTAAGGCGAGAATCAAAAATCTATATATTCTACTGGGTGTTGCTCTATCTAATTAAAGGATGCTCGTGGCATCCCTTTAAAATTAGATGATACCCATGTCTTTACCAACTTGAATGAACGCATCGATTGCGCGGTCTAGTTGCTCACGAGAGTGTGCAGCAGACATTTGCGTACGGATACGAGCTTGACCTTTTGGTACTACAGGGAAAGAGAAACCTACAACGTAGATGCCTTTCTCTAGTGCGCGTTCTGCGAATTCAGCCGCTACTTTTGCATCACCAAGCATGATTGGGATGATTGCGTGATCTGCACCGCCCATTGTGAAGCCAGCTTCTTCCATGCGAGTACGGAAGTGAGCAGAGTTTTCCCATAGTTGAGTACGTAGGTCGCCAGATTCCGCAAGAAGATCTAGAACGCGGATAGACGCAGATACGATTGCAGGTGCAACAGAGTTAGAGAATAGGTATGGACGAGAACGCTGACGTAGCCAGTCGATCACTTCTTTCTTACCAGAAGTGTAACCGCCTGAAGCGCCACCCATTGCTTTACCTAACGTACCAGTGATGATATCGATACGGTCTACAACGTTGTGGAACTCGTGAGTACCCGCGCCGTTTTCGCCCATGAAGCCGACAGCGTGAGAGTCATCAACCATAACTAATGCGTCGTACTTGTCTGCAAGGTCACAGATAGCAGGAAGGTTAGCCACTACGCCGTCCATAGAGAACACGCCATCAGTTACGATTAGTGTGTGACGAGCGCCAGCTTCTTTAGCAGCGATAAGTTGCTGCTCTAGCTCTTCCATGTTGTTGTTCGAGTAACGGAAGCGCATTGCTTTACAAAGACGAACGCCATCGATGATAGATGCGTGGTTTAGTGCGTCAGAGATGATTGCGTCTTCTTTACCTAGAATCGTTTCGAATAAACCAGCGTTAGCATCAAAACAAGATGTGTAAAGGATAGTGTCTTCTTTACCTAGGAACGTAGACAGCTTTTGCTCTAGTTCTTTGTGAGAATCTTGAGTACCACAGATGAAACGTACTGAAGCCATACCAAAACCGTGCTGATCCATGCCATCTTTAGCCGCTTCGATAAGAGCTGGGTGGTTAGCAAGACCTAAGTAGTTGTTTGCACAGAAGTTTAGTACTTCTTCACCAGTCGAGATAGAAACCGCTGCTTTTTGTGCAGAAGTAATAATGCGCTCAGACTTGTAAAGACCTTCTTCTTTAACTTCTTCGATTTGAGTTTGAATCTGTTGGTAAAATGCAGAAGACATTGTCTCATTCCTTCCTAGTTATTATTTAGCAGCATCGCGCGCCGCTTTATGTAGGGATGCAAACGATCTCAACACGATCATTTACACTGTAAAACTTATGCCTATATTCTAGTTGAACATCCCCGTTCCGATTATCCCTTTAGTTGGAAAAACATTAATGAATCTCAGGCACGAATAATAGTTCATCCCAGTGACACAGGGCACATTAACGCCCTTCACTTGCTCTTTTAAACGCCAAATCAGCTTTAATTTCCGTCTAATTTCGCTTTCATATCAAATATCAATTTTTCATCTCAGAATGCGCAGCAGCAACGCCGCTATACAGATGAGCTTCAAACACAACAACCTATCAGAGCAATCACGCTAATCAATTAATGAAATTAATTCACAAATCAAAGTAAATCGCTCACAATTGCCATTAAGTTCATCGTTGAAACTAGCCCAACTGGATAATTATGATTAACCCAAAACTCATTGCCCTACTTCCGGACCTCGCCTCGTTCATTTTGGTGGTTAACGAAGGCAGCTTTACAGCTGCAGCAAAACAGTTAGGTGTGACACCGTCAGCCTTGAGTAAGCTCATCACTCGTTTGGAAAAAGCGCTGTCGGTGAAACTGTTTGAGCGTACCACTCGTACCCTTATCATCACGCAAGCGGGTCAATTGGTTTACGATCAGAGCGTGGTGATGATTAACGCAGCGCAACAAGCCGTTGAACTGTCTACCTCAGACCATACCGAACCTGCAGGCTCGATAACGGTAGCGGCGCCTGAAGCCTTCTTGAATTCGGTTTTGCAGCCTTTTATTGTGCCTTTCTTAAATCAGTATCCAGAAATCCAACTTAAGTTAAGAGCGGCTGACGGCGACATCGATATTTTGCGTCAAGGCATCGACATCGCTTTCCGCCTGACCGATAAGCCCGACGAAAGCTTAGTATTGAAAGAGTTAGGCAAAACTAACCTAGTGTTGTGTGCAAGCCCTGAATATTTAGATGCCAAAGGGATTCCTCACCACCCTACCGAACTGTCTGAACACGACTGTTTGTATCTTGCAGAGACAGACAAAGACCACATTTGGGACTTTCTTAAAGATGATGAATTTCATACGGTCCCCGTCAGTGGGCGTTACGCAGTTAACCATTCACAAATGCGACTGAAAGGCGTGAAAGAAGGTCTCGGCGTCGGTATTTTCCATGACTTCGTGATTCAAGATGCGTTGGCTGAAGGCTCCGTGGTACAGGTGTTGGAAGATTGGACCATCAAGAGTAATTACCACGGCGCGATTGCGATGCAGTTTGCTCAAACCAAGTACATGCCCGCTCGATTGCGTGTATTCATTGATTACGCCATGGAGCACTTAGGTGACAAGTTGGCAGGAGAAATAAACTGATGCTGAAAGGAATACACCACGCGGCCATAATCTGTTCAGACTACGACGCGTCGAAACACTTTTACACTGAGATTTTGAAACTTGAGATCATTGCCGAAAACTATCGTGAGGCTCGCCAGTCGTACAAACTTGATTTAGCGCTACCTAATGGTGCTCAGATAGAGCTATTCAGCTTCCCTAACACACCAGAAAGACCTAGCTTTCCAGAAGCCCAAGGGCTGAGACATTTAGCCTTTTGTGTTGATGACGTTCAACAGTTCAAAAGCTATTTGGAAGGACAAGGAATCGACGTCGAACCGATTCGAGTGGATGAGTTTACGGGGAAATCATTTACGTTTTTCGCAGACCCAGACGGCCTGCCGCTAGAGCTTTATCAAATTTGAAGTCTTATTAATAAACAAACACCTTAATAACAAAACAGACCTTCTCAAGTCGAGAAGGTCTGTTTGTGATTCAATTAGCTCAACGCCGTTTTGAACTTCTCAACACGTGAGAACAGTAACCAGTCCAAGAGCATCGCAGCCACAATCGTTGCTCCCGCCAGTGGAAACAGTACCGAAATAACCACCACCGTCACCAAGCCTGCTTTCCAAAGACCAGCATCGCCAAACTTCGGTGGCGTGCCAAGCTTTCTTTGACCTGAAGGTCTGCGCATCCACCACATCACACCGCCAGTCACAGAAACAACAATAAACGCCAAGCAAAACAAGGCATTTAGAAGCTTATTGAGGATGCTGATGTCACCTTGATGCAATGAAATACCCACCGCTAACGTTTTGGCAATGAAGTTATAATCTTGCCATGTCACCTCACCCAGAATACGACCTGAGTATTGGTCGAGGTGCGTGGTACGATCCTGCGTTGGATCGATGATGTCACCGCCCATGGTATTGGCAGCCACGGTGTAAACGCCCGTTTCTGATCGCGGGAAATTGACTTTATATTGCGTAAAACCAAGAGATTGAGCTTTTGCTATCACATCATCAATCGAGAAATTACTCGCAGATAATACATGCTGAGAATGATCCTCGCCCATCTTAGAATGATCATGAGCTTCAGATGCTTCTTCTACTTGGTGGACGTGTTCTGCTGGCTTATCTTGAGACAAAGGCAGTGGCGTTTGCTCTAGGTTCCAAGGCATTTCCTCTTCAGACCCGTGATTTAAAGAAGCATGCGTTTCGTTAGACAGAGGAATGTCGTCCCACATTTGAGCAGGAAAAGTACTCCATGCTTGCACTAGCTTACCGCCCCAAAAACCTGTCCATGATAATCCTGATAGAATAAATAACAGAAGAATGAATGACAGTGTTCCACCGATGTTCGCATGCAGATCACGCATTAAAACACGCGTTCCTGAACCAAATCGAAGCTTAAGAAAACCAGCGCGGCTCGCGTTATCTCTCGGTAACCATAAGTAAATACCACTGATGAGCAACAGAATAGACAAGCTTATTGCGACTTCAATTAGATAATCACCCCAATCACCAATCAACAAAGTACCGTGAATATCATTCGCCAGTTGGTACAGGCTATCGCTACGCGGAATCTCTCCAACCACTTCGCCAGTGTATTGATTCACAGTGGCGAAAACGGAAGTGCCATCTTCAAGTGCTACCGAAAAGCGGTTAGCGAGATCAGGCGCTTTGCTCGGAACAAACTGTGTCACCGAACCTTGTGGGTATTGAAGTTGTACTGCAGCTAACTGTTGTGACACTTTAATCGGCTCGCCCGATGCAACAATCTCGATCGCATCGTGATGAAAAGCCAATTCGATTTCATCATCAAACAGCATCACCAAACCTGTAATGCTCAGCATTAACATAAACGGGATAACGAATAGCCCAGCATAGAAATGCCAGCGCCATGTGAGGAAGTAGAGGGTTTTATTGCGGTCTTTGCTTTTTATATTGGTTTTCGAACCGGTTGTTGCACTGCTTTTAGACTGCGAAGTTGCTTGTGCTTTCGCAGGGGTTTGAGATTCATTTCTCAACATTATAATTTCCTTTGACACACGCAAACATACCTTCTGAAAAATCAGAAAGTAATCTGAGCATGTTTAACTTTACTTAATACTTTATTTTTTAATTATTTTAATGGGTTAGGTTTAAGCAATAACAAAGGGAGGGCCGCGTGGGGCTTGCCTCGTGTAGCGTTCGCTTAGAGCCAAAAAAGCGTAGCTGTCTGAGACAATAAAACTCAGTCGAGTTGTCAGTAGTGTAGTGGGAAGTTCATCTTGGTGAAACGTGGAAAAATGGCTAAACGGACACGGCTTTCCTTTGTGAGTATTCGGTTCACCTTCTTCGATTTGAACCAATTCAAAGCCATTGACCGTACATAACGACGCCCATACTCCCGCACTGTTACCATGAGCATTGATAACAGGCATTAATGTCACTAAAGCCCAACTTAACGCTGTGGCAAGTAACATGGAGAGATTGAACGAAGTTCGGCGCATTATTCCAAATCTTTATAAATTTCCCTTATTATGAGGGACTTGGAATCTAGGTAAACGTAAAGATTAACAGCAAGTTAAAAAATTGAAGCTAACGCACACTCTTTTTCGTTAAATACTGGTTACAACACTAAAGTTAAAAACGTATTACTCAACACTCTGCAGCAGGCTTTCAATAAAAGAGACAATAAAAAACGCCGCCTTACACCTTCCTCTAAGGAGGGGAATGTAAGGCGGCGTTTTAGAAATCGAATCTAGAGGTTTTGCTCTTTGTTACCTATCTAGCAAACTCATGATTAACAAATTAACCGAAGATCTTGCTCCAGATGCTTGGGTTACGCTTCTCATGGTACTCTTCACGAAGGCCGTCAATAGTACGAAGTTCTTGCTGTGCCGATGCTAAGTCACCTTGGTCTAGCTTCTGTTCAATGCTATCCAGTGATGCACTGATCTTTTTGAAGCCTTCCATGAAGTTGTCTTCTTTCTCGACTGGGTAAACACCCGTTTTCAGCTCTGCCACTAGCGTATCTAAACGAACAATAGGCTTTTGCATCTCTTCAATACTTTGAGCTTCTGCCGCTTGTTTGAACGCAAGCTTCATTTCTTGCATGTTTTTCTTAAGGTCTACATTGGCAAATGCGTTACCAGACAATACTGACGCAGCAATTAAGCCAGATAAAAGGATTGAGCGAGTTTTCATTGTTTCTCCAAGTGAAGCGGTGTCTTTGAAGCTAGAGCCAACAGTAATGTGGCACTTCGACTTTATTATTTTCGGCTAGTGTATACAAAAATCTGTCAGGCATAAAAATTGATTGTGTCGAAATGCAAACCCGCCGACATTCTCTTAAACAAGATCTGAATATTCTGGGATTTCACTACGACCGCGCAAGGCTAAAAAGGCTAGGAACTGCTTTGGCGAATGGGTAATCACTTTACTCGAATCGACACCCACTTCATCTAACAATGCTGCGACTAAATCCAAGCCACCGACATCTAAACAGAAATGCGCATCGCTGCCTGTTGTAATAAATGCACCCTTCGCTTTCGCTATTCTTGCAATCTCATAACAACGGTCAACACTGCCAACTCGGCTATTGCCTTTGAGTGTGGTGTTGTTGATTTCAATCGCCACGTTGTTATCAATCGCACATTGAATAACGGCTTCAAAATCGAAATCAAAATTAGGATTGCCTAAGTGACCAAGCGCATCAATTCGACCGCCCTTAATCACATTCACGAGAGCCTCTGTATGGGTAGCGACATCCGAAGGGCGAAAAACGGGCTCGTGGAAGCTTGCAATCACCCAATCCAGATTCTTATCAACGCTCGGATGAATATCGATTTCACCTTGCGTGTTCATGATGTTCGATTCAACACCACGGATGATGGCAACCTCCTCGATAAAACGAGGAAGTACACGCTGGTTACTAAAGAACCAATAGTGTGGAGCGCCCGGCATTGATTCTGAATGGTCAGTGGTACAAAACATGGCTAAACCATTTTGCTTTGCCGACTTGGCGTTTTCGATCAATGTGCTGTAAGCATGACCACTTGCGTATGTGTGGGTGTGAGTATCTACTTTGAGTTCCATGAATCAATGCCCTCTTCGCTCGGTCAAAATACGTTTTTCAGAAAGTAACTCTGAATCTCTTTCAGGAAAGAAGTGCTTCAGAAAATGAGTGCCTAATGGCAACAATTCGACCAGTTTATCAGCTGAAAGTGACAATTAGCACCCAAACATAAAGGTTTATTACTGGTTCATTTACACGACACGGGAATACGTGGCTAACCAGAGCCAGCCAGCGCTTGGTCTTATCTAAGTCGAACCGCACACACTCGGTAATTGCGCCAATTTTTTGCAACCTACCCAAGTTCGTCAATACTTAAACCAGTCTACAAACTGGAGTGTTAGATGAGAAGAAGACGATATCCGCTGAGTATCCACATCACTAGCCTTTTCCTAATTTTGACAACACTTGTCGGTGCGGTATTGATTTCGATAAGTTATCGGCACTCTCAAGAGCTGTTGTTAGGCACAGTGCGCGAGATCAGTAATGAGCATCGCGACAAGCTGGAATCAGTATTTAAACAAGCCATTGCCCCGGTCATCACAACCTTAAATGTGATGGCGGTGAGCCCGTTTGTTGCTCATCAAACTTCCGCTGTCGAAAAAGACTCTTGGCTGGCTTCGGTCGATATCATCTTCAAGCAAAACTCCAATTTGGTCGCTCTATTTTATGGTTCTGAAGATGGTGACTTCAGAATCTTTCGTCCATTAAGCACCAATAAACAGCGAGCTGAAAACAACGCCCCCGCTAAAGCGACCATGATGGTCAGCAGCACCAATCTAGACGGTGAAAACTTTATTACCTACCTTGATGGCGCACATCAAGTGATCAGTACTCGACAAGCAGAGAGTAAGTTCAACCCCACCACTCGCCCTTGGTTTCGTAACGCAAAGCCTGACGGCTCAATACAACTCTCTGAGCCCTATCTGTTCTATTTCCTGCAAACCAATGGTATTACACTCTCTAGGCGTTCTGCCGATGGCAAGCATGTGGTTGGTGCCGATTTTACGTTGAGTTCGCTCTCTTCTCAGATCAGTGAATTAGCTTATTCTCCGCAAACCCGACTCGCCTTGTTCGATCAACATTTTAATCTTCTCGGTCAGCATCAACTTGAGCTATCAATACCCAAGTCTGATGACACAAGTAAAACTGAGCAAACGAATAACCAAACGACGGGAAAACTCTCTGGCAGTGAGCAAGATCAAAGCTTCTTTAATGTGCCCAAACGTGAACAGATGGAAGCATTGAAAGCGTCCGTCATCGCGCCGCTTATCTCTGATGAAGAGAAGTTTAACCTCAATCTAAAAAACGTTGAGTACAACTTAAACACTTGGGCATTAACGCTAACGCCAGTTCAACTGACTCAAAATGTCACCTTATACTTGGCAGAAGCGACGCCACACAATGAGCTGCTCGCTGATCTTATCTCGATGCGAGATAAACAAGTTGCGGTCGCGATTGGGATGCTGTTCATCTGTTTCGCTATCGTATGGTTTGTTGCTAATCGCTTGTCTCAGCCACTCAATACGCTGATGCAACTCACCGACAACATCGCTCGGTTCGACTTCAGGCGTACTCATTATCCCAAAAGCATGATTCAAGAAGTGGCTAACCTCGCCCACTCGATTGAGCTCATGGAACACACGCTTCATGATCTGATTACCCTACTTCGAGACACGGCCGGGAATCAGGAGTTTTCGATCTTAGCCAAGAACATTGCTCATCAAAGCTATTTAATCACCAAAGCAGAAACCATTGTCCTTTTCACTCAGTCCAAAGAGAAAGACGTGTTTGATACGGCAGCTAACCTTGCCATTCTCCCTTTTAAAGCCGACATCAATGACTTCATCAAACACACGCCTTGGTTGCTGTGTCAGCTTAAGTCTGGAGAGACGATCCATTTAAATAGAGAAGACAATGTTCTCAACTATTACCAAGATTCAATCTTCAATTCAGACCTGTACCTATTCCCATTATTAAACCGAGAGAAGCTGTTAGTAGGGATTGTGGCAATTGGCTATGAAAGACCAATTACCAAGATGCAGGCCGATAAGCACGCCTTTTTACGAGAGCTGCTCAGCTTTGCGGAAATAGCGAAAGACAACATCGACCAAATGCAGCAACAAAAAGACATGCTTAATGCCTTTATTGAGCTGATTGCATCGGCGATTGATACCAAGTCACCGTACACGGGCGGGCATTGCCAACGAGTGCCTGAGCTCACCAAATGGCTAACTCAAGCAACCATAGATGATGACCGCTATTACCCGCAATTCTCATTGGATAGCAAACAGTGGGAAGAGTTGATGCTCGCCGCTTGGCTTCATGACTGCGGCAAGGTGACCACGCCTGAATATGTGGTAGACAAGGCAACAAAACTGGAAACCATTTACGACCGAATCCACGAAGTGCGAATGCGTTTTGAGTTGTTGAAACAGCAAGCGGAAACCGATTACTGGAAAGCCATGGCGAACGGTGCGCTACAAGAAGAACAACTCAAAATACTCGAACAAAGCCTGTCTGAACTGGATGAGGAGTTTGCCTTTGTTGCTGAGTGTAACCTTGGCGGCGAATCTATGACGGAAGAGCAGCTAGAACGCTTAGATCAAATAGCCAAACGCCAATGGAAACGCACACTGGACGATCAATTGGGTTTGTCTTGGTCTGAAAAAGAGAGGTTCAACACCCAAAAAGAGTCGGTTGAGAAAGAGAGAATTGAACAAAAAAATCAGGAAGAGGGGTTGCCAGTCATGGAGCCTCTGCTCGCAGACAAACCGGAACATAAAATACCTTGGGACAATGGATTTAACCCTGCTGATGTATGGCAAGAAGCGTTTGTACTTAAGCCCGGAGAAGTTAAATACAACCAAGGTGAACTGCACAATCTGAAAGTACGCCGTGGTACGCTAAACGATGAAGAACGTTTCATGATCAACGATCATATTATCCAAACCTTCACCATGCTCAACAAGCTGCCTTACCCGCCTTACCTTCAAAACATTCCGGATATAGCTAGCGGACACCACGAGCGTATCGACGGTAAGGGCTACCCAAGAGGCTTAAACGAAGACCAGTTGCCACTGCCGTCCAGAGCGATGGCAATTGCTGATGTCTTTGAAGCGCTCACCTCAAGTGATCGCCCGTATAAGAAAGGCAAACTCCTCAGTGAATCACTCAACATCATGACCAACATGGCGACCAGCGGTCATATCGATCCCAAGTTGTATCTGCTGTTTTTAGAAAACAAAATCTACGACAAATACGCTGAGCGATTCCTAGAAATGAACCAACGCTGCGAGATTGACCCGCACGAACACATCGACCGAGTAAAGGAGTACATACGCTCATTGTTCTAAGTTTTAAGCTAACCATTCAGAGGATAAGCCATAACTCAATGGTTAGCTTTTAGCTGCCGAGTCCAATACCGCAACGTCCACTACAGTCGCTACAGCCACTGTGGTGTGCGGTTTTTGTTTGGCTTTCGCCTTGCTATGTCTCTTCGCTAATAGCGTGTTAGTGATGCTCGCCACGACAATTAAGTTAATGCCAATCATCTGGTGAGTAGAAAACACATCATCAAAGAACAAGCCCTGCCATAAGGCGCTAAACAGCATGTTAGTAAAAATCAGTGGTGCCAACTGGGAACCGCTGTCTGCCAGCTTATACGCCTTAGAACGGAAGATTTGGGTATTGATAGTAAACAACGCAAGACCAAGTGCTCCGAGAACAATCCAGCGTAAATCATCAAAAGACAACAACACCGACACGAAGCCTTTTTCAGCACTTTCAAGAACATCAGGAGCCGCAGAAACTGAAGTAAACACCACCATAGGTATCACAATAATTGCCGCAACTAAAAAGGTCCACGCGTTAAGCTCTGCCGGAGTCAGGCTGGTTTTAGACGCTCGGTACAAACTCACTTGCGAGCCTGAATTAAATACCCCCGCGAGAAGTCCAAGCAGAAGCGCAGGTCTAAAGAACTCCGAACCCAACTCAAACTGCGACCAATCCCCCGCCATCATCACTACGCCAACAAAGGTGACAGCTAAACACACTATCGTCGTTGTATGAATCTTGGTTCTAAATATTAACTTTTCTAACAATGGAATAAACAGAGGACCCGTACTGAACAACACGACCCCTTCAACAAGCGTTAAGGTTTGCAGTGAAGTAAGGAAACACCACTGACACGCCACCATAAAGATCGCCCGCATCACCAAAGGTTTCCACATCTCTCGTGTCGGCTTGCTGATTTTGTAAAAGGTCAAAAAAAGAAATAAGAACAGACTGGGTAACAAAAAACGCACAAAACTGAGCAACGAAGTGGGCATCACTTCGGATAGATACTTGGCCATCAAGCCGCTTAAAGACAAACTGAACGTCGACAACAACATGAAAGTCGTCGCCTTGGTAATATCAGACATAATTATCACCTCCTATGACATCTATTTTAGAGGCGTGACGTAATGAAAAATAGCGAGTAATATTAACCATAACTGTAAGGAAAACTTACCAATGAAAAAGCTCGTTCCGCTTAAATCCGTTTACGCTTTCATTGCTGTCGCTGAGACTGGCAGCATGACTGACGCCGCTCGGGTGTTGTACGTCAGTCACTCTGCGGTAAGCCAAGCGATAAAGTCGTTAGAACAACTGGTCAACAAGCCTTTGTTTCAACGAGTCGGTCGTCGTGTTGTTCTTAATGCCGCAGGTAAGCGATATTACCGCAAAGTCGCGCCCGCGCTTGAGCAAGTGATAGAGGCGACCGAAGAGCTTGCCAGAACGCCTAACGACCACCGCATTACCCTCAACATGGTCAATTCGCTCGCGATGCACTGGTGGATCCCACGAGTTCCCGACTTCCAAGCGTTCGCTCCCTCCCTTGATATTCGTATTTCGACGCTAACAGGCCCTTTCGATATTGAACAAGAAGGGGTCGATGTTGCGCTTGTACATGGCAAACCCAACGAGTGGGAGCAATATTACAGCGAGAAACTGGGCGACGATGATCTGGTCTTGGTGTGCAGCCCTACTCTATTAAAAAACCAGGCCGGATTGAGCGTCGAGCAACTCGTCAAACAAAACCCGACCATTGGCGCTTTTAACCCCAGGCGACAACACGACTGGCAAGTGTGGTGCGACAATTACCAAATCCCAATGCCCACATTCCATAGCAATCTGACGTTCGATGTCTCCATTCAAGCAGTACAAGCTGCAATTCGTTCGTTAGGCGTACTAGTAACGCATCGCTTGTTTGTGAAAGATGATATCAGCCATGGGATGCTTGTCGAATTGGGTAAACCGGTTGCTAACCCGCACCAAGATTTTTACTTTGTTTGCCCGAAAAACAAATTAAAACAAGAAAGTGTGCTAAAACTGAGAACATGGTTAAGACATGAATTCACACGCTCAGAGACAGCACTGAACGATGACATTCAGGAACAAGACCAAACTATCAATCAATAAGCGAGTGACAGCTCAGCAAGCTTACAAGAGGCCATTATGATTATTACCACCACACAATCAGTCGAAGGCAAGCGCATTGTCGATTACAAAGGAGTTATTGCCGGAGAAGCCATTCTAGGGGTGAACGTTTTCAAAGATATGTTTTCAGGAATTCGTGACTTTGTGGGTGGACGTTCTGGTACCTACGAGAAAGAACTGGAAAAAGCACGTAACTACGCGTTCAAAGAGTTAGAACAGAAAGCAATTGAAGCAGGTGCCAACGCAGTGGTAGGCGTAGATATTGATTACGAAGTACTTGGCACAGGCAATGGTATGCTGATGGTTTCAGCAAGCGGCACAGCGGTGGTGGTTGCTTAACTGAATCACTCGCTAAATCGTGCGATTACCTAGAAAAACGCCCCTTAGCTAAATCGCTAGCTAAGGGGCGTTATTGTATTCGTTGCCAACTTAGGCTTGAATATCTCTAACTCGCACGATCTTCTGGCTCAGAAATCATGGCATCAAAAGAGGCAATTCGAGCCAAAAACTCTTTTCTATCTTTAGGCATAATTGAGCTTGCCATTGGTAAATTCGCCTTCATTGCGTCGACGGCGCGACCACGAACCAATACCTCAAAGTGCAAGTGCGGGCCAGTAATACGGCCAGTAGCACCCGATAGCGCAATTTTCTGACCTCGCTTAATTTGCTGACCTTTCTTAACTAAGAAGCGGCTCAAGTGAAGATAACGCGTCGTATATACGCTGTTGTGTTCAATCACCAAATATTTACCAGCATACGGGTGGTCACGAAGTGCCACCACACGACCATCACCTGTTGAGTAGATAGGTGAACCAACAGGTGTCGCAAAGTCGGTACCATTGTGCGGTGAGATTCGACCAGTTACTGGGTGTCTTCGTGTCGGATTGAACGAAGAAGTGATTCTTCGGAATTTTCTGTCGACTGGGTATCTATCAAAGGCTTGCTCTAGACTATTTCCCTCTCTGTCATAAAAAAGACCATCTGGTGCTAGAAAAGCTGCGACTTCTCGGTTTCTTAATTGAATTGAGATACCTTGAATTTCTGTTTTGCCCGTTAAATGATCATCCGTGTACTGCTCTTTGACCAATACATTAAAGCTGTCACCTGCTCTCAGCTCACGAGCGAAGTTGACTTTTTCTTTTACTGTGCGGGTGATATTGGCTATCTGGTTAGTAGTTAACCCCGCTTTGTAGGCTGACGTTGAAAAGCTACCGTGGACACTACCCGCATAGAGTTTTTCTTTCCATTCGCCTGGGATCTCGTGGAATTTATAGGTGAAGCTACCATCATCGTTTCGAGTAAAGGCTGCTTGCTCAACCAGACTCTCGTGATAAATCAGCTCCACAAGCTGTTTTGAGTCACTATCCAAAAGTAACTCTAGATGGTCACCAGGCTTTATTGTGTCGAGTTTCAAAGACTCCAGATCCGCTTCCATCACCTTTTGAACGGTTCCATAAGGCAGTTGCCATGACGAAAAGATGTTGCTTAGCGTATCGCCAACTTTCACAAAATAATGGACCTTAACCAAAGAGTTGGGAGTCGCTTGCGAGTCGATGGCTCCCTCATCATTCGTTTGAGGGCCCTGATAAGGTGTTATTTTGATAGAGATTTCTGGTGCTGGTTCGGAGTGGAAAGAGAGCAAAGCAGCAAGGGAAAACGCGCTGATCGCAGTAACGATCAGACCAATACGGAGGAACTTCATAAAATACTTAGCGGTTATAACGAGGAACTTAGAAAGTGTTATAACATAACAATTCAATCAAAAAAATAAATGAAATGTAAGAAACCGTAGCGCTATAGGTGTGAAAGTATGGTGAGCGTGCGAAGCTCACCACCTTAGTTAGCACGGAGCTTTACCTCACATTACTCTTCACGAAGTGCTTCGAAGCGTTCTAAGCCGCGCAGCATCTCAAAGTCAGGTTCATCAGCCAATAGCTCTCGCATTGAACCACTGGCTTCGATAGAGCGCTCTAAGTCATCGATCGCTTGGCCTTCAGCACCTAACCTTGCGTAAGCACAAGCACGTTGGTACAAGGCGTGAGCGTTTTGATCGTCCACTTCCAACACGCGATTACATAAGCTCATCGCCCAGTGGTATTCTTGCATGTCCATCGCGGCATCAGCTTTGTAAGTTAGTGCTTCCAAATCACCCGGGCGGACTTTTAAGATCTCATCGTAGATTTCAATTTTTTGCTCGGCAGTTTGAACATTCTGAGCCCTCAACCACAAGTTGTGAATCTCATTGATGATTTCGATTTCTCGGTTGTTCTCTGAGATGATTCGAGTCTTGCGCTTAAGATCCCTTTCAAGAAGGTTAAACTTCTTCTCATAGTCTTGGGCAATATCGTTGAGTCGTCGATCTGCCATCTCTTTGGTGGTGTGTTTCAACTCTTTGAGCGATTGCCAACCCACCAGTGCAATTAGGGAGGCAACACCGGCAATAATGTAGAAGAAGTAGGTTACGGTTACATTGGCGTAATTCAGAGACTTGTCTGCCACAGTCAGTTCCCGGTCAGTCATCTGAATGGTCAAGCGTCTTTCAAGATCCTGCTGTTCCATTCGAAGCTGCTTCAACTCATCCAAGATATAGCGTTCCATCAGCGGTCTGTCCAAATACTCTTGTTCCGAGTACTTAACCTCTTCGCTTGCAAAACTCATCGTGCTGAACACCGAGATAACTGCAATCAATAAGATTCGAAGCATTATACATTCCTTATATATTTATCTTTAGACTAACTGTATCTCGTAATAGGCATACAAGCTAGGAAGTCGACAAGTTTGCTATGTCCATATTGGAATTAACACTCTAAAACATCATTGATAATTATAAAACACCTGAAGCAACATCATTAATTTCTAAATTATAAAAATACCGCGTAATACTGTTCTATATAATTAATTCGCGATGCGAATATACTGAGAATTGATTTATTGCATCGAGATGAATCTTATATTAATAACGATCAGAACGAGGTTAATTTGAATAATCCACGATACGATTTAGTAAGCCGTGTACTGCACTGGGTAATGGCTTCTGTAATCATCTATGCAACAATCGCAGGGTATGTGATGCACTATGTCACCAGTCATCCAGAACTGTTTTCTTTTCTATCAGTGCTCAACATGTCATTGGCGACCGTTGCGACACCATTGCTTGTGGTTCGTTATATCTGGAGCCACTTTCGCTCATCGCCAAGCATGCCAACCTCTGTACCTGAAGGGCAAAAATGCGTAGCCAAGCTTGCACACTCTTTGATGTACCTTGTGATGTTTATGGTTTTCAGCACCGGCTACTTAATGCTAAAAGAACCGTACTCATTATTTTGGTTAGTAAGCGTAAATAATCTAATTACCGACTCTGCAATCAACGGCTTCTTTTTCTATTTACATCGTGCCAGTTGTATTGCCCTAGCCTGTTTAATTGTGCTACATATCAGTGCCGCACTTAAACATCACTTTGTCTCTAGGAACTATGTATTGAAGATGATGCTCTAGATTCAAAGAATTCAAGACGGTTTACACAAACAAAAAAGCCATAGCATGTTCGCTATGGCTTTCTTATTTCAATTTGATTACTTGGTTTGAGTATCAAGCATCACTTGCCAGTATTCACACTTGGCCAAGAATTCTTTTAAATAAAGCTCTGGGTTAGCAAGCTTCTCACCGCCTTTAACATCAGCGCCAGTCACACGCCAAAAACCACGAGTGACCAAGTTTCGATGATAAATAAAATCATTGAGTTCATTGGCCTTCAAAGGAAGTTTCTCACCAAACGTATTTTCGTAGCGGCTCAGAGTCGAGGCTTGTTCACTTGGCTTCTCCCTTAAAAAGGTATCCAAATCCAAACCTAATGACTGTTGCTGCTCTTTTGATAGGGCTTTAGCTAATTTAGAGATCACACTGAACAGAGCCAACTCAACTTTTTGAGACGCTAATAACGATGCACCTAATAGCGCATGTTCGTTGGAAATGTGTTGTTCTGTTGGTGAAACGGTTGCTGTTGTCACTGTGTTAACCTCAAATAATCATAACGGGTGTTACTGAACTGGATAGAGTCTTTTCACTAAGCTGAATCTTATTCTTGTCATTAAGAAAAATCTTACAGTTAAGCTGAGTCTTGTAGCTAAGCAAAGTCTTACAGTTAAGCAGAATCTTTTAGCAGAACACGGTCAGCATCAATAATGGTGAAGCCTGATGCATCTTCATTCTTTTCGACTTGCACTAAACCTTTAAAACCAATCTTCGACAGCTTCTTCGCAAGTTGATCTGGTGCTGTTTCAAAAACAACATTCATAAAAGGTAAAGACTCAGCATCAACAAAACCATGCTCGTTAAACAGTTCCATTGCTTGAGATAAATGGTCTGAGTCGGTTAATTCGATAATTTCTACAACTTCTTCCAACAACATTTTCGATTCCATATTCGCCAGAAAGTGACTGACACAAGCCCTTACGTTTTGCTCGCATACATCCCGATGCCCGAAGACACCCCTTTAGTAGTAGCGAGATCATAACATATTAATAATCGAAAAATATGTTTAATTTCCCTAACCTATTGGGAATATTGGAAAACAATAGAAACTGATGAAGCATAGACCAGACCCATTCATCTTATCGAAAGCAACAGCCTGATTTGAGGTAATCAGGCTACCGTAGCTTGAGAATCGCCCGTTTCTACAATCGATTCTTGTAACAAGCCAGCATAAATACCATTGTGCGCCACCAGCTGTTGATGATTACCTTGCTCAACAATTTCACCCTTTTCCAACACCAAAATCGTATCTGAGTGACGAACGGTACTCAAACGGTGTGCAATCGCAATCACGGTTTTTTCTTTGAAAAGGCGCTGCATTGCTTTTTGAATCAGGTCTTCGGTGATTGAATCTACCGAACTGGTCGCCTCATCAAGCATCATCAATTGACCACCCTGTGCAACCGCTCTAGCGAACGAGATAAGCTGCGTTTGCCCTACAGACAAGTTGGATCCGTTCTTTTCCAAGTGGAAGTCATAACCTTGTGGCAATTGTTCAATAAACTTATCGGCATAAACATAGCGCGCAGCCTGTTCAACCTTAGTTCTAGATAGATGCGTTTTACCCAGCGCGATATTGAATTGGATGGTCTCTTCAAACAAGTGCACATCTTGCATCATCATTGAGAACAAATGAGCCGAGTCTTCGCTTGAGATCTGCGACAGCTCTATTCCATTCAACAAAATGCTGCCTTCATAGTCTTGGTAGGTTTTAGAGATCAGACGCAGAATCGTCGACTTGCCCGAACCCGTCGAACCCACAAGGGCGATTTGATGCCCTTTCTCCAATACAAACGAGACATTCTTTAGAACGTAGGGAGAGTCATCTTTGTAACGGAAGCTCACGTTCTTAAACTCTAGGCTCACAAACTGTTCGAGCTGTTTCTCAACCTTGTTAGATGGCAGCAGGTTACGCCCTTCCTCTTCAGTCGGCTCAACAAACAGCTCTTCAATATGATCAAACGCTGCAAATGAACTCTGAATCGAAGCGATCTGCGAAGTAAAGTCACGGATCGGAACAAACACTTTCTCTAAGGTGTTGATGAACGCAATCAGCACACCCAAGGTGAGAGCCCCTTCTATCACTTGCTCAGAGCCATACCAGATCATAATCGCGATGGTGATAGAGGTGATGCCAGAGATAAACGAGAACAAAATCGCATCGTATTTATTGATCTTCTTCTGCGCTCTTAAAAACTCATCGGTATAGCCTTGGTAGCGTTGCTCGACTTGCTCTTCTGCTCGGTACATCTGAACGGTTTTCATGCCAAATAAGACTTCTTGTAAAAAGCCAATACCGCGAGCCAAAGAAGAACGAGTCACCTTGTACAAAGCACGAAGTCGGTTTCTCACATACACCGTCAAATACATCACTGGCGGCATAATGATCAATACAATCATCGTTAACTGCCAATCAATGAAGAACATCATCACCAACAGAGCAATGGTATTGATGCTGTCTTTAACTAGCCCTACAACCGACTGAACAAACGTCTCGCCGATGGTTTCCAAGTCACTGGTTAATCGTGAAAGCGTTACGCCAATCGGTGTGTTATCAAAATAGCTGCGCGGTAGTTTGAGCACGCGAGCAAACAATACTGAGCGCATGTCAGTTATCGTGTATTGACCAGTTTTACGCAGATTGTACGAATAGGTGGTATCCACCACATAACTCGCCACCAGCACGGCAACGAGATAGAAGACGTACTCGAGTAGACCATCCATATCCCCGTGACTCAGGTGAACATCGATCACTTGAATGATCAGCCAAGGGAACAACAAGCTCGTGATGACAGAAAGAGGAAGCATAGCGATGCCCAGAATCGCAGAGCCTTTGTATTTCTTAGCAAACTTAAAAAAGTGCTTGAGGTACTTGAGATCAACACCTTTTAACATGCTGCTGCCTCCGTTTCATTCTGCTGTAGCTGCCATGTATCGTAATAGTAATCACAGGTTTTCAATAACGTGGCGTGGTCGCCCTTCGCGATCACTTTCCCTTCATTCAACACGATGACTTCATCCATATATTCAAGGGCATTAACGCGGTGTGAAACCACAAGAACCGATTGATTTTCTAAACGCTTAAACAGGCCTTCCAAGATCTTACGTTCTGTTTCATAGTCGACAGCCGATAGAACGTTATCCATGATGATCAGATCGGTGGGTTGTAATAAAGCACGCGCAATACTTAAGCGCTGCTTCTGACCACCTGACAGCATGATACCTTTCTCACCGACCAAGGTTTGATCGCCGTGTTCAAAACGCGTCACATCACTGGCCAACTGGCTGAGCTCTAACACTTCATCAACCTGACTCTTTGCCAAATCGGTATCTAGGCTACCAAAGCGGATATTGTCTTCGACGGTTGCTGAAAACAGGTAAGGGTCCTGAGTCACAGTTTTCACGTAACGGCGCAAGTCACCGCGTGAGAAGCTAGTGACATCTCTTTCACCAAGGAAAACAGAACCTTGTGGTACATCCAAGTGATGATTTAAGCAGTTCACTAACGTTGTTTTACCCGCTCCGATTCCACCTAGCACACCCACTTTCTTACCTGCTGGAATATCAAAGCTGATGTCATCGAGAATCACGCGTTCTTCACCTGAATAGCTGAAGCTGAGGTTGCGAACAGAAAACGTTTTTCCCTTCAGCGATTCAACATCTAACTCAGTCAGCTTATCTTCATCAAGCTCTGGGACTTTGGCATTAAGAATGGTTTGTGCACTTTGAATGCCCACCATGCCACGCTGATAAATGGTCGCAATTCTGCCAAGTTGCATCAATGGCATAGCGAGCAAAACTGAGTAAGTCAGAAAGGCGGTAATCTCACCAAGTGTGAGTTCCTGTCTCATTAACATGTAGCCACCAAGCCCAAGAATGATGATTTTCATCAGGTCATTGGCGTAGTCGAGTACCGGCATAAAGAAGACTTGAATGCGTGTAATTTTAAGGCGGCATTCAAGCAATAACTGGTTCAGCTTTTCAGTTTCGGCTTTCACCCAAGGTGACATCTGTTGGCTCTTAATCAAATCAATCCCAGACAGGTAACTCATTAGTTGAGCAGACAGGTTTTGCAGGCGCTTCATGTGCTCTAAATGCAGCGTTTTCATACGCTTGAAGCCCACACGGAAAATCACAAAAGCGATTGAGATAGGGATAATCGAATACAGTGTGAGTTCTGGCGATATGCGCCACATGTAAAGAGGCGTCAACGACAACGCAAGCAACGCATTAAAGAACTGCAAGAAGCCGACACCAAACAGCAATCGAATACCACTAAGGTCATTGTTGATAATCGAGATCAGTCGACCCGAAGCAAAACGCTCGTGAAAGCTGCTTGGTAAACGATTCAGCTTTTGTAAAAGGGTACTTTTGAGTGCAGCCTCTGTAATTCGCCCCGGGTTAAGCGCATAAATACGAGACAAAATTCTCACCACCACCATGGCAACTGACATACCGACCACAATCCAAACATAGGTTTGAAGCTGTTGATGGCCAGTTGAAGAGGCATCATCAATCAAATCTATCGCCAATTGGATATAACGAGGGATCTCTACTTGTAACCAGTTGACGAGAAAGATGAACACAATCGCCAATAAGTACGAGGTGCGATTCATGCGCAGATAATGGGCAATAAACTGTCTTTTATTCATAGTATTCTTTGTTTAGGGCAGGCTCACAGCGAGATTTAACGATATAACCGGGCAGTTAAGCTAGATAGGTTCATCGCTGAGGTAAAGATACATCAAAAACACTTAGTTGACAATATCAACCACATTCAATAATTAGTTTCGGGTATTAAATTTTAGCATTGCTAGAAACAACTTTGCCGCCAAAAGTGGCGGCAAATAAATAGCTTAGCAGGCCTGGGGCTGTTGACCTTTCGTGGTTAAGTTTTGTTCGATATAAAATCGTTTTAGGCGCGGCGAAGAGTATGTAGCCTAGTCATTCTAAACAAATATTCTTCAACAAAGCATAAAACGATTTTTGTGGGGGCGCCTAGCTCGAGCCCTTCGGGCAGCTCGAAAGGTCAACAGCCCCAAGTATTGATAACGGCTAAAGCATCTCTTTGGCAATCAAATGCAGCAAAAAGGTTTCACGTTCAATACTCATCCCCTTCTTAGGGCTCTCTGCCATGGTCTTTTCGTTATGAGCGATCGCTTCATGGATATTCATCCACACCGGTTTCATCCCGTTTTTCACTTCATAATCTTCGTAAGCCGTTTCACCAAGCTCACGATCAATCTTGCATGAGTAGCAGTAAGAAATCATGTGCATCATATCTGCATCGTCTTTGTACCAAGGACGAAACTCTTCAAAAATGCCGAACGGCTTGATGCTATGGATATTCTTCGCGCCAGTCTCTTCTTCGAGTTCACGAACCATACCTGCGATCACATCTTCCCCTTCATCCAAACCACCACCAGGAATGGTGTAGTCGTGATAACGCTCTGTATACAGCATCAGAATGTCTTCACCATCTAACACAATGGCACGGGCAGCGTTGCGCTTATAGACCGTTTTATTGTCTAGATGGTCGATATCAGGATGGATGGTTGTTTTTAGGTGTCTCATGATTCTGACTGCTCTACTGAATTTGGCGGCATCATATCATAATCATCAATAGATTCGAGGTTCACAACCGCTAACCAGAACGGATCGGACGGGGATATTCCTACGGTAACTTGAATCCACTTAGCTTGATCTAACACTCAAAAAGTCGTTAAACATGAAGAAATATCAACCTATTTCAATATCTTGACCAAATTAGGACAACCTTTTCTGAAATCTAAAATATACTAATTTCATAGAGCTTCTCATTTGGTTCTGTAGAACTTAACGCATTCGATTATAGAGTTATCACGTAGGAGATAGACATGAAGAAAATTGGTTTGATGGCTGTATGTGCCGTTGTATTAGGCGGTTGTGCAAACGACTATGCAGAATATAGCGAAGGCCAACGTGTTTCAGTCGCTAACCCAGCAGCGGTTTATTGTGTTCAACAGGACGGTGAATTAGACACGGTTACTGAAAACAATCAACGTACAACTTACTGTGTATTTGATGATGGCGAGCGCATTGAACAGTGGGAGTACTACCGCAATAACCATGAGCAAGAAACTGAAAAGTAATCACTTCTATTACAAGTTTCCAACCTCAAAGCTGTAAAACCCTCCCCCTAAAAATCCAATAATGTTACGTAAACTGCCTGCCATAAGGCAGCGGTTTACCGTACACACACACCAATTGAACGGTGTTTTATTGCTGACATTTCCATGACATTGAAGTACTCATGATCAATAGAATGTAATTCTGTTACAATTTTTACATGCTATATTAATATGAAAGCCAACACAGAAGCAGAAGAGCAACGTCAAATGTCCTTTGAATTGCCAGAATTCAACTTAACACAATCGACATCTCAAATAATCTACAAGCGCTGCCAAACCGCTCTTGTTGTGTTAGCAATTGGGGTAATAGTCAATTTATCAATACGTATTGATTTCGTTTATTTAAGTGGAAGAATCGGTGAAAATTCAGTCACTGAAATGTTGCAGCAATTTCTACTACTTCTCTCCTCAGGTACATTTGTTTATCTAGCAAAAAAACGTCCTGAGGTAAAACACGCAGCTATGCTGATTAGTGCTTTCTTTGCTGTGATGTTCATCCGAGAATTGGACTATTGGTTTGACATGATCTTTCACGGAGCTTGGGCTTACCCAGCTATCATCATTGCTGCAAGTGCTATTTTCTACGCCGCTAAAAATGGTAAACGCAGTATTGACCAACTCGCTTTTATTCTAGCTTCTCCCCATATGAATTTGTTAGTGACAGGGGTTATGCTTCTACTTGTTTTCTCACGCTTGTTTGGCATGGGTAGCTTTTGGCAAGGTGTAATGGGTGAGCATTACATTAGCAATGTAAAGACCATCGCCGAAGAAGGTACCGAGCTTCTGGCCTATTGTTTAATCGCTTTTGCTAGTTTAAAAACGGTTCATGGCATCACGAGAAAGAAATAAACATCTATCGCCACCAGCGGTGTGCGTGATCCGATTCCGGGTCTAAATAACGATTCAATAAAGTCAGGTTAGTATCAAGTAATGCTAGGTACTCCCTGACTTTTTTTATGTTGGAACCCACTGAAGTCTGCTGGATACAGCGCTTCAATACTGGGAGCAAACTTTCCACAATGTCAAAGTGAAATGAACGCCCGACGAGATCCTTTGCGGCCATCAGTGCTTCCAAAGACAGTCTTTCTGGCTCTTGTCTAACCAACGCCAAATCTCGCTTAAATGCGCCCGCACAAACACCTTCAAGATAAACTCGGTAGGTCGTCAGTACGTCCATCAACAGAAACAATTGCCCTTGAGCACTTTGATGTGGGTATGGCACCGCAACATGAGCATCCAACCTGCGATCTATTTGCAGCTCTACCCCAAGTGCGGAACACTTCTCGATGAGAACTTTAAGCAAACCTTGCTCGTCCATGAGCGATTGGATCTCGAATATACGTTGTAAGTGGTAGTCATTAGAAACGAATGTTACCTGCACACTCTGCCCGCGAGTAAACAGCCCGCTTTTGATCATCTCTGAGGCCAAGTTCTGTATGTTCTCGACAGTATTGGTCGAGTGCTGCTCGAGTAAAATAGCCCCTAAGGAAAGCGGATGTTCACGCTTATTTTCAAGCTTCCTAAAATATTGGTGCATCGCATCGGCTTCAGACAGTGTTTGCCCTTTTGTTACCCCTCCACAAAATGCTACCGCGGTTTGCTGATTCGACTCTTCTACCAAAGGCTCCGCCAGATACTCAACCAAAGCATCAACTCGACTGATTCCTTCATCAGTCAATTTATTCTCATTCAGTCGCTTACCCAGCACAATAAGGAGGTGATTAATGCTCATTTTATGTTCAAGTCTCGTTTTGGGGATTAGATGGAGTGAATTATGTATACAATACTTGTTAACAAAAGTATTTTGAAATTCTTATATGTTGCTCGCAATAATGCTCACTATTGATAGCCACATCTTAGGTAATACAAGAATAGACGTGTCGCTTTACAGCAAACATAGCAAGCTCTTGTATTTCATCGCTCTATGCTTGTTAGCACTGGTCGATAAAAGAGCCCTTTCAATCAATGAATACGCTCAATCGAATAACTGTTTCACCCAAAGAACAGGTTCACTCAAAGAAGTGAAACTAACTAAATACAAATTTTACACAGAGTTCGTCAATCGAACCGTCTTCACAGGAAGTTACTATGCTGTCTATTTTTGATATCTACAAAATTGGGGTTGGGCCGTCCAGCTCCCACACAAATGGACCAATGATCGCTGGGTTTAGCTTTACCCAAAAAATTGATGCTCAGCTTAAGCAAGTGAAGCGTATTCAAATCGACTTATACGGCTCGTTATCATTGACGGGTATTGGACACCACACAGACAGAGCGACCTTGTTAGGTTTGCTAGGTAACCGCCCCGACACGATCAAAATTACCAGTGCTAACCAAGCAATGCGTAAGGCGATTGAAGATAAATCTCTATTGGTTAGCGGTAACCATGAAATTTATTTCGATGTAGAAAGTGACCTTCTCTTCCACAAAACCAACCTTCCTTTGCATGAAAATGGCATGACTATCTCTGCCTTTGACGCAAGCGGTAATCTTCTGGATATGGAAACCTACTACTCGATTGGTGGTGGCTTTATCGCAACCGCTGATGAGCTACAAAACGGCAAACAGGAAGCAGAAACACCAGTTGAGTTCCCCTTCTCTTCTGCCGACCAGTTACTTGAACTATCAGAACAACAAGGACTTAGCCTTGGTGGCTTAATTCTGCGTAACGAAGTGTCTTTCCAAGGTATGGATGTAATTGACCAGAAAGCCGACCAAATTTGGAAGGTGATGTCTCTGTGTATGCAGCGTGGCTTTGATACTGAAGGCATTCTTGATGGCGGCCTAGAAGTAACACGCCGAGCACCTGCTTTGCTTAAAAAGCTTGAAGCGAATGCCTCAATTGAAAACGATCCAATGGAGATCATGGATTGGATTAACCTATTTGCCTTTGCTGTGAGTGAAGAGAATGCAGCAGGTGGCCAGGTTGTCACATCACCTACTAATGGTGCGGCTGGCGTTATTCCTGCGGTTTTGATGTACTACCATCGTTTCATCAAAGAGCTAGACACTAAGCAACTTAAAGACTTCTTGGCAGTCTCTGGTGCAATCGGCATCTTATACAAAACCAACGCTTCGATTTCTGGCGCAGAGGTAGGTTGTCAGGGCGAAGTTGGCGTATCTTCATCAATGGCTGCTGCTGGCCTAACTGCCCTACGTGGTGGTAGCAACGAGCAAATCTGTATTGCGGCTGAGATCGCGATGGAACACTCACTGGGCATGACATGTGACCCTATCGGTGGCCTTGTACAAGTACCATGTATTGAACGTAATGCTATGGGCGCAATGAAAGCGATCAATGCATCGCGCATGGCGTTGAAGCGTACCAGCAAGTGTCTTATCTCGTTAGACAAGGTTATCGAGACCATGTATCAAACAGGTAAAGACATGAACAAGAAGTACCGTGAAACTTCTCTAGGCGGCCTAGCCGTGATCCACATGGCACCACCGTGTGAATAACAGACAAGAACACGAGTGGAGAAAGCCTCTATAGAGACAGCATTCTTGTAAACTTAGTTTTCAATATATCAACAAAGCCAGCCACCAAGCTGGCTTTTTTCGCAAGGCTTCCTCTTATATCTTATTCGGGTTTAAATCTAACGGCTATTTTTCTTCGAAACGCTTTGCCAGTTGGTAGAACTCATTGACTTGTTCTTTTAGCTCTGTGGAGTGGTCTTTCACAGAATGCGTTGCCACTAAGTTTTGTTCTGCGGTCGAGGCGATAGACTGCATATGCAGGTTGACTTCACTCGACAGCTCACGTTGTTTATGAGCAGAACTTTCAACAGACTGCATGAGTTCATTCATGGATTGCATTAGGTTTTCAACTTCCGACAAGCGCTCTGCACTCACCTTTGCAACATCACCACACGCGTCCGTTTGCTCACGGTTCGCCAGAATATCTTTTTGCCAGCCTTCTATCGTCGTTAGCATGGTGTCGATACTCTCTTTGATCTGAACCGTAGCCTTTGAGGTTCGACCCGACAACGCGCGCACTTCGTCTGCAACGACCGCAAAGCCTCGTCCTTGCTCACCCGCTCTCGCCGCTTAAATCGCAGCGTTCAGGGCCAACAAGTTGGTTTGTTCGGCGATTCCACCAATCTCTTCCATTATCTTACTTACGCTCTGCGCTTGGTCGCTCAGTTGGTAAGTCGTTTGAGTCGCCTTTTCGGCCTGAGAAGCTAGGCTCTCTAAGTTCTGATGAGTTTGATTAATACTCTCTTTAGCGCCAGCACAGGTTTGCAAAGTCACATCAACAATCTGGTGCGCTTCTTCTGTGCGAGAAGAGACCTCATTGGCGGTGACTTCAACCTCTTCAGTCGCCTCTCGTACTTGAAGGATGTCTTTTGTTTGTTGATCTAAGGCTTCTGATACTTCAAATGACGTGGCATTCAGGTTGTCAGCCAAATCTTGTAATGGCTTGGCAGAGTCTGTCATACGACCTAACACGGTGCGGATTCGTGCAGACAATAACTTTAAGTGAAAATCGGCCACAGAGAACTGACTATTACCTGAATAGACCAGGCGACTGACACTATCGAATTTCGATTGCAGCTTTTTCAACTGCAGTGGAGTATCAATCAGCTCTTGTCGGAAAAGTAACGCTAATGCAGAAACAGGAAGTAGGCTCAACAACCATTGTGATACTTGCCCTACTTCAACGAGATTTGAAATCAGAGGCGCAGCCAAAGAGCCTAGCAACACGGCGTAACGACCACTGTCACTGATCTTTAAGGACCATTGGCGACCCGACTTTTCAGCCTTCAAGAGACCTTGGTAAGCCTTGTCTGCAACTTGTATCCATTCATTCTTTGGCTTAACACGAACAGATTGGTAGCCACTCACCTTACCATTGTCGTAAATCGGAGTTACGTAAGCATCTACCCAATAAAACCCACCGGATTTGGTTTTGTTTTTTACGATGCCACGCCACGCTTTACCTTGCTTTAGGTTAACCCACATATCAGCAAAAGCGGCTTTCGGCATATCGTTATGCCTTACGATATTGTGGTGTTGCCCTAGCAATTCTTGTTGGCTGTATTCCGCTATACGACAAAAAGCATCATTACTGTACGTAATCACGCCTTTTAAGTCAGTGGTAGAGACAAGTTGTTCGTTTTCGCTGAGAAGCGTTTCACGAGATTGAGTAGATGAGCTGACAGTCATTATATTAACTTAGGTTAATTATTATTTTAGGCGAGGAATATATACAATTATTAAAGTTATGACAAAATGTGAACGTCACATTTTGTGTAAATGCCTGCTATTTATACAAATATTAGCTAAGTACCTCACAAAGCTAATAACTTCACATATTTTTTCGAGCTAACAGTCACGACTCATCTAAGTTTACGGCAGTGGTAAATTTCACGGTTCTCATTGAGACAGAGGTATGGAATTTACGAATATTCAGATCTTTGCGTAGTACTCGCTCCACAAAGTCTTCGTAGGCTTGAATGTCTTTGACCGTCACAATCAGCATGAAATCAAAACTGCCTGATATCTGATAGCACTGCGTGACCTCTTCTGCCTTTGAAATAGAATGGCGAAAGATTTGATAAATATCCCCTCGGTCACGCTCCATTTCCACGGACACGACCAAAGTCATCTTACTGCCGGTCAGTTCTGGATTAATGATGGACACATCACCGACTATCACGCCCTCTTCTCTCAGCCGTTTCACTCGCTTTAAGCAAGCAGGCGGTGACAACCCGACCAGCTCAGCCAATGTCTGATTAGGGATTCTGTTGTTCTTTTGCAGTTCAACCAGAATGCTTCTATCTATACGGTCAATCATCATAATTTCTTAAACCAATACATTTATGACTTATAATTTTTAATACTACGATAATTAAAAAATCTATAGCAACTTTTAAGGTCAATTTAGAAATCTGAATCACAACAATCACGGTAAGATCTTCTCATACCAAACAATCGAACCATGGTCACAACTATGAAATCAACCTATCAATTTTTTAAAGAACTCCTTAGAGAGATTTTCGATGTCACCTCGACTCTTTTCCGAATCATGATTCCAATTATCATCGTGATAAAGGTCGTTGAAGAGCTCGGCGGCATCGTGATTCTTAGCGAATGGCTGAGCCCAATAATGGAAAGCGTCGGCTTACCGAAAGAGATGGGCTTGGTATGGGCAACCACCATACTCACTAACATCTATGCGGGGCTGATTATTCTCATCAATTCCGACGCTCCCTTAACGGTTGCTCAAGCCTCGGTTTTAGGCAGCATGATGCTACTAGCACATTCATTACCGATTGAGGGGGCGATAGCCAAAAAAGCAGGCGTGAGCTGGTTGGCTACCCTGTCGGTGCGAATCGGTGGTAGCTTGGTGCTGGCTTGGCTACTTAACCTCAGTTATCAATATGGGGATTTGCTCAATTACCCAGCAACCGTACTTTGGCAGCCTGAAGTATCAGGAGACACAAGCTATTTAGGTTGGGCTATTGAACAGCTCAAGAGCTTTGCGGTTATCTTCATGGTGATTTCAGCTCTATTACTGCTACTCAAAGTTTTAAAGATTCTCGGCATTGAAAAGCTCATGGCAATATTGTTAAGACCGTTCTTGAGACTGCTAGGAATCAGCAAAGACGCAACCAACCTAACGATTATCGGAATCACGCTTGGTCTTTCGTTTGGCGGTGGCTTATTGATCAACGAAGCCAAGAAAGGCCATATCTCAGCAAGAGATGTATTCACCGCAATCATGCTGCTCAACTTGCTCCACAGTTTGATAGAAGATACGTTGTTGATCATGCTCATAGGGGCAGACTTCTACACCATATTTTGGGGAAGGTTAGTATTCTCAGTGCTGGTTATCGCTTTAATATCCAACGTCATTAAACGTATGAATCCAAGCACTTGCGAACGTTACTTTTATCGCGATGTCTCTCAGTCATAAGTAAAAACACCAGCGAGACTAAAAGGAAAAGAGCTCAAACACGGGCTCTTTTTGCTACTCGTCGATCCTATCACCGCCGATATTGTTAAATTTCACGCCATTGAAACACTGAAAATTACTCTCAACACCCTAATTATTGATATTTCGAGTGAAAATAATTTGAGCATGGGTATTTACTAATGACTCAGTTATTACATGCGTATTTTAAAACACCGATAATAAAAAATTATCTTATTAGTTAGAACCCAACGCCTTGTATAAAGCGCCCTCCAGAATAATAACCACGACCTAATCAATGTTATTAAACATCTAAACTATCAACTATTCATTCAACAAAACCCAATAAATAACTGACAATAGAATAAGTAACACTCCTTATTTTATATTAACTCTAAATGTTGAAACCGGAACTAATAATTAATTGTAATAATTATCCATTTGATTGGTGAATTTTATAAATATATTTTGTTACATAATCAAAACTGATGGCTTGTTATAAGAATGTCACACAAAACAATGGCTTTAATGGTTCTAATTTTTTCCTCACTGTCACAGGCTTCCACTATTGAGAACGACGAACTATTGCTGAAGTCATTGATTAAACGAGGTGTTATCTGTTCAGGCTTAACCTATGAGGAAAATCAAGAAGCTTTACGTATCTATCTCAACGCTAAAAAAGTGAAGAGTACTCCGTTTGATTCAAAAAATAGAAAAGAGACAACCAATACAAAAGAGATAGAAGGTAAAAAACATACAACAAACACACGTCAGTTAAATAAGACACCACAAGAGTGTATTAGGCCAAACTCGGACAACAGATCCGAATAAGGCAAGTTGATACTGATATCGACATGGAAATATAAAAAGGAAATATAATGAAAATGATGAGAAAAACATTGTTGGCTTCAGCAATGCTTACTCTATTTAGCGTCAGTGGTTATGCAAAAACACCTATTGATTTAGGCGTAGTTAATGAAGACAAACTCATTGAAATGCTAGTTAGACAAGGCTTAGTCGACCAAGATGCAACCGATGTGGCAAAGCACGATGCGCTTGACCGTTACTTGAAAAATAAAATCAATTCCGGTTTCAAAGGCGATGCTCAATTCGGAAAAAAAGCACTTGAGCAACGCGCAAAAATACTCAAAGCCATAGAAAAAGGGTCTGGCGTTAAAAAAGCGAGTGTCTTTGCTTTGGAAGTCGGCACCAAGCGTACCGACAAAGTACTCGCTCTGTTGGTCGATTTCCCTGATTTGAACTGGGATGACAACAAGCTGACCGAAGAGCACACGCAGATGCTCTACGAGAGCTACAACCCAGAGCATTATCAAGAGCTGTTGTTCTCAAATTCTGGCTACACAGGGCCCAATGGCGAGAACCTAATCTCGATGCGCCAATATTACCAAAGCGAATCTGGTGACAGTTACAGCGTTGCAGGTCAAGCGGCAGGTTGGTATCGCGCCTCCAAGCCTGCGTCATTCTATGGTGGCAACTCCCCTACCACCGACAACGACCTCAACGCCCAAGAACTGGTTCGTGAAGCGCTTAATCAACTGGCTCAAGATCCGAGTATCAACCTTACCGATTACGACATCGAAGATCGTTACGATTACGACGGTGACGGAAATTTCCGCGAACCCGATGGTGTGATTGATCACCTGATGGTGTTTCACGCATCGGTAGGTGAAGAAGCCGGTGGTGGCGTATTAGGTCCTGATGCGATTTGGTCTCACCGATTCAACCTTGGTCGCACTCATGTACTGGAAGGAACCTCTAGCTCGCTTCCAGACCGCTTTGGTGGCCAATACGCGGCGTTTGATTACACCATTCAACCGATTGATGCGGCTGCGGGTGTTTGTGCCCACGAATATGGTCATGATTTAGGCTTACCAGACGAATATGACACGCAATACACAGGCAAAGGCGAACCCGTTTCTTACTGGTCAATCATGTCTTCGGGCAGTTGGGCTGGTCAAATTGGTGGTACACAACCAACTGCATTTAGCTCTTGGGCAAAACACTTCCTACAGAAATCGATTGGCGGACGTTGGATTAACGATGATCAGATCTCGATTGATGACCTAGAAGACAATCCACAAGTGTATACGCTGTTCCAAACGACGGATAACAGCCGTCCGAACATGATTAAAGTGGATCTTCCCGAGAAGCAGATTGAAAGCCTGAAACCCTTTGAGGGCGAGTATTCATTCCACTCTCAAAAAGGCGATGACCTGAAAAACAGTATGACTCGCAAGTTGGTGATCCCAGCAGGTGATTCTGCACTGCTGTCTTTCAAAACTTGGTATGAGATTGAAAAAGACTACGACTTTGCGCGCGTGCTAATCAACGGACAAGCCATTGTAGGCAACATTACCTCAATGGACGACCCATACAACACGGGCCTCGTTCCTGCTATTGGCGGCGAATCTGGTGGATGGGTTGACGCTGAGTTCGACGTTTCACAGTGGGCAGGACAAGAAGTTGAACTGTCTTTTGAATACATCACCGATGGCGGCTTAGCAATGGAAGGCTTCTATTTAGATAACCTTGCTGTGGTTGTCGATGGTGAAGTGACCGATATAGATGATGGTGAGAGCAACTCCACCTTCACCCTTAATGGCTACAAGTTGAGTAATGGATTCCATCAAGCGCAGCACTACTATCTATTGCAATGGCGCAGCCACATGGATGTTGATGAAGGTCTAGCCAATATCAAACGCATGGGCCAACTCATCTCATTCGATCCGGGTTTGATCATTTGGTACGTAGACGAATCACTAACCGACAACTGGGTAGGTAAACACCCTGGTGAAGGTTGGTTAGGCGTGGTCGATGCAGATCAAAATGCCATGGTGTGGGCAAACTCTGGTGAAGTGGCTCAAACACGCTACCAAGTTCGAGACGCTGCGTTTTCACTCAAAGATCATACTCCAATGCGTCTTGTAAACAGCGACAATGATGTACTCGAAGATACCAGTTTGGTTGGCAATGCTAGCTTCTCGGATGACCAAGATTACACATCGCCTCAAGCACCAGATTCAGGACGCATCCTGACGGAGTTTGGTTTAGCGGTCGATATTGTGAATCAGAGTGACAACAACGAATACGGCGTGGTTCGCTTATCTAAAGTAAGCCAACACAACGTCGCTCCTACTGCGAACTTCGAGCTTAATGTGACTGGCCTAAACGTTTCAGCACGTAACTTCAGTTCTGATCAAGACGGTGAGATCGTCAGTTATCTATGGGACTTTGGCAACGGCACAACAAGTAACGAAATTGCACCAACTTGGTCTTACGAGCAAGCGGGGGAATACACGGTGAACTTGTCTGTTGTCGACGACAAAGGCGCTTCCGAGTCATTTAGCTCCGTAGTGAGTGTTGAATCTCCAAACGCCCTTCCAGAAGCGAGCGCGAAGTACATTCACTTGGGCCGTTGGGTAACCATGTGGTCTACAAGTTCAGACAGCGATGGTCGTATTGTTGATACCGAGTGGACACTTCCAAACGGAAAGGTGAAACGAGGTCGCACATTCACTTCAATCTTCCCTTCATACGGAGAGCACGAGGTGATACTGAAGATAATCGATGACCAAGGTGGAATTACCACTAAAACGATTATGGTCGACCTGTAAATCATCGCAAGCTCTGTCATGCGTATTTACAACACAAGCTTAAGTACTGTTGTTACAGGATATAAGCCAAGACAGCAGTTTTAAGGAAACGTTATTATTTAAGCCGTAAGCAAAAGCCCTACCGATTTGGTAGGGCTTTTTATTGGTCGTAGTTCGAGATACTAGGGTTTTAATCACAGTGACAAATTTACTGAACCACCATTCGATGAGCCATTACACAGGCTGCTTTTGAATACGCGATTTACGAGCACTGAATGCGAACAGTAAGATAACAGCTAACACGAATGGTAATACGTAGATATTGAGGTTCTGCCACCCTGCTGTCGATTCTAGCCAGCCAGAGAGCATCGCTGTAATAGTCACACAGCCAAAGACAATAAATTCATTAAACGCTTGTGCCTTAGCTTTATTCTGCGATTGGTAGGACTGACTAAACAAACCTGTTGCCGCGATAAACATAAAGTTCCAACCGACACCAAGCACAACTAGAGCCGCTCTGAAGTGCCAGATAGATTCTCCATGAATGTTAATCGCGATACAGACGACGAAAAGCACCCCGCCTGCCAAGATCATCATTCTTGAGCCAAACTTCTCGATAAGTGAACCAGTAAAGAATGCAGGTACAAACATCCCCAGCACGTGCCACTCAATCACACCCGCCGCTTTAGTAAAGTCAAAGCCACAGCCAATCATTGCTAATGGTGTTGCTGTCATCAGGATATTCATCACCGCATAAGCGACCATGGCAGCAAACACTGCGCCAATAAAGTTAGGTGCTTTCACTATCACACTGAGAGGATCGGATTTAGGCGCCTGACTATTAAAAGAGACTTTAGGAAACTGAATGGTTTGTAAGATGAGTAACGCAAGAATGTTCAATCCAATCAAAGAAGCAAAAGCACCAATGTACAAGCCATCTTGCGACCATTGTTGCGACATAATCGCCAAGTTGGGCCCCAATACCGCTGCTAGAACGCCACCAGCCATAGAGATAGATATCGCTCGATGACGGGCATTTTCATCACACACCTCGATTGCAGCAAAACGATAAAGCGTGCCAAAACCTATACCTATCCCAAGTAAGAACGTGGCGAAACAAAACAGATAGAAATTTTGCTGAGACAGTGCGTAGGTGGCAAGACTAGCCCCTGTAATGCCAACCACATTACCAATGCTAAATCCTCGCTTTCTCCCTAACTTGCCTGAAATTAAAGATGCTGGAATAGTGGCTGCCATTAAACCCAAAAACTGCAGTGCAACCGGCAAGGTGATCATGCTGACACTGGGCGCAATCTGCTTACCGATCAAACCAATCACAGAGATCAGTAATATGTTACCCGTCATCAACAAGGCCTGACACAGTGAAAGCAGCCAAACATTTCTATTCATCTTCGTTCCTAAATATGAGCACAGTTAGTCAATAGACCAAACAATCAACAAAGTCGCAACACTTTGTTACTTATAGCAGCTCTACAAAGCGGCCAATAGACCAATAGACCAATAGACCAATAGACCAATATAAATAGTTACTACCACATTAACTTTGATTAGCGTTACTTAAGACGCTAGAGTTGAAATTATCATTACTTAAGATAATAATTTTCTGTTATTTATAGGCTTTAGCATTTGAAGGTGAGTATGATCAATCCACTTTGGCTCAATACATTTAAGACTCTGGTTGAAGTTGGACATTTCACCCAAACGGCTGAAAAGTTGTACATGACACAACCAGGGGTCAGCCAGCACATCAAGAAGCTTGAACAAGCTTGCAATTGTGACCTGTTATCGAGAGAAAATAAAAGCTTCGAGCTGACCGAACAGGGTCGGATTATGTATCGCTATGCGCTCAAACTAGAGAAAGACCAAGAAGATCTTTTTGAGTCTCTGAGTTTTGATAATCCTTATGCTGGGCAATGTCACTTGTCTTGCTCTGGTTCACTCTCTTTGCGTCTGTATCCCAAGCTTCTTGAACTTCAACAGCAACACCAAGAGCTCAGCATTAACTTAGAAGCCGCTCCAAACAAAAAGATATTGAATGACCTAATCGAAGGCACTACCGATATCGGCATTGTTAGGCATTCCCCGAACGACAGCTACTACCAAAGCCAAGTCATCGGCAAAGAAGCACTGTGTCTTATTGTCCATCACAGCCTTGCTGACTTAGAGATAACGCCGCAAGTACTTCATGACATTGGCCTGATTGCGCACCCAGATTCTGCACACTATCTGTCTTTGTATTTCGACCTTTGCGGAGATAAAGACTTAGCGAACATCAACGTTAATGAAATACCAAGATCTGGCTACATCAATCAGCTTCACCAGATCTTGCTACCCGTATCAAAAGGATTAGGTTTTACCGTGTTACCGGCTGGCGCGGTTGAACACTTCCCAGATAGAGACAAGCTACACGTTGTGCCACCAAAGGTAGAAGTAGAGGAAACGCTGTATTTGGTTCAAAAACGAAACCGAAAACTGCCTCACCGATACGATACGGTTGTTGAGCTAATCAAACAGAACGTGAGTGGTTAGTTCGGTATAGATAGATTTAAAGCCTTTAGCTAGCTCGTTATCGCTGTAAAAGCTAAAGGCTTTAATGTTGAAGTGATATTTATAAAAGACAACTACTCAGAAGCGCCAAGTCCCTCTTTGGCTCGTTCAAAGTCGTAATTATCTAACGCACTTTGAACATCTTTGAGAACAGCAGAATGTGGATACTGTGCCAGTAACTCAGTCACATATTGAGTTGCATCGTTATCATAAGCATCCAGCAGTGATAGCAACTGAGCATGCTGTTCTGACGTGATGCTCGTTGAATCAGAGGTATCAGCAATACTCGCAGCGGCTTCTTCAGGACTTGTTGTATTAGCTCCTTCAGCACCAGGCACATCAAAGCTGATCTCAACTGCTTTAATCAGTTCGATTAACCCAAGCTCACCTTGTTTAAGATCCTCTTCATCACACGCCTTGTTATGAGCTTTGCTTTCTAAATCACTGAGTAACTCTGCCAATCGCAACCCACCAATCGAAGCTGCCATGCTTTTTAAAGTATGTAGATTACGCTCTAACGTCTCCCATTCGCCTTGTACTAAGTTATCAAAAGCATCCGACATAATGTCTGGCGATCCTTGGCAGAACCTATCAAGCATTTTGGCTTGCAGCTTCACATCATGATAAGTCAGTTGCTCAAACCTCGACTGAGAGAAAACAGGCGGCTCAATTTGGAGATCGGAGTGCAATTCCGCACTCTCACCAGAATCACCTGTCTGGATCGCATCTGAAGAGGTGTCTGATGGCGCTCTACCTTCAACTAACACCTCAGGAACAATGTATCGAGTAATCAAAGACATCGCTTTATCAATAACAATTGGCTTATCCAAGAAGTCCGTGACACCCGACGCCCTCGCTCGTTGTTTCGCATCAGCAAAAACATTGGCCGACATTGCAATAATCGGTACATCTGTATCGAATTCACGAATCAAACGGGTAGCTTCAAAGCCGTCCATAATTGGCATTTGAAGATCCATAAAGATCATTTCGTAGTCGTTGTTTTTGGCTAGTTCAAGCGCTTCCTTTCCGTTTTCAGCAAGATCGGCATTTAAATTAGAACGACTGAAAAATGCTAAGGCGAGATCTTGGTTCAGCTCATTGTCTTCAACCAATAGCACTCTTTGGCCTTTGAACTCTATCTGATAATCCAACTGCAACTCTTGGGCTTTGAAATCGGCTAACGCATCCGAGCTTGATCGTGGCAATGTCAGTACAAAGGAGAACTCACTGCCTTGCCCGTAAACACTCTCTACCGTAATTTGACTGCCCATCGCATGCACTAATTTCTGGCTAATGTTGAGCCCAAGCCCTGTACCGCCAAACCGACGTGTTGTAGTGGTATCCGCTTGGCTAAAGGCTTCAAACAGCTTGTGACGGTTCTCATCCGAGATGCCTATCCCGGTATCCATCACACTCACTTTCATGGTTAGGCTGCTATCGTTCGAGTCAAGATGCTCCACCGTTAACGCTACGCTGCCTTTTTCCGTAAACTTAATCGCGTTGCCCACAAGGTTGAGTATGACTTGGAACAACCTCAAGGGATCGCCTTGTAATGGCGTGTCTAATTCTGGGTCTATGACCATCGACAAATTGAGTTGTTTCTCAGCCGCTTTCGACTCCATCAACTCAATCACATCTTTAAAGGTCGTTGCGGGATCAAATGGGATGCTATCAATGGCAAGCTGTCCCGCCTCTATCTTAGAGAAGTCGAGGATGTCATTAATGATGCTTAACAGTGAATGCCCCGAACGGTGCACTTTCTCAATATAGTTTCGAGCAACAGGATTAGATATTTCGCCAATGGCCAGATAAGACAAACCAATTATTGCGTTCATTGGCGTTCTAATTTCGTGACTCATATTGGCTAAGAATTCCGATTTAGCTTGGCTAGCCAGATCGGCTCTCTGTTTCTCTTCTTCAAGTTGTTCGTTTAGGCGCTTCATTTCTGAAATATCGAATGCCCAAAATAGTGTGGCGACTTCCCCATCAATCTCAAAAAGATAGTAACTGACCAAAGCAACAAATCGGGTTCCATCAGATTTTCTGAGTACCAACTCCCTATTTTCAACTTTACCGTTAAGGTCGAGCTCTTTATGCACGCCATCACGAACGCTCAGCGAGTCATGGATAGCTGCGACGTCGATAGAAGACAACGCCTGATTTTCCACGCCAAACAAACGTTTTGCCGTATCGTTCGCGTAACGAACCTCTTCTTCAAATACCACGCTGGCTGCAATTGGAGAGCTATTTAGCATGTTGTAGAGCTGGTTCTGCGCCTTTTCCAGAGCTTCGGTCGCTTCCTTAGCAATACTGATCTGCTTCGCTAATTTACGATTCCAGAAAATAATAAGAAGAAGGATCACCAGAGAAAAAACCGAAATGGTGTAAACCAATTGATAATCAACTCTTTCTATCGCTTTGGGCGCCGCCCACTTTGCTGAGATCTTCTGGTGTTCTTCAGCCGAGATACTGCCTATCGCTTTGTTCACAATAGACAACAGCAAAGGTTCAGATTTGATGACATGCAGAGTTGGCGACAGGAAGAAGTCTAACCGGCCGATGATACCAACCCCTCGATAGCCAAATGAGTCGATTAAGTAATTTAAGACATCAACGGTATCAATCATCGCATCAAACTCACCCGATTCGACGAGCTCTAAGCCATCATTAGTCGATGACACCATCGACCAGTTGATCTCAGGGTAACTATCCACGATAGCTTCTGTGTTGGCTCCCCCTTCTAAAATACCTATTTTCCAACCGGCAGCTTCTTCTAAGACAAGACTGTTCACATCTCGTCTTGAGGCAATGGCCAAACGACTAGAAAATAACGGCTTACCCGCCTTCACGCCCTCGCCAAGCGAACGATTCTCCACAGCAGCCGACACAAGGTGCACTTTTCTATGGTCAACGAGTCGTCGAGTCTCCTGCCAACTGCCGACATCAACATGTTCCAAGCGTAAACCTGTTTTCTGCTCGATCAGCTTTAGGTAATCATCGATCATGCCGATGTATTCCCCTTTGCTCGATACGGCCTCATAGGGCAAAGAGTTAGGATCAATACCGATTTTCAATACTGGATGAGATTTTATCCACTGACGTTCGTTTTGACTAAGATTAAGGAGTTCACCAGCTAAACTGTTTGATTGATAAATATCTGAAATATAGCGTTTTGCACCATCTCCGAATGAATTGAACTGCTCAATGGCTGGGAAATAAACATAGCTCCCTTCCACGGAATCCACATCGAAATAGAACGTCATAAACCCAGCATTGGTGCTGCCCGTCTTCGTTTTATAACCAGCGCCTTTCGTCACGGATGACAATTTAGAGGTGTTTTTCTTGTCCAATGATGACGTTGATACATCTCCTAGGAACCAAGATTCAAGCGGTCGCTTATTATTATCAGCCAGTGCCGAAATCACCATGAAGGTATTATCTGCATCAAATATGTCAAAAATCTTAGGCAATTCGTCAAAGCGATCATTAACAATAAAGTACGCTGAGATTTGAGCAATAATATCGGCCTTCTTCAGAACCGGAGTCAGGTCGTTCTTAATTTGTCTTCTGAGAATTGTCTCAAACTCACCGTCTTCCCTTTTCAGGTTTGCTAATGCGGCATTGAAGCGGTCTCTTAGCTCAGCTCCCCTGAAATCCACGTAGATGGGATAACTGACTTTATAATCTTCATGGAGCTGAATCTCGTGCATTTCAATAAATCGGGTATTGGTGACGAACCAGGTTAATACCCGTCTTTCTACCATCAGGAGATCAACATTCTGAGCTCTCAGCTGAGAGAACGCCGACTCTAAGCTGTCGAGATCTTCTATCCGATCAATGCTCAATTGGCTTTCCAAGACTTCTACGGAATTTTTAATCGGCGATGTTTCATCGAACAGCAAAGCACCCAATGACAAATCTTTTGCCGACTTCAAATCCAGCTTACGCCTCTTTAATGACACTGGTACAAAATCAACATCCATCACCTTGTCACTGACAAAGTGCAATGAAGAGTCATCAAGTTGAACGCCAGAGACAAATGATATTGAGTTGTTGTTATCGATAGCTTGACGAGCTGCAGTACGAGGCAAGGTGACAACGTCACTTAACCGATACCCCATATCGTTCAAAGCTCTTTGCATAATGTCATGCTCTAAGCCGACAGAAGTACTGTCTGGATACATGTAAGGCGGGTTGCCGAATCCAAATACACCTTTAATGGGAGAGCGATAAGGCGAGTCATCTAACCATTTAGATAAAATGCGGTTCTTTTTACTGATATCAAATGTTGCAATCTGTTGATTCAATAAGTTAAGCAGCTCATTGTCGTTTGAACGAATAACCATGGCTGCTTTGATGTTCTTCCAGCGATCAAGTACATGGTTGACCGCTAAATTCTCTACTCCGCTTTTATGAGCAAGATCCATGGTGGTTACAGGTTCAGCCAGCAAACCATCAACCGAGCCGTCTTCTAATGCGCGAATAGCATCAATGGCCGTATCGAACTCAACCGCCTCAATAGAGCTAAGCTGCACACCAGATCCCTTTAGGTCGATGCTTTCTCGCACCATGGCAATTCGCCTTTTGGCCTCTTGCTCTATTTTCTTATTGAGATGATCTTCGGTAGGAAGAATGACGGCAATTTGGTACGAGATATAAGGATCAGTTTGAAGGAAACGTCCTCCTTCGCTGGGATCAAACTGTTGAAACGGAAACACATCGCCTTTCCCGTCTAACAAAGCTTGCTTTGCTTCAGCATGAGAATCTACGCTGATGAAGTTGGTTTTTACGTTGAAACGCTCTTCAAGATCGTAAGCCCAATCTCGAATAATCCCGTCGACTTTTCCGTCATCACCAATAAATGAGTAAGGGTAATGACTGGATAGTGCAACAAACGTGATTTCACGATCAGGATCTTGCCATAGGATTGGTTGTTGATCCGGAGCAGCCTCAGCGTTAACGCTAGCAGCACGAACAACGAATACAACAAACAAAATTATGGCGATGACATAACGCTTACCCCACTTACCCCACATCTGCCAGAGGTCACTCATCTTTGAACTTCTCTTTAATCTCTAGAATCTCTGGTAATTTAATGAAAAACAGATCAACGATAGTCGGGTCAAAATGCTTACCTTTCTGCTCAGTGATTAAAGCCAAAGCATCTTCGACACTCCAAGCTTTTTTATAAGGGCGTTCTGCCGTTAGAGCATCAAACACATCAGCCACAGCAGCAATTCTGCCAACCAGTGGGATATCTTCCCCTGCCACTTGACTCGGGTAACCAGAGCCGTCCCATTTCTCATGGTGATACTGCGCCACTTGAATCGCCATGCGCATCAGTTTTGAATCGCTTTGCTGCCCTAAAATCTCCACACCATACTCGACGTGCTTCTGCATGATCGCCCACTCTTCCGCATCGAGTTTTCCGGGCTTAAGCAACACGTTATCAGGGATACCTATCTTACCAATATCGTGCATTGGCGCCGCGTCACGGAGCGTTTCGGCATCTTCGTCAGTCATGCCCAACGCCTTGCCCAACACCTCACAGTAATGGCTCATGCGCTTAACGTGCATACCCGTTTCGTTGTCTTTAAATTCCGCTGCTCGACCTAAGATATTGAGTGTCTCAAGTTTACCTAGATTGATCTCGACGGTTTTGTCTTTCACTTGATGGAACAGCGCTCGTTGTTGGTCATACAACGCGATGTGGGTTTTGACACGCTGGAGCGCGATTTCAGGCGTGATCGGTTTCGTTAGGTAATCGACAGCGCCTAAAGACAATCCTTTCACTTCGGCTTCTGGACCAATTTTGGCGGTCACGAAAATGATAGGAATGTGAGCCGTATTCGGCTGAGCTTTAAGTTGGCGGCATACCTCGTAACCATCAATGTCAGGCATCATGATATCAAGGAGGATAAGGTCTGGCTGCGGCACCATCTTCGCAATCTTGATACCAATTGTGCCGTTAATCGCTACTTTCACTTGATAAGTATCTTTGAGTATTGCCGTTAACACATCCAAGTTACTTGGGGTGTCATCCACGACTAACACTATGGGTTTCCGACTCATTGATACCTCGTATACAAATCAAACAGTTATAACCATAGTGTAGAACGGTTTTTAGAGGTTAAGCAGAAAAAAAAGCAATTGATTTTCAAAAATGAAGAGTAGATCTGTGAGTGACTTCAAACTGGCGTTATTAGAAGTACGACCAGTCAATATTACGTCAGTTAAGTTATTATAATACAAGGGAAACCACCTTTGAATTGCAACATTTCACTAACAACAAAAATACTATCCGAAAACAAAAAGAGCTCCTCATATGGGAGCTCTTTTCATTCAACGGCTAGAAAGCAAAACAACCGAGTTATTCAGTAATCTAACGACCAGAATAATACATACAGATTCGAACACCATCGAACTCACGAATCTCAAATGGGATCTCGTAGATAGACTCCATCACTGATTTTTCAACCACTTCCGAAACCTTACCCGACTTAACCACTTTGCCTTTCTTCATCGCAACAATGTTATCTGAGTAACAAGAAGCGAAGTTGATGTCATGAATCACGATAACGACCGCTTTATTGAACTCATGCGCTAAACGACGCAACGTCTGCATAATTTCGACCGAGTGTTTAATATCAAGATTGTTCAGTGGCTCATCTAAGAACACATAATCCGTATCTTGCGCCACAACCATCGCGATAAACGCCATTTGACGCTGACCGCCACTCAACTCATCAAGGTATTTATTTTGGATGTCAGTAATGCCAAGGTGTTCTAGTGCTGTATCGACGATCTTATGATCTTCGTCTTTCAAGCGACCTTGAGAGTGTGGAAAGCGACCAAAACAGACCAACTCACGAATCGTAAATCGCATATTGATGTTGTTTGATTGTCTTAACACGGCAAGGTGCTTGGCTAGCTCTTTGGTATCCCATTCAGCCAGTAACTTATCACCAATGACCACTTCACCCGCGTCACTGTCTGTTAAGCGGCTCGCCATTGAAAGCAGTGTACTTTTACCCGCACCATTTGGGCCAATGATAGAAGTCACTTCGCCTTTCGGGAACATAGCACTGGCATCATCAACCACGAGTGACTTGCCATACTTCTTACTTAAACCTGTTAATTTAATCACTACTTACTACCTTTACTGAATTCTGGTGCGTAACAACAAGAACATAAAATACAAACCGCCGACCAAGTTAATGATCACACTCACTGTGGTTTCAAACGCCATCACTTTTTCGATAAACCATTGGCCAGAAACCAATAGCACGATCGCTAACAAGCTACTTGCGATGATAAGCACACGATGCTGATAAGATCGGAATATCTGGCGAGCTAAGCTCACGGTGATCAAGCCAAAGAACAACACAGGGCCAACCAGAGCCGTAGACACCGCAACCATCACTGACACAATCACCAAAGTAATCTGAGTCAGTCGCTTGGTGTTCACGCCCAAGCTTGTCGCATTATCAACACCAAGCCAAAGTACATCGAGCTTAGGCGACAACAGCCACAGGCCAAGTAAGCTCAAACCCAATGGAATAAGGCTGAGGTAAACCAGTTCGCCTTTCACGTTATTGAAGCTTGCGAACATCACATTCTGCAGCACCGCGAATTCATTGGGATCAATCAACATCGCAAGGAAATTCGCTAAACTCGAGAATACGCTGCCACACACGATGCCTATCAGAAGCAGTGTGAATACGTTGTTTCGCTTGCTCTTAAAGTAGAAATGGAACAGAGCAAACGAAAACAAGATCATCACAGTCACAGACATCGAAAAGTTTGCGATTGAGTCAATCACCCAGAAGCTCGCACTGCCAAACACAAACAGAAGTACCGTTTGTACCAGCATATACAAGCTGTCAAAGCCCAAGATGGATGGGGTTAGAATTCGATTATTAGTGATGGTTTGGAAAACCAGTGACGACGCAGAGATCGCTACCGCCGCCAACACAATCGACAGCAATTTTGGTAGGCGCAGAGACAAGAAGAACTCGTAGTTATCCCACGTAAGCCCCTGCCCGATGAATAACGCTGCCATACCCAAAGACGCGATAGCCAGAATCGCAATTTTTACTGAATCACGCATTCGACTTGTCTCTCATGATTAGGTAGATAAAAATCAAGCCACCAAAGATGCTGATTACCATCGAGATTGGAATCTCATAAGGGAAGATGACGATTCGAGCTAGCAGATCACAAGCCAACACCAAGATCACGCCCCAGTAGGCCGTCCAAGGCAGAATCTTCTTCATGTTATCGCCCATCATCAGCGACACGATATTCGGCACGATAAGGCCAAGGAATGGGATTACACCAACGATCATCACCACAGAAGAGGCGCAGATAGCAACCAGCGCAACACCAATGAAGACAATCTTCTGATAATTCAAGCCGATGTTTTTCGCGAAGCTCTCACCGATGCTCGCCGCACTGAACTGGCTTGCAAAGTAGTAAGCCAACACACAAGCAGGCACCGCAAGATAAAGGATTTCATAACTGCCCTGCAACACGCTCGCAAAGTTCGCCATCGTCCATGCAGACATGGTTTGTACTAAGTCGTGTTTGTAGGCGATAAATGTGGTCAACGCTGAAACCACGTTGCCGTACATGATGCCGATCAAAGGCACCAATACCGCGTTCTTAAACTTGAGGTGTTGTAGGAAGCGAACCAATAGCATGGTGCCAAACACTGCAAACGCGAAGATAAAGCCTAAGTAGCTCCATTGCGCAGCATTGCCTAGCACCAGAATACCAACTATGTAGCCCAACATCGCACAGTCAATGGTGCCCATCGTCGAAGGCGCGGCAAACTTGTTCTGTACAATTTGCTGCATGATCAAACCAGAAACACTCAATCCTGCTCCGGCAAGCACGATCGCGAGTAGTCGAGGGATCCGACTAACAATATAAATAGAGTTGGCGTGTTGGTTGCCATTGAAGAAGTCACTAAAACTGATTTCAGCAACTCCAATCATCAATGACGCAACGCATAACACAACAAGAAATACAGCAGCTGCAATGGGTTTCAACATAGAAATAATACTAAAGGTAGGTCTCGGGTAGCCCGTATAAAAAAGTGAAAAAGGGCTTATAAGAACACTCTTATAAGCCCGAAAATCTGATGGTTAGTAACTATTGAATTGTACGTTCAATGTCACCAAGCATTCTGTGAATCGCCGTCACACCGCCACCAGCCAGATACCAAGCACTTGAATCAAGGTAAACGATGTTGCCGTGCTGCGCTGCAGGTGTTGCCGCAACCAGTGGGTTATCAAACAGTTGTTGTGCGCGTCCTTCTGATTTACCAATCGCTTTTTCGCGGTCAAGCACGTAAAGCACTTCAGGTTTTGCATCCGCAATGTATTCAAAAGAGATTAGGTTGCCGTGTGTTCCTTTGATCGGAGCCACGGTTGCACTCTTTGATTCCACGAAACCAAAGTCATCAAAGATGATAGAGAAACAGCTGCCTTTGTTGAACATCGCAATGTTGTTGCCGTTGTTCATTAGCATCATTGCTGAAGTTTCGTCAGACGCTACTTTGTCGTTTACCGCTGTGATAGAAGCTTGAGTCTCTTTAATGATCGCTTCAACTTCAGCTTGCTTACCAAAGATGTCGCCTAGCGCACGCCAGTTTTGCTGAGCATCAGCCCAGTACTTGTCGCCTTCAATAGAGAACATGATAGTAGGAGCAATTTGTGCCAGTTTGTCGTAAACCTTAAGCATGCGGTTTTCCGCGATGATGATGTCAGGCTTCAACATGTAGATAGCTTCAAAATCAGGTTCGCTTAATGAGCCTGTATTTGCCGTCGTATCTTTGTAAGAAGCTAGGTAATCAGGCAGCAAGCTATGAGGCGCGCCAACTGGCTGCACACCAATTTTATCAAGCACGTCTAAGCTACCGTGGCCTAGAACCACCACTCGCTGTGGTACTTCAGTAAACTGCGCAGTGCCTTTTACATGCTCAATGGTGACGGTTTCCGCATGCGCGGTCATCATGAATGATGATGCTAGAACGATGGCAAGCCCGCTCAATAACTGGCGAACTGAATTGATTGTTTTCTTCATGTTTCTTCCTTTGCCATTGAGACAAACCACCACTCATGACAATGAAAGTCACATTACTCATAGACGAGCATGGGGCGTACACAACTGCTAAATAACGATAATTTAAAGTCTGTCATTGGATTGACAACAAACTTGTAACGCAAGTGAGAACTATTATCAATTATATTTGCACTAAATTGACGACACAACAACTTTATTATTCAGAAACGTAAAAGTGAGTATTCATATTTTGTTAGGCAGCTAACAATGGCAGGTATGAATGTACAAAAACTGCGATATAACGAGGATATGGAATGGAGAAGCCAAGAAGAGAACACACCAATGGTCCACGATATTCTTTGCGTGAACCATAACAACGGTTGGTGAAAATTTTGGATATTAATTAGCTAAATCAATTAGATATAAAAAGTAGCAACACTTACTTAAGCATGCTCGAATGCACTTCTTTTCCGCGACGAGTGAGGGAGTAAATACGGCTTTCTCCTTTTTTCACCAATCCACTATTCACCAATTGCCTTAAATGGAAATTGAACTTGGTGTGGTCTTCAATTCCCACCACGCGGCATAAATCCATGAATTTTAACTTCTGATGAATACTCAAGTGGTTCAACACCGCCCGTCGAATTGGGTTAGCCAATGCACTAAACACCTGATCGTTGCTGCGCTCTTCAACGGGAGTCTGTGGAGACCGTTCTGCATGAACCCTTCTAAGCGTTACCGACAGTGCCGCCAAATTAAAGGGTTTGGTTAAGAACTCGTCCGCCCCTTTTTTCATGGCATCAACGGCAACATCCACAGTCGCGAACGCCGTGGTGATCACAATCCCGATTTTGGGTTGCAATCGGCGCAAGTTAGATAAAGCTTCAACACCTGTCATACCGCCCATCACCACATCAAACAAGGCAAGATCAAACGTCTCCTCCCCTGCGGCATCCAGCGCGTCTTCTGCGTTATCAAACGCAAGAACCTCGAACTCTTCGAGTGCCAACGCTTCAACCAACACTTCTCTTAATTGCTCATCATCTTCTGCAAGCAATAGCTTTAATTTCATTGGGTTGCCTTAGGTAGTTGTAGTCGCACCATGAGTCCGTTCTCAATATTATGCAAGGTAAGTTCACCATGATGTTGTGTCATGATTTGTCGGCAGATAGCCAACCCCATCCCAGTCCCTTTTCCTACCGGCTTAGTGGTAAAGAAAGGTTGCATCACTTTATCAATCACATCTTCTGGAATAGCAGGACCACGATTGGTGAGCTCTATAATCACGTTAGAACCCAATGGATACGCTGAGATAGAAATACTCTTGGTATGCTCGCTCGCATCAACGGCATTAACCAGTATATTGACGAGCACTTCTTCTAGATGAATCGCGTCGCCATGCACTTGCAGCTTCTTACTAACATCCAATTCGATATCAAAGTCTGACAGTCGGTATTCCACTAACGAAAGCGACGACTGACATAAACCTCGCACACCAACGGCTTTGAATGACACCTTTCGATGGTGGGCATAATTCAGCACTTCTTGACTGATGTGGGCGGCGCGCTCGATACCACTGCGGATCCTCACCAATTGCCTAGCCACATTCTCATCATCAGGCAGTCTTTTCTCGAGTAAGTCGCAACTCATCATTGCGCTGCTCAGCGGTGTTTTCACTTCATGAGCGACAGCTGAAGTCAGCTCGCCTAATTCCTTAAGCTTTTCATCTTGAAACGAGCGGTGCACCATGGCTTCAATTTGCAGTTCTCTTTCTCTATCGAATACTCGCAGCGCTTTCCACAAGAAATGAAGCGTTGCCAAAGCACACATTGTTCTTAAGAAGATAACCCAGATGCCGTATTCAGAGCTCAAAATGCCCGAAGTCATACCATAAAAGATCAACGCAGCGCCGGTATAAACAAAAGGAGACGCAGCTTGGTGTTCAACATCATAAAACTGTTTGCCGTAAATGATCATGGTTACGCCAGCCAACAGGCCGGAACCTAAGCCGAACAACACTCGGATGTGACTATTACTGATGTTGATATAGTCGGTAAATGCTTGTTCATCAAAGCGATCAACTAAGCTCAAAGTAAACGCGACCAGCAACAGCCCAATGAAGATCTTGCCCCACTTCACCCAACGCCAGTCAAACAGATCCAGCATTTTCCAACCAAAGGCGCCTAAGGCGAGGTAAGAAAAGAGTAATTTGAATACCTTGAAGAGTTCGATCGACTGAGAACGTTGAAATTGGTCTTGATAGAGAATCAAATAAAGCTCAGACCATTCATGAACACCATGAACAAAGCCAAAGATGGCAAGGATCGGGAGAAGTTTGGAGATACTGATCTGGCTGTTTTTATAGTTTCTAAAGACAACAGAAAAACCGATGGCGAAGAAAGCCAAACCGTAGATCAGATAAAGGGTAAATACGACTAATATATCCATAAGCGTTAAGTGTAAACAAAGCCCTCAAGCCCTGCAATCACAACACTTGACCCAAAAGTTACGATTTGTAATTTACAATGTAAAGATGATATATAACAGCCACTTAAGCTTGATTGATTTTGCCATTTAATTTAAATCACTAATTACACTTAAGACGGATAGATGAAAAACCAAACCTCAGTCTGATATCATGGTAAATCCGCCGACCTTCGCTCATTTAACCTTCAGTAAGCGATGGTAAATCACCCAAAAATATTTTTGAATTTAATTGAAATTAGGGTTGTAATTTTAAAAACTAGGCGTATAGTTCGCCACCTGGCTCTAATCTATAGAGCTGTTAATGCTAAAGTAAGTCCAAGTTCCACATAGACAGTTCTCGATTCCCTCGTTACACCATCTCTGCGTCAGCTTTCACCCAGATAGTCATTCAATAGCTTTTAAATTCGATCCTACTACCGATCTCTCGTCATTCGCTCTTTTATCAGCGAAGTCAGAATAGATCGATCACTTAAATACAAATGTAATAAACACAAGGCACAGTTATGTCACGCAGAACAACACGACAAACCCATTGGTACCAACTATCACGCGAAAAAACAGTCAATAAACTAAAAGGTAATAAATGCTCAAGATTAAAATAGACTTACACAAAGAAGAGATTTCATGGGTCACCGAGATTCGACAGCTCAATAGCGATATACTCCACCGCCACATATTGCCCAAGCTACAACATCACAGTTATCTCATCGACTTTGAATTTAATGAACGAGAAAGCATCGGAACTATCGTTTCAGGCAACGGAAACACCCTAGGACATTTCACACTCCTATAGCATTTCCCAAAGGCTACAAAAGAAACACCATCTAGTCCCAAAGATCTAAAAGATGTCACCCTCAATTCGCTCTAGCAGAACAAAATAGAGTAGAAGTAAAACAGATCAGAAACCTAGCCCTTTTTGCATTTCACACGCGGCTAACGCTAGCTAGGTTATCGTGCTTCTATTGAAACCAACTTATATCAAACTCTGAATCACCAATGAGTCATTATCAGTGCATTCATGGACTAATAAGTTAACGGCATCGACCTTAACTTCTGATCAAGAGTATATAAGTGTTCTGCAGCTTGCATGTGTTGAGGGTAATCACTGAATTTCTCACGATTCTCCTCATTCATCTTACATGTCTCATCCACCAGCATTAGCTTCCAATACAGCTTCGTTGTATGCAGCATCGCCAGTAACGGTTTGAACACCTCTTTCTCATAAGCTTGAATCAACTCTTCAATCAACTCGTCACGTTCGTCTTCACTTGCGATTGAACCCTCGGTTGCCGACAACACTTTTTGATACTTCAGATTTTGTTGCAGCTTATCCATAACCGTTTGGTTTTCTTCCGCTAACTCAACAAGCTTCGACTTAATGATGTTTACCCAATTCGCTTGGCTCAGTACTGTGTCATCAACGCTGGTAAAGTCTTCTCGTATTTGTCGTTCAACGTCTTTTTGAGCTTTCTTTAAAACCGCACGCACCTTTTGGAAAGGCAGCTGATACTCCTTACTTAGCTCGATAATCAGTTTATGAAAACCACCATTTGGAAGGTGTAAGTTTTCTTTAAACGTCGCCATTGCAGCTTCTTGCTGTTCGGTAAGGTGAGTCATTCTGTTTCCTATTCTTTATCACTTATGGTGCTGAGCCCGCGATCATACCACTATTACCCTCGTTTTTTTGGTAACTTGATCAGTTACACCTCGCTATGCCGTTAAATTCTCCCAGCCTTTTCTCTTATGGCTAGTTATTAATCCATATGGCATGAAATGGTAAATCTCTATCGGCGAAAGTTCGTACATTACGCGCTCAGGGTATATCGCCAGACAGGAGTCGTTACTTACATATGAAAGACAACCGCGAGAAATGAGAAAACAGATGACCTATTCAGAATACAAAGAATCCGATTTGCATAAGTGTGTAAGCATTGGTGCAGAAGCAATGGTATCCATTGCCAAGTTTGCCTTTAAAGCCACTACTCTTTTATTTCGATTTTTCCGCTGGCTTGTCGTATCGGCTTATACCTACGTGATGAAGTAATTCTATATTGGAGTCGTTGTTTTCATTACGACTTATCTAAATACCCCAAAGCGCGCCCTATTAGGTCGCGCTTTTTTTATGCTCCGATTTTTGTAGCCAGCTTTTCTATGTCTGGTTTTCTAGATCTAGCTTGTGATGCTTAAAGTACATAACCAATTTTCTATCGTCAGTGGCGCCAAATGGTAAAACTGACCATCGAATAAAAACCATACTACACCTGTTCCAACGAAACAGACTTCTAACTTATACAGGTACTAAAATGAAAAAGATTGCACTTAAAATTGTAGGACTAACGGTTTTGGCTTCTGCGCTAACTGGTTGTATCGGCAGTAACGCCGTAACAGGGAAAGTGATGAAATTTAACGTTGAAGTTGTCGATAACCGCTATGCTCGTGCAGGTGTAAACTTCTTATTAGCGCCTGTATACGGTATTACTACCGCAGCAGACTATGTGGTATTCAACTCACTTGAATTCTGGACAGGCAAAAACCCTATCAGCGGTTCACCACACGTATTTGATACAAAAACAGACACTCACTTCAAAGTGAACGATGAGCTGGACCCAAGCTTGAAAGAAGCCCCTGTCGGCCCAATTTCGAACAATCGCACCATTGAAACGGGTGAGATGATTAAGATCGACGAAAACACAATTCAAATGGACATCGTCTATACGTCAGGTGAAACGGCAACTCTAACGGGTATAAAAGACGGTCAAAACGTTACCTATTACATGGACGGTCAGCTTGTATCGCAAACGACTATCGCTGAATTAGAGAAGATTCAAGGCACTGAAGCTTAAGGTTCATCGCCCACACAACGTTCAAACTTAAACAGACTTTGAAGCTCATAAAATAGAAGAAGCCCGGCAATGAAGTTACCCCATAACGCTGGACATTTCTGTTAGGCAACTTTCAAGGTCTGAGTTCGATAGTCTATCGGAGTCAGGCCTTTTAGTTTCACTTTATACGTTTGGTATTGTAGGACTCGATGTATTCTTTAATTTGCTCTATCAAGCACGTTGGGAGCAGCTTTTCCAGACTCTCCTCGGTATGAACAATACTTTTTAATCCTGACCGTCGATTTAAGGTTGAGCTGAGCCACAAGCCTTTGAACCATTTTGTGATTAAGCACGCCCCCCCTGATTTCTTAATTCCAAGTGAATACAGCGGCAGCTGTATCTGCCCTTCAGTTTACGAAACGCCACACTATTCACCATTCAAGAAGTAAATTAACTTACGGTGTATCGACCCTTAAGATAACGAGTAAACAAAAAAGCCCTTACTAGCGATTGCTAATAAGGGCTTTGAATTTTCAGTCGATTAGTGACTGGCTGTAATAATTAGATTACTTGTTACGGCGAGCTTCAACAGCGTCTGCCAGCTGGCGAAGTACTGTTTCAGTGTCTTCCCAACCAATACATGCATCAGTCACAGATTGACCGTAAGTTGCAGCTTTGCCGTCAACCAAGTCTTGGCGACCTTCAACAAGGTGAGATTCAATCATCACACCAAAGATAGCTTTGTCGCCACCAGAGATTTGTGCGCTTACGTCATCAGATACGTTGATTTGACGCTTAAACTGCTTAGAGCTGTTTGCGTGGCTGAAATCGATCATCACTTTTTGTGGAAGACCAGAAGCTGCTAGCTCTTCTTTAATCTTACCAACGTGTTCTGCGCTGTAGTTTGGCTCTTTACCACCACGTAGGATGATATGACAATCAGGGTTACCTGCTGTTTCAACAATAGCTGAGTGACCGTACTTAGTTACCGATAAGAAGTGGTGAGAAGCGCTAGCAGAGCGAATAGCATCTGTTGCGATCTTGATGTTGCCATCAGTACCATTCTTAAACCCAACTGGGCAAGATAAGCCAGAAGCCAGTTCACGGTGAACTTGAGATTCTGTAGTACGTGCGCCGATTGCACCCCAGCTGATTAGGTCAGCAACGTATTGAGGCGTGATCATATCTAGGAATTCGCTTGCCGTCGGCATGCCCATGTCAGTTAGGTCAAGCAGTAGCTTACGACCTAGACGAAGTCCATCATTTAGCTTGAACGTATCGTTCATGTACGGGTCATTAATTAGACCTTTCCAACCAACAGTTGTACGTGGTTTTTCAAAGTAAACACGCATTACGATTTCAAGGTTATCACCAAGTTCATCGCGCAACACTTTCAAACGTTTACCGTACTCAAGAGCAGCTTCTGTGTCATGAATAGAACATGGGCCTACAATAACAAGCAAGCGGTCATCGCTCTCTTCTAAAATATTGTGGATCGCTTTGCGGCTTTCAAAGGTTGTAGAAGAAGCAACTTCTGTTGCTGGAAACTTTTCTAAAACAGCAACAGGGGGTAATAACTCTTTTACTTTGTTAATTCTTACATCATCAGTCTGGAACATTGCTTACTTCTTCCTTTTTTCTATCCTTGAGCTGAATGTACGTTGTCTCACGTCACTTTCTATCAGCACTAATCTTCTTGTTCCCTGTAACTTAACTAGTAAAAACTCTAGTTTCAATCACTAATTAAAAATAAACGCAATTTTTTTTGTGTTTTATATTTAAAACACCTTGTATACCATTATTTACACGCTATCGATGCGTATTTTATAGCAAGGTAAGAAGAACCGTTCTTCAAAATACATCATGGATGTGAAATTGTGTCGAACTTAAAAACAAAAAAAACGGGCTCTCATAGAGAATGCCCGTTTTATTATTTAGCTAGTCATCTTACTCTGCGATAGGCAGTTCGATTGTAATATCAAACGAATTGATAGCTACTACCTCACCCAGTAAATTGCCATCCTCGCCTTTACCATTATCGTTATCACCAAAGCGAAGTATAAAGTTAGTGTTTAACTTTGTTCCTTCAGCAAGCCCTTTCACTTTTGTATCAAAGTAAGCAGCTTGAAAAGAGTCATAACTTAAATATACTTCCTGCTCTTCGCCTTCACGGTGAGTTCGCTGAACGACTTCTCCTTTACGCGGCCCCGAAACATATAACGCAAATGTTTCTGTCGCCTTCCAACCATCAAGGTAGATATTGATATAAGCATCTGAAGCCGCCTTGTCCGAAAATGTATCAGAAACTTTTACATCTACACCAACGGATACCTGATCTAAAGTAGGTGCGTCGCCTTCCTTAGCTGGAAACTTGGTATCTGTATAAACCCAAAGTGGATTGTCAATGCTTGATTGACGGTTACCAGTAAGTTCAATGTCTACACTATGATTAGTATCATCGATTGAATCAAGGATAGTTCCTCCAACCAACTGTTCTGATACGACAACTGGCAATAGCTCTTTGACCGTAAAATCTTTAACTGTAAATTGTAAGCCTGCATCTGCATTGTCATCAGCAACACGAACAATAAAGTTAGTCTTGAATCTCACACCATCCATTCGGGCTGCTAATTTATAGCTACCATAATTTTCAATAAACGTGGCTTTATCCATAATCGGCGTACCATCATCAACTGTTACGTCGCCATTTGGATAATAAATAGCACGAACTAGAGCACCAGCTTCGTCCAATAGGTAAATATTCATAAAAGTGTCAAAACTTTCATGCCCCTCGAGTTCATAGCTGAACTCAAACTGCTTCAAAGACTTAAGACCATCCTCAAACTGCACCTCGGGGTACAACCAAGGTTCTGCCAATCCTTTTTTATTCGCTACAGTACTGAATACACCAAAACCGTTTCCATCGAAAAACACTAGCTCAGCGTTATCAACCTGGGAAGGTTTTATGACTGGAGTGACTGGTGTCGGGATGATTTCAATAGGGTCTCCAAAGTCTGGAGGAGTAATAATTATTACTCCTGATTTTGGGTCGATCTTTAACTCCCCAAAGTCGTAGTGTTTAATGGGTTCGAAGTCAATCGATGCAATAGTCGATGCGCCATTGTTAGCCGTAAGTAAAACATCAGCATCTTTCGTTATGTAACGATAAGCATGAGTTTCGTAAACCACTTCCTTATAATCATCTTCGTAAGCTGAACCGGTTGCCCCAAAGTTCTTTGATTCCTCACGAGATTCAGTGATCGTTGAATGATAGAAGTCGATGTCTTCGCGGTCAGTTACTGTGAAAGTAACGTAGGAAAAGTTTTTGTTATCTACTTTTATTTCCACATGCATTTCATTTCCAGGAACATCTTCTTCGCCTTCAACTAAATAGTAGGAATAAAACTGATTGTATTCGCCATCGACATGTTTTGGCGTAATTTTGAACGTAGCATCACCAAAAACTTCGACGTCTTGCATTCCATCGAGAACAATATCGTTGATGTCATAATCCTTTGTTCCGTACATATCAGTAACTGACAGTTTATAGCTGCTGGTTCGAACATAATGAACGTTGCCGTCAATGTCTTGTATCGCACATACATTGCTTTCGAATTCAGGTGTTTTGACCGTTTTACTATTTGGTAGCTGCACGTCTTTTAGGCACGTATTGGATAATGCGTTCATTTCTGAAATATTAGCTAGTGTAGTATTAACACTAACAGTGCGACCTTGCAGAGCTGGCGATTCTGAAGTCGAACTATCATCACATCCAACCAACACCAAACTAGCTAATACTAGTGAAGATAAAACTGTTTTTTTCATGTTACTCTCGCTTTCGACCTAACTGGTACTAGTACCAATTAATAATAAAAAATTTTAACCATGAATTGATCTTTGAACCAGAAATCACTCTCGGTCAAGTGCGATGCAGTCTAATGCGTACCAGTACTCATTGCAAGCTTTATTTAGTACCAGTACTTAAAATTGATTGTGAGGCAAGAATTCTGTATGCTCTCAACTCCCTAGATACGAGTCGGTTGAAGATGATGGCGCGAATTACCGCTGAAGAAAGAAAACAAAAAAAAGAAAAAATGGACGAGCGCATTGTTAAAATCTTTCTTAACGAAGGCTGGTCATCAGTTACCTATGACCGTCTTGCCAAAGAATTTAATGTCCGAAAGAGCAGCATCCAAGCTTATTACCCCAATAGCATTATGTTTGCCACAGCACTCCAAGGGGTGGGCTTCCCTATCCTCTTAGACATCCTAGACTTTGAAACAAAGGACAGATTTATTGATTCATGGATAACGGCTTATGAAGATCCCAATAATCATGTCTTTAGAGAAGTTATTGAGATGCTTCTACAAAACATTTTAAAGGATGGAACGAGTCCATATTCTCGTGGCGGTGTACTCAGGTTAAAGCAACATTTAGCTCAAACAATTGGCGAAACTGAGGCCACCAACGCTATAAAGTCGATGTTCGGCGAGTTAGTCTATCGAAAAATGTTCGATTAAATTCCTCCTTTGTTCAAAAATCGCTACACGACTTTAGTTATATACCTTTGGGGTGATTATGCTTAAGTGGCTTGACGACACTATCAAGCCCTTCAATTTCAGAGCAAGGCACAGTTTTAATAAATCGCCTAGTTCACCAGACGGGAATCCCTTTTTATCAAGCCATAAAATAACAAGTTTCTTTAGGAAAAGTTGAAATAGGTCGCATCCAGTTAGTTTAGGTTCAAAATCTACGCTACTCGACAGAAAACCAATACAGCCAGGGAATGCCTTGCACTAACACATTCTGCAACAAACTCAAACTAGCTTCGTTTACTTGCGTATATGATAATTAATTGATTTTTATATAATAAACAATGGAAGTGTTATGAGAAAAGTAGTGTTAGGCGGAGTTATATTGGGAATATTGTCAGGCTGTGGGAGTGATGGTGGAGAAGAAGGAAAAACACTATCAGATAGCGAAGTTTCAGCACTCATTCAGTGTAGTAATTTAGCAGAGGCAACTCCATGTACTCAAAATGTCCATGGTTCTTGGGGTGTACTTGTTTCACCAGATTATTCCGATGATTACTGTGCTGGAATGTATTGCTTTGCAGATGGTAGTTCGGCACCTGAATACCCTCACCTAACTCGGTTTAGAGATTCTGGTGAGCTAATACCTACCTACTACTTAGAAGCTGTAGATCCTCGTTTTGAATATGCCTTGAACAAAGCTGAAGAGATCATTGGATATCAGTTATTTGATAGAAAAGGGGTTATCTCACTTGAATTCGATGATAACCCATTCTTTGATATCGACTACTCAGATCTGCCTACGGATTGGGGATTTATTTGGAGTAAAGGAACAATATCAGGGTCTTGTAGGTCAGGAACAGTTTCAAGTAAACCGTACAGTACAAGTCTTGTTTCTTATGCTATAGGCAACGATTATGGTATAGATAAAACCAAATGGGGTAGTGGGTATGCATGGATACAGTTAGACAGCATAGATGAGCCTGATCCCAGCTGTACAACAATCGCGAGCAATGACGTAAGCTTGCATGAGTTGGCACATGCTCTTGGTATGAACAATCACTTCGATGGATTCGGTAACGGACCAGCATTCAATAAAAATGCAGAGCGTGTTTTACGCAATATGTACAGTAAGCAAAACCCTGCAGGACAGCCATTTGATTCGTTAAATATTGAACCATAGGCGTAAACTAACGATTATGTTTAAACACTAGTTGATACACTGGGGAGATTGTTGGAAAAGCAAAGTGACAACAATCTCCCTTTCAACGTTAGAGCTTAGGAGCTTCGTTAATTACATTCTTTTCAATGGCTTGACGACAATATCAAGCCCTTCAATCTTCAGAGCAAGGCACAGTTTTAATAAATCGCCTAGCTCGCCAGACGGGAATCCCTTTTTATCGAACCACAGCAAATATTCTTCAGGTAAGTCAATCAGTGTACGACCCGCGTACTTTCCAAATGGCATCTGCATTCGAGCCAACTTAATCAGGTTCTCTTTCTCTAGCATTATTCGGTCTTTACTATGCGTCATCTATGTTGTGTAGAGTATCACCTAAACGCTCGACCCAATAGTTGATCGCGTCTTTGGCATCATCCAGCGAATCAATCATGGTTGAAAAGTCTTTATTACCCGCTTCACGATCGATGGCTGCGAACAATGGTGTGCCCTCTTGAGCATCACTGACCAATAACTCTACACTCGCACTCCCAACATTGGTGTGCTCACCAGTCATGACCTTAGATATGGTTGACATCGCAAGGCCAAACGGCAGAACGCTGCTCGTCACAGCTAAGATCGGATTGGGCGTTTCAACGTTACTCAGAGCGATACTCAAGCGCAGCGTCTTTCCTGTAGGTTCATCGACAATCGTTTTATGAGGCGATATTTTCTCTTGCAAGCGCGAAACCATGTGCTCAGTGAGTTCCTGAATCTCTTCCTGATCCAACGAACCTTCTTCTGCTAAAACAAAAATTTGGTCGATCACTACAGAATCGTAGTCATCTAACTTGGATTTCAAACGCTGTGCGTCACGTAGCCCAACCCTTGCCCAAACCAAGTCGACGCCTCCGTCAGGCCCAGCCTGAAAATCTTCGTAGCTGGTAAATTTAGTAGCGGTTCTAATTGGGCCGCCTGCACAACCAAGCAAGGAAATGCTGGTTGCAACAAGCAGAAGGACTTTTAAAGGGTTCATAACGCACTTAGTTAAAATTAAGGAATCTAAGTAAGTATGCCATACCCTATGTGAAAAGATTGTAGAAAAAGGGGGTTAAAAATTAGAGCTAACTCTAAAATTAATCATGCTGAACAGTGTGTGCGTACTCTACAATTACCTGATTTCCTTCGATATAAGCATTTTGGATCTCACCATCAACACTCATTCTACTTTTCAGATAGACCACTTTAGGCCCCGATTCATTACCCTCTTTTAGCGAAGGGAATACATTCCTTGGTTCCAAATGAAGTAAACGACAAAAGTGACTAATGAAAGACATGGTTAATGGCGTCTCCCCTCTTAGCACTCTAGAGAAATCAAGCTGGTTCATGCCTAGCTTTTTTGAAAACTCCATCTGCGTAATTCGCATTCTCGATTTTTGTGACATCCACGTTTGATACAACGCGTCTCTGTCTAGTTCTGTGAATTCCATACCGACTCCTTTATATAATTCATACCAATCAATTGTCCGGTTTTTCATACATGGCGTGTCAGCGTTCGGTTAGTGGAAACCAAAGGTTTGGTTTTGATATGCGTACAATTGTTGTACAGAGCAAAGCTAAACAAGCCAAATTCATTCACATAAACGATTAGAGCAAATACTTTCCTTACTTATATCAATAATTTATACGTTAACGAACTAAACATATAGCAAGTTAATTTGTATTAAGAATTAAAAGTTCGAGATTGGCATTCCACATTTCAATCGATTGATTCGCATTTATAAAACTGGTTGGCTACATTTCGATTGCTCAAACGCACTTCTGGCAAACTATTTGAAAGAATAGGACGCAAAGCCACCGGTCTGTCGACAAATATTCTGTCTATGATAGCGGGGTCGCCACTTAATAGGATTTAAGTGTAAATGCATGCCGGAGTGTTCTCTTTTTTGTCGGCCAAATACAGTAAGGACAAATAATGAAACAACTCCCAAAAAAATCACTCATCGCGCTATCGCTTCTTAGCGTAAGCGGTGCAAGCTTCGGTCACGGTTATGTCTCGGCATACAACAATGGCGTAGCTGAGAGCCGTGTTGCCCTATGTAAGTTCCCTGCGAGTGATACGCAAGAGAAAAACACCAACTGTGGTGGTATCCAATACGAACCACAAAGTGTAGAAGGCCCTGAAGGCTTCCCAGAAGTTGGCCCTGCTGATGGAAAAATTGCCAGTGCGCAATCTTCTTTAGCAGCAGCACTAGACGAACAAAAGGCAGACCGCTGGGTTAAACGCCCTATCAAGTCTGGTTCTCAATACTTCGAGTGGACATTCACAGCTAATCACAAGACTCGCGATTGGAAATATTACATTACTCAACCAGACTGGAATCCAAACCAGCCTTTGGCACGCAGCTCTTTTGACTTAACGCCATTCTGTGTTGTTGAAGGCAATATGGAACAGCCACCGATGCAAGTAAGCCACTTGTGTAATGTGCCAGAACGCGAAGGCTATCAAGTGATCCTTGCGGTATGGGATGTAGGTGACACTGCTGCGGCTTTCTACAACGTTATCGACGTGAAATTTGATGGCGACGGCCCTATCATTCCTGATTGGGATCAAGGTGGTCAAATCAACCCGACACAAGACCTGAATGTTGGTGACGCTGTTTATACGCGTGTATTTGACCAATCTGGTGAGAACACTTCATACAGCACAGAGCTTGTGATTGAAAGTTCTGAGCAAGGCAAAGCCAATAACTGGTCTTACGCTCTTGCCTCTAAGATCAACCAAGAGCAGACGCAAATCAAAGCAGGCCAATTGAACGACCAAGGCGATTTCGCACCCGTTTACGGCACTAACCCTGTTTATCTAAAAGCAGGATCTGGCTTCAACAGTGTCGAGATCGGCTACAAGATTGATACTCCAGAACCCGAGCATGAACTAGAAGTAACGGGCTTAGAATCAGAGTACATTATCGATGAGAGTCAACCTACTCAGCTTGATCTTACGTTAGCGGCAACAGGCGATATCCAAGCTGAGCTTACCGTGTACAACCATCACCGTGAAGCGCTTGCATCTCAGAAATCAGATCTAACAGACGGACAAGTTGAAGGTGTTCAACTGACTCTTTCTAAGTCTGAAGCTGGCCACCACATGCTTGTGGTTGTGACGAAAGATGACCAAGGTAACTTAGTGGATCAGAACACGCTTGATTTCCATCTAATGGACGAGCAAACACCGCCACCAGCGGGCGATTACGACTTTGTGTTCCCAGAAAGCATTGAATCTTACACTGCAGGAACAAAGGTTCTGAGCAGCGATGGTGGCGTTTATCAGTGTAAAGAGTTCCCATACTCTGGTTACTGTGTTCAATGGGCTCCAACAGCAACTCAGTACGAACCAGGTGTAGGTTCACACTGGCAAAGTGCTTGGAACAAAGTGGACTAAGTACTCGCTAGAAACTTACTTTGTATTAAGTGCGTTTTAGTGATCAACCAAACAAAAACGGATGCCCAGAGCATCCGTTTTCTTGTTCAGTAAAAGTAGAAACGCCAGTTGTCAAAGTAGATAGTGGTCCGCCAACAGAGCAACAAACAAGATCATGAGATGATAGATGGAGAACTTAAAAGTCTTCATCGCCATATTAGGCTCATCACGATACTTAAGTACCCAAGCGTGGTAAACAAACCCACCGTTGAGCACCAATGACGCGCTCAGATATATCCAGCTGCTCATGCCGACCAACACAGGCAATATACATACGATGCTAAGCAACAAGGTATACAGCAAAATTGAAGTCTTGGTGTATTCGATTCCGTGGGTCACGGGCAACATGGGAATATTCACCTTGGCATATTCGTCCCGACGATGAATTGCCAACGCCCAGAAATGAGGAGGTGTCCAAATAAAGATGATCATCACCAACAACCAAGCATTTGAGTGCAGTTCATTGGTAACCGCCGTCCAGCCCAATAGCGGAGGCATTGCACCAGCGATCCCTGCTATCACAATGTTTTGCGGCGTTGCTCGCTTCAAGTACATGGTATAAATCACCGCATAGCCCAATAAGCTTGCAAAAGTTAACCACGCAGTCAGTTGATTGACCCACACCACTAACGTGACAAAGCCAAGTAACCCAATACCCGCAGCAAAGCTGAATACACGCACACTACTCAGTTCACCGGATGGTAAAGGACGTCGATTTGTTCGAGTCATCTGGCCGTCGATCTTTTTATCGATCAAATGGTTAAACGCAGCGGCTGAACCTGCCATTAACCCTATCCCAATCATTCCGAACAGAGTTTGTTGCAAAGGCAATCCATTCGGCACGGCCAAACACATCCCAACCAATGCCGTCAACAACATCAAAGCCACCACTTTAGGCTTGGTCAGCGTTAAATAAACTTTCCAAGTGGCTTTGTTTTTTTCAGCCTTTTCGTTACCTAAAGCTATGTCATTGTTGGCTGTTATCTTATGAGTTAAGGCTGCGTCTTGAGCCACCGCTTCATACTGTGTTGACGTTCTACTGACCATGATTACCTCCTTGTAATACACTGTTCTTCACCAAGCTCTCACTCGGTTTGCGTTGCCACACCACAAAATTGGTTACAACCATGCTGATGAGCAACATTGCTGCGACTAGGTTATGCAAAACCGCAACTGAGATTGGCAAGTGAAACCATACATTACTGATCCCAAGGCTGATTTGAGTAAACAACACTATTGCCACAATCACGCTCAACTTTTGGTGAGGTGCTTGGCCAAACTTCCATAACTGGTACACGAGCATCAGCACCGTTAATGTCGCCACAATAGCCCCGAACCTGTGCATGACATGGATGGTGAGCCTTGCTGGATACTCCAACACGCCAAACTCATAGTTATCGTGTCCGTGTTGAGCAAAATCGAACGCATTTTTGAAATCGAGGTAGCTCATCCAGTTACCTTCACAAATAGGCAGTTGGGTACACACCAAAGCGGCATAGTTTGACGATGTCCAACCACCAAGCAGTATCTGCCCAACCACAATGAGTAACCCAAACAGCGACCAAACTTTAAGTGTCGGAGAATAAGAAGCCTCGCCAAAACGGCTTTGGAATTGAGACAAACGACAGTAGAGCAGACACAACAGTGACAGCAACGTGAAGCCCCCCATCAAATGCGCCATAACCACAACGGGCATCAACTTGAGAGTCACCGTCCACATTCCAAGCAAAGCCTGAAAAATCACAGTGGCTGAGATAAGTAATGGAAGACCAACTGGTGTGATGTTCTTTTTAATACACCAAGCTACAACGACAAAGATGAGCAGCCCTAATGTTCCTGCAAAGTAGCGATGTATCATCTCTATCCAGGCTTTATCTGCTTCAAGAGCTCGCTCAGGGAATTGCAGATTGGCTTGATTCACCGCTTGGGCATCAGAAGGAACGGTGATCTTCCCATAACAACCCGGCCAATCAGGACAGCCAAGGCCAGCATCAGACAAACGTGTATAAGCGCCGAGAACAATCACGGTAAGGGTTAACAAGATAGTTAATCTCATCACGAGCATCAGTAAATCAGGGGCTTTATTCTGCATCACTTATCTCCCTATACTTATTCCCTTTTCGCTGCTTAAGCTCAAGCACTCACGCCATCAACTACCCAACTCGTGATAGCTTAAGTAGCTTTCTTAAATCATGAATCATGCCTTTGGATTGCCCGACTAGCTGCGACGGTTCCGAAACGCTTTTGTACTCCATAACCAGCTGACCTAGCGGGTCAATAATGACAATGGAAGCCGGCGCAAACTCGGTGCTTAACTGATCGCCACCAGCTAACAAAGACAAATCCGGCTTATCAAGCGAACCCGTTAACGAGTTACCTTCCGTTACAAAAACAACGGCGGTCACGCGCTCTTTGTTTTTACCTAACGCCAAGTAGCTTTGATTCAAATAATGAAGCTGTTGTTCACACAAGCTTTCGCACTCCATCGGCGCAATATAACCCACTAACCACCCCTCTCCAGCCATGGGTACCGTTACGCCGAAATCCGCTAGTGTGGTTCTTGGTTCTACCAATTCGCCCGAGTTAGTGACGCCTGACGTGTACCAATTCTGATCCAACACGGTTTTGGCAATAATCGCAGGCAAAGCGAAAATCAAAACTAATCCGATTAATACCAGACGCCCCTTAGTACGACGACTTTTAAGCTCGGCCATGTTTGCATCGGTACTTTCCCTGTTCATTTGTACTTGAGATTTATCCATCTTTCTTCCTTGTTGTAGGCGCTGCTTTTAAGTCGCTATTTAAACTTCAAGTGCCTACTTCTTATTCATGTAGCTATTTTTCTTAAAATATCGGAACCCAATCAATAACATCAAAAACAGAAGTACAGCAGCCATTACAAACCATTGAAACGAGTAACCAAAGTGCTTCTCAGACTTCATTGCCGTCGGTCGCCATAACAACTCATAAGGCCACGAATCTAAGCTCTGAGGTTGGAAGACAAAGGGCAGCACTTCTTGTCCTGTATACTGTGATAACGCTGCTATGTTTAGGTTTTGGATTCTATTCGGTGTCGTATTTTCTAAACCCAACTCATGACTTAAAGGATTAACGGAGCGTGTATACAAGCGCCCTGACATTTTGATTGGTACAGTGATGCTTCCTAATTGTGGTAGTTCTCTTCTGTCATTACTTGCCGGAACAAACCCAAGATCTATCAACAACTGTTTTTCAGCCACTAAGACATTGTTTTCATCTTCAAGACGAACCTTCCCCAACATGTAAATCACATACCCTACCGTTCCTTGGTTTATCTGGTTGTCTAACAAGAGCATCAAGCCGCTCGTATTGACTAATTCAACATCAGCCTTCACCCCGTTTAGGGTTTGAGGACTTAATGACTCTTGACCAGATAAACCCAGCTCTCGCAACTCAGAAATAACGACACCTAAAGGTTGTGACGATAGCTGTGCTCTCTCTGTTAATTGCTGTTCATAACGCAATTTCTCGTTACCACGATCGAGTTGCCATAAACCCAACTTGATTAAAGCGCCGACTGAAACCACAGTTAAAACAACCGCTATCCAAAAACCTTTACTGCGGAACTTGTGTTCATCATCAATCAATCGGTTTGGAGTTATCACTATGGCGTCATCTACCTTTGTACTGTTATTTAAAGTCGTATTGGTCGCTTTGCTGTTTTTTATCGCTTTCAATTTGATGAAAGGCCTAATCCAAATCGCCTCTGGTAAACACAATGGAAAAAGGCTCAGTCACTTCTTGGGGCGTCGTGTCATGTGGTCAGCCGTTGTCGTGCTACTTTTATTACTTGCTTTGGGATCAGGAGTGATAACTCCCAACCCTCGCCCCTATTAATCCCCTATAGGCTCAGCAGTTAAAGCACATAGACAAATACAAACAGGCCCAACCAAACCACATCAACAAAGTGCCAATACCAGCTGCCCGCTTGGAACGCAAAGTGGTCTTTCGGAGTGAAGTGGTCTTTCGCAACCCTTGCCAGCAACACAATCAAAAAGATCGTCCCTAAACAGACATGTAAGCCATGAAACCCAGTCAGTAAAAAGAAGGTATTACCGTAGATGCCTGACTGAAGTGTCAGCCCCATCTCTTGATAAGCGTGAAGATACTCTTCAACTTGGAAGAACAGGAAGAAGCCAGCCAGAACAATGGTTATCTCCAACCAGACGATCAAAGCCATACGCTTATTTTGTTCAAGACTGATATGTGCCATGTGCAGCGTCACAGAGGAAAGCAGCAGAATAATGGTGTTCTTAAGCGGGATACCTTGCCAAGGCATGGCTTGTGTCGTTACGCCATCAGGGGTAGTCGTTAATGGCCATATCGATTGGAACATCGGCCACAATACTTCATGGGTCATTTCATTGTTGCCTGCACCACCAATCCAAGGCACAGAAATCATGCGAGCATAGAAAAGCGCGCCAAAGAAAGCGCCGAAGAACATGATTTCGGAGAAAATAAACCAACTCATTCCTTGTCTAAAAGAACGAGAAATCTGCTCAGAATAGAGACCACTCAATGATTCTGTTATCACATTGCTAAACCAGCCTGCGAGCATGTAAAGCAGCACTGCAAACCCAACTAACAACACCGCTTTGCCAAATACTCCACCTGCGGCGTCGGTGCCCATGTTTTGCACCGTCAAGCCAGCGCCAACTGCGACCAAAAACAGTGCTACAGCACCTACCAATGGCCAGTGACTTTGATGTGGAACGAAATAAACTTCCTTTCTAGAACTCATCGCTCAACTCCTTATGTTGATACTGGTTCTGTAAATCCCTAGTTACTTGCGAGTGTGCTCGCTTTTGGTGAGCCAGATTGTAGTGTGCTCAATGTTGATGTAGTCACTTCAGGCTCACTTGCCTCTCCACTCACCTGACTCGTGATATTAAACAGCGTATAAGAGAGCGTCAGCGTGTGTATCGATTCTGGAATATCTGGCTCAATGTAAAATATCAAACCCATTTCGGCACTCTTGTGCCCGTCCAATGGTTGCTGATTAAAGCAAAAGCACTCCATCTTATTGAAGTAAGTAGCCCCCATACCTGGAGAAACCGATGGTACAGCTTGGCCAACCAGTGAAGCTCCAGAAAGATTTTTGGCAATGTAGTTAGTTTGAACCACCTCACCAGGATGAACCTCTAACACTCGAACCTCAGGCGAAAACTGCCATGGCATATCTGGCTTGATGTGGGACATGAATTCAACGCGGACCGTACGAGAGTAGTCTGGCAGCATTCCCTGAGGTTGCACCGCTGAAACGGTATTGGTTTTACCATTGATCCCTAAAGCCTCACACATCACATCGTAGAGCGGCACCAAAGCGAAACCGAAGCCAAACATCGCAACCACGCTCAACACCAAGTAGCCCGTCAGCTTTTTGGTCGATCGCTTATTAGACTGGCGCTTTGGTTGTTTTTTATCTTGATTGGGATCGCTTTGCTTATCACTCATGGTTCTGCCCTCTAATCCACTTTCGGTGGATGAGTAAAGGTATGGTGAGGCGCAGGGCTTGGTACTGTCCATTCAAGACCTTCAGCTCTATCCCAAGGCTTGCTTGGCGCAGGCTCTCCGCCTCTTACGCACTTAATCGCTAGCCATAAGAAAATCAGCTGAGACAACCCAAAGGCAAAACCACCAATCGACACGACTTGGTTAACATCAGCAAACTGAATCGCATAATCTGGAATACGACGCGGCATACCCGCTAACCCTAAAAAGTGCATAGGAAAGAACAGTACATTGACTGAAATCACCGACGTCCAGAAATGCCACAGGCTGAGCTTGTGGTCGTACATATGCCCAGTCCACTTAGGCAGCCAATAATAGGCGGCAGCCATAATCGAGAACACGGCACCTGTTACCAGAACATAATGGAAGTGAGCCACAACAAAATAAGTATCGTGATATTGGAAATCAGCTGGCACGATAGCGAGCATCAATCCAGATAACCCGCCAATCGTAAACAAAACAATAAAGGCAATCGCAAACAGCATTGGTGTTTCAAAGGTCAAAGCACCCCGCCACATGGTCGCCACCCAGTTGAAGACTTTCACACCGGTCGGCACCGCTATCAACATGGTGCAATACATGAAGAACAGTTCGGCAAATACTGGCATACCCGTGGTGAACATGTGGTGCGCCCAAACCAAGAATGACAACAGTGCGATACTACAGGTCGCATAAACCATCGAGTGATAACCAAACAGGCGCTTACCACTGAATGCTGGAATGATGGCTGACACAATACCAAAAGACGGTAAGATCATGATGTACACTTCGGGGTGCCCAAAGAACCAGAATATGTGCTGGAACATCACCGGGTCCCCACCACCAGCGGCATCAAAGAAGCTTGTTCCAAAGTATTTGTCAGTCAGTACCATGGTCACTGCACCGGCGAGCACGGGCATCACGGCTATCAGTAAGAAAGCGGTAATTAACCAAGTCCATACGAACATTGGTAGCTTGAACCAAGTCATGCCCGGTGCGCGCATGTTCACAATGGTTACGATCACGTTAATCGCCCCCATGATCGAACTGATCCCCATAATATGAACTGAGAATACGAATAGCGCGGTACTGTCTGGGCCATAAGTTGTCGAGAGTGGCGCATAAAAAGTCCAACCAAAGCTCGGGCCGCCCCCTTCTGTAAACAAAGATCCGATTAAGATTAGAAACGCAAAAGGCAAGATCCAGAAACTGAGGTTGTTCATTCTAGGCAACGCCATATCGGGCGCACCGATCATCATCGGAATCATCCAGTTAGCCAAACCCGTAAATGCTGGCATCACGGCACCGAATACCATGATTAAACCATGGACGGTAGTCATCTGATTGAAGAAATCTGGCTCAACAAGTTGTAACCCGGGTTGGAATAGCTCAGCACGGATCACCATTGCCATGGCACCACCCGTTAAGAACATCGCAAAACTGAACCACAGATAAAGTGTACCGATGTCTTTATGATTGGTTGAGTAAAGCCAACGCGCCCAGCCTTTAGGTGCCGCATGTGAGTCGTGATCATCAACAGGCAAATCATCATTGCCCAGCGTACCTTCCGCAGAATGGCTCAGTACTTGATCTTCTGCTGGAGCCGATTTCACCGGCTTATTGATTGGTGAACTCATAACTGATCCTTAGCATCATTTTGTGCATCATCCGTTGAGCTTTCAGAGCCGCCTTCTTGCTTCGCCTTATAAGCGTTAATATCTGAGGCCTGAACAATATCGCCGGTATCATTACCCCAAGCGTTTCGTTGATAAGTCACTACCGCTGCGATCTCTTTCTCAGTTAACTGATTATCGAACGCTTGCATCGCCGTACCGCCACGACCATAAACAATGGTGTCGATGTGAACACCCACATCACCAAGGGCAATTGGACTTCCTTTGATGGCAGGGAATGCTCCGGGAATGCCCTCACCGTTTGCTTGGTGACAAACCGCACATCGAGTTTTGTAAACCTCTTCACCGATGGTATTCAACTCCGCCAAAGAAAGTGACGCATCTAATGCATCTTTCGCGGCTTGTTGTTCGGCTATCGCTAACTCTTTCTGCTCCGCTAGCCATGCATCAAACTCATCTTCTTCCATGGCATGTACCACGATCGGCATGAAACCATGGGCACGACCACACAACTCTGCACACTGCCCTCGGTAAACACCAGGCTCATCTATCTTAGTCCAAGCCTCATTAATAAAGCCCGGAATGGTATCTTTCTTAACGGCGAATGCTGGCACCCACCACGAATGAATCACATCATCGGAAGTCATCAAGAAACGGACTTTGCGGTCAACAGGCAGTACAAGCGGCTTATCAACTTCTAGCAAGTAATGCGCGCCTTTCACTTCGAGACCTTCAATCTCTTTGTCACTGGTCGCTAGAAGGCTGAAAAATTCGACGTCTTCACCAAAATAGCTGTAATGCCATTTCCATTGTGACCCGGTGATTTTAACGGTCAGATCTGATTGGGAGGTATCTTCCATCGCAATCAAGGTTTTGGTAGCGGGTATCGCCATAGCAATGAGGATGATGATAGGGATGATGGTCCAAAGAATTTCGACTTTCGTGCTTTCGTGAAAATGGGCAGCAACTGCGCCCTTCGATTTCCTGTGCCTCAAAATCGAGTAAAACATCACACCAAAAACAACAAAGGCAATCGCACAACAGATGTAGAAGATCAGCATATGAAGTTCATACACCTTACCACTGATCTCAGTGACGCCTTGAGTCATGTTGTAATCACTGCTTGCGTGCACTAAAGGCGATACTAAAAGCACAACAAAACTGTTCAAAAGCCACGCTAGCCTAACCAGTAATCTTTTCAAAAGATCTCTCCTTATCCTTCCTAATTGGATACTTGCGACCTAAATGTCGTTGCGAGCTGGGCAACATTCATTGTTATTCCGGCTACACATGAAAAGGCTGAATCTCAATCTACAACTCACATGGAACTAGCCTGTGAGCGGGCTACTGACCTCATATAACCTAAGAACTAATACGGTTCAAAAGCGTTGGAAGTTTCCATGAAAGATTCAAAAACGGCGAATTTGTTAAATTTTGTTATATTTATGTAAAAGGCTAGTTAGTGATATCCAATTGTTCAAGGTAAGTTTACTTACTAAACAGTCAATTATTTGAAGTGGCTTAATCTACGTGCCCTCTTGCCGTTGGAATTTATTTTATATCGAGTTTTACGATTGCTTTCATGGAAATGATAATCAATATCACTTAAATTAAATCAACAGTAAGTCATACAGACATTAATAGGTTTAGTGATTATGCAAGATGCAATGAATTGGTTAGCGAGAGACCCAGACCCAAGAACTCGTGAAGAACTTCAACACCTCATCGATGAGGGAATGCACGACGAACTTGAAGATCGTTTTACCCAACGATTAGAGTTCGGAACAGCAGGACTTAGAGGCAAAGTTGGATGCGGCCCAAATCGAATGAACCGTTTAGTCATACAGGAAACAGCAACCGGGCTCGGCCACTACTTAATCGAACATGTCGCTAATGCGACCATCCGCGGTGTGGTCGTCGGTTATGACGGCCGTTTAGATTCAAAGCAGTTCGCGATTGATACCGCTTCCGTACTCACGGCTTTAGGCATTAAGGTTTATCTAACCTCGAACGTCGCGGCGACCCCTATCGTTGCTTTTGGTATTGAGCACTTCAACGCCGCCGCTGCCGTTGTGGTGACTGCCAGTCACAACCCACCGGAATACAATGGTTTCAAAGTGTACTGGGAGAATGGCGCTCAAATCATTCCTCCTCACGATGCAGGCATTGCCGCTGAAATCGATCTCGCATCAACCAAGCCGCTCCCTTTAATGAGCCTAAGTGACGCTGAAACGCAAGGTAAGTTGGTGTGGTTAACTGAAGGCTACTATCAAACGTACCGCGCTGCGCTCAATCAGAGCCCATACGTGAGTAAAGAGATCGAATCGGCGAACACCACCATCACCTATACCGCAATGCATGGTGTCGGCGCACAAATGGCTGAGGATCTACTTCATGATTCTGGTTTCCATAAGGTGTTCAGCGTTGCAGAACAAAGAGAGCCCGATGGTAAGTTCCCGACCGTCAACTTCCCGAACCCAGAAGAAAAAGGCGCGATGGATCTGGTGGTTAACTTAGCAAAAAGTGTCGATGCCGACATCGCTTGTGCCAACGATCCAGATGCAGACCGATTTGCGGTTGCAGTGAGAACAGATGATGGCTCATACAAAATGCTAACAGGTGACCAAGTTGGTGTGCTATTCGCGCATTACTTGTTATCAAAACCTCACACCAAAAACCAATTAGTTGGCAACAGCATCGTATCTTCAACCTTGCTTGAAAAAGTGGCTCTATCCCACGGGGCGACTTATTTCCAAACGCTGACAGGTTTTAAATGGTTAGCGAATATTGGCATGCAATTAGAAGATGAGCAGAACGAGTTCTTGTTCGCCTATGAAGAAGCGTTAGGCTACACAATTGGTACTCAGGTACGAGACAAAGATGGACTGTCTGCTATCGTCGTGTTTGCTCAATTGGTTGAGGAGTTAAAATCTCAAGGCCGAACCGTTTGGGATCTTCTCGCTCAGATTTCATTTGAACATGGGGTTCACACCAACGCTCAACGAAGTATTGCCCTTGACCCAGACTCACCATCGATTGGTTCTAAGCTCCGCTCAGCACAGCCTAAAGCAATCAACGGTGTCGCTATCTCTGTGATTGAAGACCTGCAGTCGTCTTTACGCTTCGTCATTGGGGGCAATACTGAAGCGATTAACCTGCCCGCGAGTGACGTACTCATCTATCACCTCGTGGATGGTTCACGCATTATCGTAAGACCTTCAGGCACAGAACCAAAAGTGAAAGTCTATTATGAAACGGTGACAAAGTTTGAAGGGACAGAAACCTATGAAGACACTCGCCTGCGCGGTGAGCAGTACATGGAGAAACTGATTGAACAGCACCAACAAGAGTTGAATTCATAGCGATTTAGCGCGTTCAACATGTAACGGTTAAATATAAAAAATGGACGCTCGAAGCGTCCATTTTTTTCTCAGCGGCTAACCACGAGAAGATGTCTGATTTGATTCATCTACGAAGTAAAGAAAGAAGACAACATCCATATAGCTAACAGGATGAAAACTCCGCCCATGACTTTCTGTTGATAGGTACGAAATTTCGCGTTTTCTACCAGAGACTTACCAATCGTACCCACTAACGCGACCAGTAAAAAGTTAAACGTTAAGCCGAGAACATTCAGTAATAAACCCAGAACGAGCATCTGCTCACCAGAAGTCGCTTCAATATTCGTCGACACGAACTGAGGCAGAAACATCACAAAGAAAACCAAGGCTTTTGGATTAAGCAGGTTACTGATTAGCGCTCTTTGGTAATAGGCTTTTGCTGCAAAGTTATCGCCTAACTCAGGTGCGTTACCCTGTTCTGTGCGCAGGCAATCCCATCCCATCTTCAACAAGTACGCTCCGCCTAACAAATGCAGAGCTTTAAGCGCTATTGGGCTCATTGCGATCAACGCTGATACACCCATTGCTGCTAACACTGTCAGAATGATTCCAGAAGTCGCGTTGCCTAGGCTTGCAAACACACCGACTTTGCGGCCATAACTCATACTTGAGCTCGCGATGAGTAACATATCAGGGCCAGGTAAAAGAAGAAGTGCAACAACGGCTGTCAGGTAAACAGGTAAGATGGCTAAGTCGATCATGGGTTTCAGTATTGATAAAAACGGAGGCGGATTTTATATCAATTACCAACACCCTTCCAGATGCAATTGGTTGTAATGTAGCAAATTGCACGAACTAAAAACCAACTTTAACCGTTAATACCAATTTATTAACTAAACATAGAGTATTAATTAACTCGCTACCCACTCAATCTCAATCAATGTCGTTTCACCACACTTCAGACGACCAAGGAAGACATCACCTCGATGCACCTCACCAACACCTTTAGGTGTGCCTGTCATTACAACATCACCATCAAGCAAAGTCGTATAAGAACATAACTCTTCGAGGATAGTTTGTGGAGAGTAAAGCATCTGCTCTACGTGTCCTTTTTGAACGCGAACACAGTTAATAAATAGCTCTAGATTTAAGTCAGAGAGATCTAAGTTATCAATGGGTACAAAACGGCTCAAGACAGCGGAACCATCAAACGCCTTGGCGCGCTCCCAAGGTAAGCCTTTCACTTTTAAGCTACTTTGTAATTCACGTTTGGTGAGATCTAGCCCTAAACCCACTGCGGAGTACTGGCCATTTTCAACAATAAAACAGATTTCTGCTTCGTAGTGCAGCGCTTCTTGATGAAAAGAAGACAGAGATGACGTAACACTGGTACTCGGTTTATTGAAAACCACCATAGAGTCTGGAATTGCGTTATTGAGTTCTTCGATGTGATCGACATAGTTACGCCCAACACACAGCACCTTAGTTGGGGTTGCTGTTCGTTTCGAATTCATCAGCTGTTCCTGATCGACAACACTGCTCATAGTTTATCCCTGAACTATTTTTTAGAGTGAAGAGTTTAACGCATCATAAAATGAGAGTCTTCGACAAGATGGTTACCAATATCTAAATTCTGATCTTTAGCTCAATTAAATGATTTAAATACTTTTATCCGAAGATCGCGACATATAAGAACTGATGACAAGAGCCATAGCTTCGTAGATCATAGCTACGTAGACAAAATCAATAGCAGGGGAACATGAAGGAAAAGCTAAAACAGGTGCGTATAGAACGAAAGAAGCCCTCTCAAATCAAAAGGCTTGAGAGGGCTTAGCATGGTGTCTAGGACAGTATCCGAAAAGGTAAATTTAAGGAGTAAACACTATGCTAAATAAGTCTGCGACTTATAGGTAGTAACGAGCACCAAGAGTCCACTTGTCGTCAGACTTGTAACCAGTTTCGTCGTTTAGATCGAATTGGTAGCCAGTGTAGCCAACAAAGTTGCTAGTGAAGTTGTATTCAGCTTGTAGAGCTAGCTCTTCACGAGCTGTAGTAGTTGTTCCACCTTTAAGAACTTCGCCTTCAACAACTTCGTAGTTCACACTTAGGTTCAAGCTGTTCGCAAGTGCGTAAGCTGCTAGTAGTTCGTAAGCATTGCTCTCTTCAAGAGTTGTACCACTTACAAGACCAGCGTTCATATTCTCATTGAAGCCGTAGATACCCGCTAGGTATAAACCTGAACCGTATGAACCGTATGCTGCAGATACTAGGTGAGATTCAGCAGTTTTAGAAACACCACCTTCTTTAAAGTCACCAGTATTGAATGCGTAGCCTAATTTAACGCCAGCGATTGAGTAACCAAGAGTTGCTTGAATACGGTCGTCATAAGAAGCTGTAGTGCGGTTAATTGTCACGTCACCGTTACTGTCTACAGTCTCAGTTTCAGTAGTTACGTCGTTGCTGCCCTGCCAACCTAGGCCAAAGCTAAGTTCACCAGCTTCACCAAATTCGAATGCATTACGGTAACTTACCATTTTGTCTGCACGACCAGTACCAAGTGCACCGTGGTTGTCGTATAGGAAGTCATTCGCAAAAGCGATTGGCATATCTGTTGCTGCAGCTACATCGTAGTACGGAGACCACTGTGTACCGGCTACTGCACGACCTAACTCTTCATGAGTAAGACCTACGTAGCCAAGACGAGTTGTAAATGTATCGTCACCACCATCAAGGTAGTTAAGAGCCCATTCACCTTTAGCGTCAGCTGTGAAGCCATTACCTAGGTCTTGAGTAGCATTGAAGTTGATACGTGGAGAGTTTGTACCAACGTCAGTGTCGCCTTTCTCTGAACCATTCACATTTACTGAAACGTGGCCGCCAACTGAGAATGTTGTGCCATCTTCGTTGTAAAGTTCTACTGCAACTGCCTGTGTACCAAATACTGCACCAGAAATTGCTAGCGCTAAAAGTTTCTTATTCATTGTCATATCCATTATGTAACTGGGTGAGTTATTCACTAACAACCTCGTGCTTACGGAGAAGTTGTTACCTGTATTTAACAAGTAACCAAACCGTAATATACGAATGACAAGAAAGTTGCATTAAAATATATAAAATAAAAAAAATCGCACTATAAAAAACAAAAATATCTTTTAAAACAACTTAATAAGCGAATAATCGTTAGCGGATTTTTTTATCTTTTGAGATCAAAAATTTGATTTTTTTGATTATATAATCACTAAAAAAGCATTAAAAATCGAACACATAATTCACTCATCAGACCATCGAGAGATACACTTTTATCTTTGAAATATTTTGTAACATTTCGAACTCAACTGAAATATTTAGCTATGTGAAAAAAAACCAGTTTGAGCTAGGAAAAATCGCTTAATTGAAAGTTAACTAGAGAAAAGACAAAAAAAGGGCAACCAATCAGCGACTGGTTGCCCTTAATAACTCATCATTGAACTCTTATTTGAAGTAAACCTCAGCCCAACGAGCTAAACCTGCAGTTACTGAACCGAAGTAATTACCACTCACAATCGGTACGTTCGGCACAGCTTGTTGTACGGCTTCACGAAGTATCGGTGAACGAGCTGAACCACCCGTCATGTAGATTACGTCTGGCTTTTTCTGGCCTTGTTGGATCGCTTCTTTAACCAACTCAATCATCTTAGACTTTGGTGTTTCAATCGCTTCAACCATCTGTTCGACTGAGATATCTACCTCGACCAGTTCAGAGGCAACATTAATCGCCGCACGATATTGAGAGGATTCTGCCAGCGCAATCTTGGCCTCTTCCGCTCTACGAACAATACCGTAGCCCAAGGTGTCGTGATAAACCTTCATCAAACGTTCTAGCTTTTGAGGCTCTGACGCTTCTTTACGAAGTAATTTCAATGCTGCTAAGTTTTCTCTTGAATAGAAATTCTTTTGAGCTTCAACATTATTAATCGCAATTGGATTCCAGAATTGCGTCAATGGCATATCGATACCCGAAATGCCTTTGCTGCCCATACCAAAAGGTGACATCAGTTGTTTGAACGCAAGATAGATATCGAGGTCATTACCCCCTACCCTTTGTCCACTGTGTGCCAACAAGCTCTGGGTACGGTCTGCTTTACCAGACCAACTAGGTCCCATTTCTAATAATGAGCAGTCAGTGGTACCACCGCCAATATCAACAACCAATACTGTTTGGTTTTCAGTTAATGTGCTTTCGTAATCAAGACCTGCGGCTACTGGCTCAAATTGAAAAGCGATATCAAGGAAACCGGCACGCTTAGCTGCTCGAGTGAGGATATCTTCAGCTTGTCTGTTCGCCTCTTCACCACCTCGACCGTGGAAGTTAATTGGTCGACCGATAACAGCTTGCTTGATCTGCTCTTGAGTCGTGAGTTCGGCTTGATGCTTAATATTTGCCATCATGGCACACACTAAATCTTCGAAGAAACTCACCTGAACATCATGCAGTCCACTCGCACCAAGGAAAGACTTAGGGGACTTAACATAATAAACATCGCGAGGGTCTTCTAAATATAAGTCCAACGCAGCCTGACCAAATGCCATGTCTTCTGGCACTAGGTCGATACTCTCTTCTCTATTCAGAGCGATCGCACGTCGTAAAACTTGCTCACCGATCGCATCACTCGGCTTGATATTCAAGTGGCGGAATAGATGTTCAGAAACACTCTCACGAGTAGGCGCAAACACGGTTGAGGGAATATAGTGGTTGTTACCTTCGAGCGGTAACAGGCTTGGCTCTCCATTAACCATCGCCGCGACAGAACAGTTCGCTGTTCCATAATCAAATCCAATAAACATAATATCCCCCCCTCAACAAAAGGGGCGAGATGCTACATGAAAAGCGTAAAAATTACGAGGTCATTTCTAAATTTAACTGAGTAATTTCTTAGCTTAACGGCTCTTCAAGAAGAAACAAATATGCTACATTTCAGCCCAAATGAATTACAGGTTAGATAAATGAAAACACCTTGCCGAGCGGCTTGTAAAAATAATGGCGGAATGTGTAGTGGCTGCTTTCGAACAATGGATGAAATTATAGGTTGGAAAGGCTTATCTGAAGAAGAGCAAACGTCGGTTATGGATAATCTTAGTGGCGAGAGTTCGACTCACCAGTGTCCACAGTGTAATGAGCCAGCTCAATGCGATATCAGTGCCGGTAAAGAGACATGTTGGTGTTTTGAGCTAGAAAAACGAGATACTAGCGATATTCCAAAAGCTGGAGTTTGTATGTGTCGTAAGTGCTTGTCTGCTTTGCCTGTTCAGTAGTTTAGAACCTATTCAGCTCGTTACTAGTTATCAAGTTACGAGCTGGTTCAACATAGACAAAAAAGCGAGAGGTTATTTTCTCGCTTCAAAATACTGAGACTAAGTTTCGACCTGATCGCTACCTGGTTAGTGTCTACTTCGCTTTTACAACCAGCGCAGGCTGAGAAAACTGGATACCATTCCAGCCATGAACCATAAAGTTACGAATATTTTGATGGTCGCTGTTCTCAGGAAAACCTAACACGTCGTTACGATAAAATTGACCAAAACAAGCAAGTGTTTGCTCCGCTGATAAACCTTGCTCTAAACCAAAAGCAAAAATCTTACACGAACCATTATTCTGCCCTGCAGCGTTCACTACCTCACCATTGCGAAATTCGCTCTCAGAAAAATCATAGTGAGCTTCGATCACTTGCATTGTATCTTCAAATTTCACGGCTTCTGGGGTTTCAGCCAGAGTATTCAATAAGGTTTCCAGTTCCATTTACTATTTCTCCATCAAGTATATATCTGTCAGCAGTGTATCTTGTTTTACGACAAGAGTAAGCCGTTGTTTACTTGAGACAGCGATTCATTTTTTGTTGTACGTTGCTAATTACTTCAATGAAACTAATGACATAGTTTTATCAGGACGTTATATTATTTCATCAAACGATTAACATTGTTCAGTAACGAATATGCATAAAGATAAAAACTTAGAACTGTTCAGATACCTAAAGCCAGGTACAAAAACAGCAGGTGTATTGGAATTTGGCCCAGACGACTCAATCCAGATCAGTACACTTTATATCGGACACAAAGAAGATCAGTACCTTATCCTAGAGCTTACGCAAAAAGCGACAGAAGCACTGACGCTGAGAAAGCTCACAAACGTTGATATTATTGTTCGTGCGATTACCGACACCGAACTTGGGCACATTGTCGCGTTCAAAACCAATGTACTGGCTCATATCACCTCTCCAGCACATCTAATCTTCCTTCGCCCACCCTCAAACTTTGCAACCAAGCCTATTCGTGAACACGAAAGGTATAAAGTACGTCTCAGCTGTGAAGTCACTTTTGATACCTTGTCGCTGGATGCCACACTGGTCGACTTTTCAGCGTCAGGGTGCGGTATCTATCTTACCCAGCAATCAGATATTGATGTCGGTTGGAAGATAAAAGTTAATTCTGACTTAAATGAGTACTTAGGTGACGATCTTGTCTACAAAGTGGTGAGTAAGAAAAGGCAAAGACAAGGCTGGCTGTTAGGTATCCAATTCCCTGAACACCTAGACATGAGTGATGAGTTGAAAACGCTGCTATTGGAACAAGCCTTTGTCGCTGGCTCGATATAAAGGCAGAAAATTAGTGACTTCTCTACAACAGACTCCATTAAAGAGCACTAAGTTAAAGCCTAGTGCTCTGTGTAATTCCAGTATGAGTTTTTGAAATGAACAAACGCTTGGTGGAGCGACTCTTCTTTAATCGGTTTTACAATCACGTAATTCGCCCCTGCGGCCATAAAGCTGTCTCTTGTCGACTCTTGAGCATCAGCGGTACACGCATAAATAGGGGCTAACACACCAATCTCACCTCTTAGCTGCTGAGTGGTTTCTACACCACCGAGATTAGGGAGCTGGTTATCCATCAAGATCAAGTCATAGGTAATCGTCTTAGCCATCTCAATCGCTTCTAAGCCATCTTTTGCCCAAGTGACGACCATGCCATATTTTTTACAGAAAGCCTGAGCAATAAAGGCGTTGGTGTGATTGTCTTCCACCAGCAACACATTCAAAGATCGACTAAACAATGCCTCTGGCTCAACTTCAGCTTGTTGCTTAGCATCGACCAATAGCGGTTTGGCGTGCACGACCACTGGAATTTCTATCGTGAACTCTGAGCCTTGATCTATCACGCTGCGGACTTGAATGTCCCCTTCCAGCATATCGACCAGATTTTTTACAATAGTAAGCCCTAGACCAGTACCGCCATATTCACGAGTCGTGGTCTCTTCGGCTTGAACAAAGGGTTCAAAAACAGCATCAATTTTACTTTCATCAATACCAATTCCGGAATCTTTCACTCGAACGATTAAGCTGGCGTGATCGGAGTTAAAGATACTCTCGAGCTCAAAGCTGACGGAGATACCGCCTTGATGAGTGAATTTAAGGGCGTTGCTCAACAGATTAAACATGATCTGGTTGAGACGCACTTGGTCGGTGTTGATTTCGATGTCATCAACCAAGTGGTTCACAATGGTAAATTCGACGGATTTATCTTCACACAGTGGGCGATAGATGCTGTCTAAGGTATTAACTAACTCCCCCAAGCGGAAGTCTTTCTTTTGAATATTAAACTGCCCTTGCTCAATCTTTGAGAAGTCCAAGATATCGTTAAGTACCGCCAGTAAATGTTCCGCACTATTACATAGTACATCCACTTGCTCGCGATTATCTTCATTGTGCATAGAGCGCTTGAGCAGCTGAGACACACCGAGAATACCGTTGAGCGGCGTGCGAATCTCGTGACTCATCTTAGCTAGGAAGTCTGCACGTACATTTGCAAGATGCTCGGCTTCTTCTCTTGCTCGATCAGCCTGCCTTTCCGCCTCTATAAGCTTAGTAATATCTTGCCCTTGTACCACCACACCTGTGATGCCGTGTTCCACACGAATAGCAGACATGTTCCAGCGAAACACCTTTTCACCAATGGGAACGTTGATACCCGTCAGTTTAGAGCCTTGAACCACCATTTGAATATTAGGCAGCATACGATGCTCAAACTCTTGAGCAATTGGACCATAATTGTCATCAGCATCGAACAACGCCATACGAGCGGCGGGGTTCATCTGAATTAAGTCGCCTTTCTCAGACCAAACCAATATAGGCGAATGGGCAAAGTTAAAGAGATCTTGAAACTTTTGATTCTGTTCCGATAAGCGCTCAAAGGTGTCTTCAAGGGTACAACCAATATGATGAAATTCGAAAATATTAGAACCATCGAACTTGTTGTACTCTTCACCATCACTTGCTGAACGAGTGAAATCCATCAGCTTATCTAACTCAGCGGCAACCCTTCTTTGAATCCAAGTTCGCGCAAAGAATGACATCAATATAATCACCACAATCACCACGATGATCGCACGCTGATAATTCTCTTCTAACGCAATGAAATTATTATTTTTTTGAACAGCTCGAATGATTAAAGGAGTTTCAACAGCATTGATCTTAATGGTTGCGATGGTGACAAAATGACGAGGCAACTGTTCGTATATGTGATAATTGAGTATGTCTGTAATGGTATAGCTTTCATCACCACTGAATGTCGATGTAACAGGTGTTCCGTGCGCTTCAATCACGATATTTTCGCTATTACTGCCCTGTTGGATTGACTCAGCCAAAGAGAAGTTGTTATCAAGCACAATGGCGATATAGAGCTGACCAAGGACTTCCCCGGTAGCGTTATCAACAATAGGGGTACGGCGAGCCAACAAGTGACGCTTACCTATATCTGTCCTCAGTTTAATAAAATGCCAATTACTGCTGAACGAAACCTCATCAGAAATATGCTTTAAGCTAGACTCATCTAAACCATAAAATTGACTGTTACCATCTTCCCAAGCCAAACCATCATGGGTAGCCACAAAGCGTAAATCTGGCGCATGATCAGGTTCACGTTGGTCAACACCAAAGAAAAAGTAGCTCAGCACCTCTTCATCGCTCGTATCAAAATACTCTCTGAGAGTGTCACTGTGTGAACTACTGTCTTGGTGGATTTGCAGCACCGACAAACGATAATCAAACATGTTTTGGATCAGGCTTGAGGTTTGCTGAACCGTTCGATTCGTCTCTTGCTTTACGATGTTACTGCTGGTTTCATAATTATGAATAAGCACGCCAAGTGCCATCACGCCTATCACTAAAATAACGATACGCGTAATGAGTCTAGCTAAAGTGTTCCTAGGTGTACTGGCGTAGCTTTTCTTCATTATTGACCTGAGTACCTAAATGCTCGCTGTTTAAGTTCTGAAATACGTTCTGGGGAATCTTCCTTGGTCACAATTTCAAATTCACCAGAGTAAACGGTAGGTACTTCCAAACCGGCTAGATCCCACTTGATCGCCTCTGCCATCGCAATGCCCGTATCGTCGTTCATACGCATGACAGTGACATCTAAGTCTCCCCTTGCAATGGCTTCAAGTTCAGCAGAGCCGCCTCCCCAACCATTCACTAAGATGTCTTGACCCGATTCGCGAATCGCTTCCATTGCACCGAGAGCGACATCCGTTGAGCATGCATAGATAAAGTCTAGATCCTTATCGTTCTCTATGCTGATTTTAGCCGCTTGGTAGCCACTTTCTTTGTTTGATTTTGTGTAAAACGAAGACTTAAGGTTAAAGTTGGTATCCGAATTCACTTCATGGATAAAAGTATCTCCACGCGCATCACTGATATAACCTTGTGAGTAATACAAAACAGAATACTTACTGTCTGGTGGGCTTACTTGTTTAAAATAGTCCGCCAGCTTTAAGCTGCCTGTCGCATGGTCAAAACCCACATACATAAATGGCTGTCTATCTGCCCAAGCTCGCACTGGCGTCGTGATATTTTGAAGGATCAACTTAGTATCTGTAGAGGTCAACACGTGCTCAATAAACTTGCGGTGGCGCGTGGTATCTAGCGTGAAAATCAAGTAATCCGTTTTGTTTTCAATCGCTTCTTGCAATGAAATGCTCTGCTGCGCGAGATCGGCATTAATACGGGTAAACACTTGATTTATTTGATAGCGGATCTTAAGCCTATCGAGACGCTTCTCAAAAGCTTGAATATTACGAACCCAGTAATCCGAGATCTGTTGACCCGGATACACCACGGAAATCGTAATCGGCTCGTCTTGGATTCTTCTCAGTGGCACAGGGTGATTTTTTACAGCCTCGACCATTTTATCGGTCAATGCTCTTTGTTCTGGAAAAGTGGAAAGATAATCTTGGTATTCCCAGTACCCATTGAGGACATGAGTACCATAGGAGAGAGCGGACGCAGAAAATACGGCAAGTCCAAACAACATCAGTAAACGTTTCATATTTTTCTCGTTTTATATGAGCTACTTTGGCTCATTTTTTAACCTAGCATGACACCATCTCTTTGTATGGCTAATGGATATTATGTAGGACAACGATGATAAATGATAGCGTCTAACACTAATTAGAACGACATTCTAAATGAGCAATATGTTAATTTGGAATGGAGATTAAGAACGACCAGTTCAATCATGATTTCAGCCCATTCACAGTAAGATTAATTACCATTTAAATTCATAAGCTTAGCTTAATTTATTATAGACCCTTACATTATTAAGATTTAATCAATAACAAACATTTTGGCTATGAATTATGAGACTTCGATATATTGAATTTTGTCTTTTCGCCACTCAATAATCAGTTTGAGTGATACCAGTTTTTCTTTGCGGGATTTGGGCAATTGCTTGATCGCGTATTCGGTTTTCAACGCCTCACTTTTTGAGCCAACATCAAAACTCCAAACCAGCTTAAGCGGGCCTTTACCTTTTAAAGCTTTGGCGCCTTTACCAGTTTGATGTTGTTCAAATCGACGTTCTAGATTGTTCGTCACGCCACAATAAAGGGCATTGTGGCGATTGCGGATCAAGTACACGACCCAATCCGCATTTTTATCAGCGTCTGACATTTAAAGCAGTGATTCAACCAGAGCCTTAAGCTCTGCCACTTCTGCTCGTAGGCTTGCTACTTCAGACTCAAGTTCTTCAAACTTTTCACTCGTTGCAGAAGGCGCAGCCGAGCTTACCGATGCCGTCGCAAACGCTTCAACATCCACTTCACCACTCAACAAGTGCTGGTAGCGTGATTCACGTTTACCCGCTTCACGTGGTAGTTTTACCACCAAGGCACCTGCTTCTCTTGCAGCTAGCTTATCTAATGTTGCTTCTACTTCTTTCACATCACTAAAGTTTGCAAGGCGACCCGTGCGAGTACGAAGTTCACCAGGTGTTTGCGCGCCGCGCAGTAACATACAACAGATGATTGCGCGCTCTTGCTCTGTAAATTGCAGATCACCGAACTCAGTGTTGCAAAAACGATGCTGATACTTATTAACACGGCTATTGAAGCTGCTCTCATCGCTCACCATGCGACGTCCGATTAAGCCATCAACCGCATCCAAAACATCTGACTCAGAAAGAGAGAGAACAGGTTCACGGTTACTCTTTTGATTACATGCCGTGGTTAAACTGTTCAGTGTCAGTGGGTAATGATCGGGAGTAGTGACTTCTTTCTCGATCAAACAACCGATAATTCTCGCTTCAATTGGGGAAAGTACTGTGTTCATCGTTTTTCCTTTTTATTATTTTGATAATTCCATCTCAACACCTAACAATGCAGTAACTAGTGTTCAGACAAAATTGGTACTCGTTTCTTTCTGCCCTGTTCATCAATCATTATGATCTTGGAACGGTTTAGCTCTATTTCCACGACTTCCAAATAAGTACGCTCTTGTACATACGCATCACGAAGCTTGTTTTGTTCTGCTGAAGATTCCGTGACATTGTCGTCCAATTCTTCGTTTTCCAATTGTTGTTGATTCATTTCACATTTCGTATCAATGCAGTATCTACATGGGATACTAACTTGAACGGTAAGATAAAAACAATCACACATCAGCGAGAGTGACGAATAATTAAACAACCTTACTTTTGCTTTGATCTAAAGACTGTTACATCATCAATTGATGTGCTTTAATCAGAACCAGACAACGTATTTGACGAATAGGAAAAGGAATCTATGAGCAGCGTATTTGAAATTGTTAACCAAGCACGACGTAAGAACAAACTTAAGCGTGAACTTTTAGACAACGAAAAGAAAGTTCGTGACAACCGTAAGCGTGTCGACCTTCTTGATAACCTACTTGATTACATCAAGCCAGAGATGACTCACGACGAGATCCTAGGCATTATCAAGAACATGAAAGCTGACTACGAAGATCGTGTTGATGACCACATCATCAAGAGCGCTGAGATTTCTAAAGCTCGCCGTGACATCAGCCGTCGCATTCGTGAACTGACAGAAGAAGACAAGCAAATCCAAGGTAAGAAGTAATCTCACCTCGTTGATTAACTTGTAATAATGTTAGTAACCCACTCTTTGTAGTGGGTTTTTTTGTACCTAAATTCTAGCGTCTATACTTAAGCGTACCTAAGTAACCGCATGAAACTGAACAACTATAGAACACTGAACCATTAGAGAAAACTGAGCAACCGTAGGAAGAAAAATAACTAGGTGAACATCAGCGATGGAGAGACCTTATGTACGCAAGTATTCTGATTACCTTAGCCCTATCAACCGCACAACCCTACCCTGAAGAATTTGAACGACTGTATACCGAAGAGACGGAAATTACTTATGACGATCTCGTTGTCGATGTTCATGGCTATAAAGTCCCGACTCGTTCTGCGTTTAGAGGTTGGATGCTTCTAAATCACGCAGAAGACCAAGTGAGAGAGATCGGTCAGCAGCTCAAAGACGCCGGCATTACGCAGAGTATGCCTTTGCATCTCGTTCTGCTGCAAGGGACAGACTGGGCAATGAGCAACACCACCTTGTTTACCCTGCCTGATAAGAAAAACGTACCCAACATGATCAAGACGTTGAAGTACATACAACAATACATTGAACCTGAAATCGGCGTCGTGATTCCCGTATCTGGTGAACGTTCTAAGCTCTACAACCAACAAGCTGGCGGTGCACTGCGAAGCAAGCACTTAGAGTTCTGTGCCTTAGACCTGGTTCCTGCGAATGACATTACTCGTGAAGATCTACACGTGAAGCTTAAAAAGATTCATTCGGAGTTCGGGCAAAAAAATAACGTTGGGTTGGGTTTATATTCTGGTGTTCGATTCCACATCGATACGTGTGGGTTTAGACAATGGTAAAGAAACACGATCGAGTCATAAAGACTTACAATTCACCCGTGTCATTTAGACTCTAAAAACAAATTAAACCACATAAGATAATGATTTTAAATGTAAATTAAAACTGGAACGCTAATTGCTATTAATAACAAGTATCATAATTATTAATAGCAATTAGGAATTCAATATGAAGACGATGACTCAACGCTTTCAAACTCTGCTTTCTGTTTCAAACTTCAGTCTAGCTATCACAACCTTGCTTATGCTTCTCAGTATTATCGTTGCTTATCCAATGGCCGATCACTTCTCACTGCCAATTCAAATCGTCGCCCATATCAGCACCATCTTAGTCGCAGCCTTGCTGAAAATCAGCTATGTCGGTCGTTGCCTTGCACAATACAACCTTGGATTAGAAGTTCGTTAAGTAGCGCCACGCTAGCCTTGATACGAGTGCCCTTAGACAATATCAAGGCTACTGAAAAGATCGTACAGTTGATGAGATTTATAGGGTTTCGGTAAGTAGGCGTTCATACCAGCTTCAAAACAGTCTTTGATGTCTTCTTCCAGAACACTGGCGGTTAAAGCAATGATGGGTAATGGTGTGACTTGTTGATCGGCTTCCCACTGACGAATCGTACGAGTCGCCGTTATACCGTCCATAACAGGCATCATGCAGTCCATTAAGACAGCATCAAACTGAGCACCCTGGGTGATGACATCCACCGCTTCTTGGCCATTACTGGCAATCAAATATTCATAACCCGCTTGCTCAAGGAAGAAGCTCGCTATTTTTTGATTCATCAGATTATCTTCAACAATCAAAATGCGTCGATTCAAAGAGCGAACCTCTTCATCTTTTGCTTCCACTTGAGGAGTTTGCTCTTCGCCTACATCGAGAGATTGTAAGCTAGTTAAGAAACGTCGGCCCAAGAATGGCAAGGTATGAGTAGAGTGGACCGTCTCTGTGATTAGGTTGGTTTTAAATAGGTGATGCTGACACACGATGACGCGAGCAAGAGGATATAGCGCCTTCAACGTCGCAAGATCTTTCTCCATCGAGTGATGCAAGGTATGACAATAAAGTATGAAGTCGCTTTCTTTGACACTTTCACTCAGAGCAGCAATGGATGACACCACATTGGCTCGAACATTCAAACGCTCACACTCTTTAACAAGCTGATCGAGGTAATTGAAAGAGTTCGATATGATGGTCGCTTGGCTCAGGTTATCGAAAGTTTGAACAGGCGCTTCTACAACATCGACATACAAACAAAACGTGAATGTAGAGCCCTCTCCTTTCACTGAACGCGCGGTAATGTAACCACCCATCAAATCAACAAGCTGTCGACAAATCGCAAGACCTAGCCCCGTACCACCAAATTGACGGGTAATGCTGCCATCTTCTTGAGTGAAAGGTTCAAATATGGACTCTAACTTCTCTGGTTCAATCCCAATCCCGGTATCAGACACACTGCATTCAAGCTTGCCCCTGCCCATAGACATAGGTGTATAAGCTATGTCCGTTGTAATTGTGCCCTTGGACGTAAACTTGATGGCATTAGAAAGCAGATTGGTCAGCACCTGTCGCACGCGGTACTCATCGAAAAACAGTTGTGGCGGCGTTTGATAGTCGATATTGATGTCGAGCTCGATATCCTTACTGATCGCTTTCGATTGAATCACACTCACGGAGTCATAGACCGCTTCTCGCAAATCAGCATTGTGTGGTGACAACATCAAGTTACCCGACTCGATTTTAGACAGGTCGAGGATGTCGTTAAGCAGCACCAGTAAAGAGTGAGAAGACGATTCGATATCTCCCAGTACTTCTTGTTGATTTGGGCTCAATTGGCTTTGAGATAAAATCTCAGCCATGCCAATGATCCCGTTAAGTGGTGTGCGTATTTCATGTGACATATTGGCTAAGAATGCGCTTTTGGCTTTGTTAGCCGAAATCGCATCTTCTTTTGCTGTTATCAACTCTTTGTTGTGTAGATAGTTGCGCTCCATCACTCGATTTAGGGTTTCAGTGAACTCGGCAAGCTCATCGTTCCCTTGGATATGGATCACCTTTGGCTGGCCGTAGCTATCAGCGCATTCCGACACGCCTTTCAAGATAATCGACAGGTTTCTGTTTAAGCGCAGAGACGTCGCAACCCCAAGCCACATCAGAACCCCAGAAGCGATGAGTATAAGCAACGTCATGACCAAGGTTTGCCTTTTCTGCAACGCGATATTCTTGGTCAGTTCAAACTGTATTTGATTGGTGTAAGCGCCAATCGCTTTTGAAATCGCCCGTTTTTTAAGCTCTAAGCTTTTTAAGTGTTGATATATTTCGGGTGATGAAAAGTCCCCTTTGAGGATTCGAGATGTGAACTTGTCTTGGAATTCATCTTTGGCGACAGCGTTTAACAACTGTCTAATGTTTGGAGAACGCGTATCCGAACGGAAAAAGGTATCTAATAGCTGTTGCTGCCTCTCTAGAGCACCGACATAACTAAGCAAGTATTGGTTTTTAAACTCTGGGGAGCGATACAAGCTGAAGCTTAACCACGCCTCTCTCTGAGTCCAAAACACGTAATGCGTAAGATTGATAAACATCGCATCCGCTTGACCGATATTTTCATCGACTAAGGCCATACGATATTCAGACAGCTCTATTAGCACGTCTTTTAATAAGTCGAAAGCGCGCTCTGTTAATTGTCTGTTGTCTGTCGTTTCAGGCGCACTAGCTAGGCTCATCAACAGCTTTTTCAATTCAGCTAACTGAGGGTCAATACTCCAATTGCTGTCGAACTGTTGAAGTCGCATTCCATACTGAGTGAGTCTATCCAGTTCTGATTGAAGTATTAAAAGCAACTGACCTTTCTCAGGGGAGTCATTAGACAGCACCAACCATCGATAAGCATCACTTGAAACCGTATTAAAAGATTGAAGCGCTTCGACCTTAATACGCGTTGTTTCAAGGTGATTCATCTTCTCATCGTTCTTAAGCACTTCATTCACTGTAAACCCAAACATAATGAGTACAGAAACCGTGGAAAGAAAAATAAGACGCCATCTAATTGACATGTTTATCATTTTTATAACTACTCCCTTCCCGAAAGTAATTTACTTAGCCCAAATTAAGAATAGGACATTAACAGGGGGTTATTGATCAAATTGGATATGAACAAACGATACTCTGAGCCCAGAACCAAAAATTAGAATCAACAAGCATCCAAAACAGGGCTTTAAAGCGGAGGTGTCTGCTTTACTAAGTGAGGTTGAGACAAGCCGATTCTAGACAAGTGAACGTTATGTGAGAGAGGTCTACTCGAGGAGGTTTCTACCAATGAAATGTAAACAAACGAGATTTCAGTGAGCAAAATGTAAACAAAAGACGTTTTCTCCAGTTATTATCACCCGCATAACAAGTGAACGGCCACATTTAGCGGCTCAACTAGACTATGAATAACGACTCTGCGCGCTAACAAAGCGGATAGTTAGGTTAAAATTGTGACATCCAATCGTTTGCGTGATGCACTTTTCACGCTCAAGCTAGGCTTATTCAAAGGTCGAACAACAATACTCGCTGATTCCCTTATTTGTCGTTTACTGTTTACGTGTAACTTGAGTTAGCGATCACACCTTTATTGTTCATTATGACCTGCATTACATATTATCTTTTGAATTGAGTATTTTTTGACGAAAAATAAGTGCTACAGATTGTTAAAGTCAATAGTCTTTATCGACGTTCAAATCTTGATTTATTGCTAATATCAAGGCAATTTAAAGATATTTTGTCTGCATTTATTTTTCCTAGCAGAATAACCCGTCGTACCTTACAATCCTGCCACATAAAAATCACAAGTTACACACAAGGTATATCAGCACATTTAAGTGGCAATAAAGACCACAGACTGATGCCTCAAACCCCCTATGCTGATTGGCTTCCCTACAACCGCCATGAATGCAGAAACTTAACGTGAAAGGTCCCGAGTAAAGATGAGTCCCGAAAAGCACCTCCTAGATTGGCAAACTAGTCAAACCATTGCTGAATCCATCGCTCCAACTTTAGGTCAGTTATACCGTCAAAAAGGCGTAGAAGTTATCCTCTTTGGTAAGACCTTAGTTAACGCGACAACTATCGACATCATCAAAGCTCACCGCATCGCAAAACGTTACACTGGTTCTCCTCTTACAGCAGAACAGACTCAACCTATCATTCAACACCTTCTCTCTATGGACTTATCTCCATGTCGTATCGACGTTGGTCGCCTTGCGCATTCATTCTGGCAAGATCGCGAAGACACACACGGGTTGGATGATTTCCTACAAACTGCGCTTATCGAATCGCTTGAAGGCGATGCGATGACAGAGCCTCGTGACGTTGTATTGTACGGTTTTGGTCGTATTGGCCGACTGCTAACTCGCCTATTGATTGAGAAAAGTGGCCCGGGTTACCCACTACGTTTACGTGCAATCGTTGTACGTGGCGGCAAAGATGGCGACCTAGAAAAACGTGCTAGCTTACTCCGTCGTGACTCTGTACACGGCCAATTCAACGGCAGCATTGTTGTAGACCAAGAACGCAAAGCGATCATCGTTAACGGTAACTTCATCCAAGTTATCTATGCAAACAAACCAGAAGAAGTGGATTACACGGCTTACGGTATTGAAAACGCACTTGTGGTTGATAACACAGGCGTATGGCGTGACGCGGAAGGCCTGAGCCAACACGTTGCGTGTAACGGTGCGAAGAAAGTGCTACTGACTGCGCCAGGTAAAGGCGACATCAAGAACGTGGTATTTGGTGTAAATGAAAATGTTATTCAGCCAGAAGACACCATCATCTCTGCAGCAAGCTGTACTACTAACGCAATCACGCCAGTATTGAAAGCGGTTCACGACAAGTTTGGCGTGCTGTCTGGTCACATCGAAACGGTGCACTCATTTACCAATGATCAAAACCTAATCGATAACTTCCACTCGGGTGATCGTCGTGGTCGTGCTGCGTCACTGAACATGGTTTTGACATCGACTGGCGCTGCTAAAGCAGTATCAAAAGCGATGCCGGAAATGGAAGGTAAGCTAACAGGTAATGCGATTCGCGTACCTACGCCAAACGTTTCAATGGCAGTTGCGAACCTAAACCTTGAGAAAGGCACAAACAAAGAAGAGTTGAACGAGTACCTGCGTGAAATGGCGCTGTCTTCTGCTTTATCTGCACAAATCGATTACACAGACTCGACTGAGATTGTATCTACAGACTTGGTTGGCTCTCGTCACCCAGGTGTGGTTGACGGTGTGGCGACTATCGCACAAGACAACCGTGCCGTGCTGTACATTTGGTACGATAACGAGTTTGGCTACAGCTGCCAAGTTGTTCACTGTATGGAACAGATGATGGGTGTACGCTACAAGACATACCCAGAAGTTTAATTAACTTCGCTCGTGTAGATACGTCCATCGCAACAAGCTCCACAACATAATAACTATATCTGCGAAGTCTTTTATGGGCTTCGCAACCCCTTTTGTTTTACTCCCCCGTATAAACAAAAGGGTTGCCACTTAGATCTGCTCTCTCTAACTGATCTAGGTGGCCTTTTTACATCTAGCACCCTAACTTTTATCTCGATGACAAGATCTTGTCTTCATTACTCTTGCACAGCTTCACGTCTGTTATAACTCAACCTCAACATCTGACTGAATCGAGCTTGAACATGCAAGCACGTAGCCCTGTTCAATCTGTTCTGGCGTCAATGTCTCTTGGCTGCTTGACTCCACAGAGCCCTTGGTCACTTTGCATTTACACGAACCACAAATCCCACTACGACAAGCGATGATAATTGGAACGCCTGCTTTTTCTAATGAATCCGCCAATGGTGTGCCAGTTTCCGCTTCAACTTCAGCGCCAAACGCAGGCACAAATACGTTAACAGCACTATTCGTATCGTCAGCAACTTCGGCTTGTGACGCTTCTGATTGAGCATTCTGAGTAGCAGGAGTAAAGCTTTCTTGATAGAAGTTATCCATGTTGAACTCAAGTTCTTTCAGATAACTCTCAATATCTTGCATGAAGCCGACAGGCCCACACAGGTAAACCGTTCTGTCTAAGATATCTGGGCTCAGTTTCACCAACCAGTTTTTATCTAAACGACCTTGAGGGGCGGTTGTTCCTTCGTTGTCTTTCAGCAGCAGTTTTAAGTTGAAATTCGCATGTGATTCATCGAGCTGATGAAGTTCTTGAAAGTAGATAGTCTCAAGCTTGTTGCGTGCCATGTGGACGAAATCAATCTCAATGTCACTGTCTTGAGACAGCCAATATTTTACCATCGCCATTACGGGTGTAATGCCACAGCCCGCACTCACTAGCGTTACTTTCTTTGTTGCCGTTGGCATGCAATCAATACAGTTAAACGCGCCTGCCGGCTTCAACACAGAAACCTCGTCACCTTCATCAAGCTCATCAACAATAAAGTTCGAAACCAAGCCACCTTCCACACGCTTGACCGTCAACTTCAGGCGGTTATCTTCGGGGCAAGAAGCCACGGAATAAGCACGGTAATCCGTTTTCGTCGGCATATCTAACCCCAAGGTGATGAACTGACCGGGCTTAAAATTGAAATGTAAGTCTTGTGGAATACTGCCAAGCTCAAAGCTGACCGTATCTGGCGTCTCGTGCCATTTCTTTAAACACACTAAATTGATTGAATCGCTATCCGACCATGCATACATAGTTCACGCACCTTACTGATACTAAAGAATTAAATCTAGAAAGCCCCGCCGCTGCACGTTCCTAGAGAACAGCAACAACGGGGCTTGGGAGTGGGCTTAGATTAAGCCGCTAAGATTGTTTTAAGATCTTGCTCTGGCGTTGAGATAGAACGCATGTCGAACTCGTCTTGAATAATCTTTAGTAGGTTCTCTGTTAGGAAAGCGGGTGCTGTTGGGCCGGTGTAGATACCTTTCACACCAAGAGCAAACAGAGTAAGCAGGATAACGATCGCTTTTTGCTCGAACCAAGATAAAACCAGCGTTAGTGGTAGTTCGTTGATACCACAATCAAACTCTTGAGACAGTGCGATAGCAAGCTGAATCGCAGAGTAAGCATCGTTACATTGGCCAACATCTAACAGACGTGGGATGCCGTTAATGTCACCGAATTGGTTCTTGTTGAAACGGAATTTACCACACGCCAATGTTAGGATTACGGAATCTTCTGGTGCTTGCGCTGTGAAATCTGTGTAGTAGCTACGCTCAGATTTGTCGCCGTCACAGCCACCCACAAGGAAGAAGTGCTTGATGTTGCCTTCTTTCACTTGTTCAACAACCGCAGGCGCAGCTTCCATCAAAGCATTACGACCAAAGCCGACAGTGATCATTTGCTCGATCTCGTCATGCTTGAAGCCTTCTTGCGCAAGAGCACAATCAATTACTGCACTGAAATCGTCGCCTTCAAGGTGAGCAACACCCGGCCAGCCTACGATGCTACGCGTAAATAGGCGGTCAGCGTATGAGCCCACATCAGGATTAAGCAGACAGTTCGATGTCATTACGATCGCACCTGGGAAGTTCGCAAATTCTTTTTGCTGGTTCTGCCAAGCACTACCGTAGTTACCCGCAAGGTGTGGGTACTTGTTTAGTTCAGGGTAGCCGTGTGCAGGTAGCATCTCACCATTGGTGTAAACGTTAATGCCCTTGCCTTCCGTTTGTTGAAGGATCTTTTCTAGATCATGCAGGTCGTGACCAGAAACAAGGATACAGTGACCTTGCTTCGTCTTCACATTCACGGTTGTTGGTTGAGGGTGACCAAATGTATCTGTCTCGCCTTTATCCAGCATTTCCATGACTTTGTAATTCATTAAGCCAATCTGCATAGACGTATCTAGTAGTTGTTTTAGGTCTGATGGATCCGTACCTAGGAAAGCCATGATTTCATGGTATTCAGCAAAGATAGCATTGTCAGTTTGACCAAGAACACGTGCGTGCTCCATGTATGCTGCCGCACCTTTTAGCCCGTAAAGACAAAGTAGGCGAAGACCAATCACATCTTCGTGTTGAGAATCGTGACCACGGTTTACCGCCGCTTGAGGGGCAAGCGCCAATAGCTCTGAAGAGTCCGTTGGAAGGTCGAATTGAGCGGCAGCAGAAAGCGCTGGGATCTCAAAACCAATCAATGTCGCTGCCGCGCGAACCTGTTGTTCTAAGCGCTGCTTAAATTCATGAGATTGCTGTGCAAATTCAATGATACGAGCAGGGTCGAAGTTAACGTTGGTTAATGTTGCGAAAAACGCTTTTGGCGCCCACTCGTCGATTTCAGTATCAATAACATCACACGCACGGCCCAAATTGGCCCAAAAAGAAACACCTTGAAGAGAATGCACCAACACGTCTTGAAGGTCGGATACTTCAGACGTTTTTCCACACATGCCTTGTGCGAAAGAACAGCCTTTTACGGTTGGGGTTTGAATTGTTTGTTCACATTGAATACAAAACATATAAGGGCTCCAGTAATTTTTATTAACTGTAAGTACTTTGCTTACAGTGACTTATTCCAAACCCTATAGAGCATCAAGCGTGCCAACTTTTAAGCTGTTGATTTTATTGAATTTAGTTTTATTCCATATTTTTAATGCGTGATTATGACTACATATAAACTCCCTAACAGCACACATCCGTGTCATAGTGACTCTCAGAGATTTATTAACGACGTTCATGTTTCGTTCAGAATAGAAGCGATAAAGTAACAACATAGAAAAAGAGGAATGAATATGAAAAATATATTAGTTACGATTGTTGCATTGTTTACTGGCCTTTTGGCGTTATTCACAAGCTTGATCCTTGCTATTCCTTTAGCTATTGCAGCTTTAATTACTGGCAAGCGCATTCAGAATCAAATGAAGAAACAAGGTTTTGCAGCTCATATGAACACTCGTCAGTCATCAACCAATGATGCCGGTGTTATTGAAGGTGAATACGAAGACCTTTCAAGCAAAAAGTAACCTAAACTTTAGTTTCAGACATAGTGAAAGCACAACAGAGACAAGATTACATAATGCAAAGAAAGCCCCTCCTAGCACTGCTGGCCTTAACGACTTTAAGTCTCGTTGGTTGTTCCAACGAGACAACTATACCCGCTTACGAAACATCTCCAGACTTGCCTAGCTATCAGCAAGACAGCTTTGATGCCTACGTCAATGACACCCAAGATTGGTTATTGAAAAACCGCGTGTTCATGACAGAAGACAAGCAACTCGAGATCCAACTCAATTCACCAACCGAGTATCAACCAACCTCGCCAAACGGCAAGGCGGTGTTATTGGTGCATGGATTAGGCGACTCACCTTACTCATTTAAAGACATCGCTACCCATTTGGCTGAGCAAGGTTACTTAGTGAGAACTGTATTGCTTCCGGGTCACGGCAGTCGTGTGGGTGACCTAATGCAACCGAGCCTAGAAGATTGGCAAGGTGTGGTGGCTCATCATACGAAGCTACTTGAGCAAGAGTATGATTCTGTTTGGCTAGGCGGCTATTCAACCGGCGCGAACCTCGTGACTTCACAGGCGATCAACGATCCTAAGATCTCTGGATTAATGCTGTTCTCACCTGCGTTTCAACCAAGCTCGTCTGCTGTTCAATACGCAGGACTAGCAAGCTACTTTGTCACTTGGGCTGATCAAGATCCTGAAGACAATGTTTTGCGTTACAACTCATTGCCAATGAATGGTGCCTCGGTTTACTACGAGACATCAGAAGTCGTACGAGATGACTTACAAGATAAGCACTTCGACAAACCAGTGTTTATTATGATGAGTGAAGGCGACAGCGTGATTGACACCAACTACGTTCAGCAAGCGTTTACTGAATCCATGCCGAATCCAAACAATGTGTTGGTTTGGCAAGGAGAGACGACTCTCGAGGATCCTCGTGCTGTTCAGTACAGCATGAAAATTCCAGAGCAGCGTATCTCGAACGGCTCTCACATGGGCTTACTGTTCTCGCCAAGCAATCCGTATTACGGAATCAATGGTAGCGAGAAGATCTGCTCCAATGGTCAAGAGGAAGGTTTTGAAGAACAGTGCAACGCGACAAGTGAGGTTTGGTACTCAGCTTGGGGCTATCGTGAGGAAGGGAAGAACCATGCGCGTTTGACTTACAACCCCTACTTCTCAGACTCGATGGAGAAGTTAGATGCCGTGCTGAACTCTAAAGGTTAATAAGCTCAAACCTGTCCAAGCCAATCCATAGACATCAAAAAGGCTCACTAGATAACCTCTAGTGAGCCTTTTTTAATGAGTGTCGTTTCTGGTGAACGTCTAGGGTCTGTTGACCTTTAGAGCTGATTTTTGCAGCACTTTGTGGGAAATTTCTACAAGGCAGAGGCTTTGAAGTGTAGCTAGCCTACATGAGAAGCCGATAACGCAGTAGAAATGAACCACAAAGGCTGCCCGAAGGGTTCGGCTAGAATAAAATTTAACCACTAAAGGTCAACAGACCCTAGTTACTTATTCTTATCGCGCACTGCTATATCGTCCACACCACACGAACAGCAAGCAAGATCAGCACCACGCCAGATAGTCGATCAATCAACTGAGCTTTCGAGCGAATACGTTCAACAATCAACGGGCTAGACAGTACCAAGGTGATAAAGGTGTACCAAAGGCCGTCGACAATCAGTGGCGTTGAGACAATGATAACCTGATTGGTCAGTTCATTTCCTAACGCTACAAATTGACTAAACAGAGCGATGAAGAACAACGCGATCTTTGGGCTCAAGATAGAGATCAAGAAAGCCTCACGAGCAGACTGCATGTAACTCATCTTTTCACCCGCTTCTAATTTCGCAGCAACACCACCTTTCGAACGCAACGCATTAACGCCAAGATAAAGCAGATAAGCAGCACCCGCTAAGCTAATACCTTTGAACAACATTGGGGATTGCTCAAGCACAACGGCTAAACCGACAATGGTTGCGAACGCATAAATTCCGATACCAGCAGCGTGTGACCAAGCTGCGATAAGCCCGTTCATACGGCCACCAGCCAAACTGTGTTTAGCGATCATCGCCAAGCTTGGGCCCGGAGACATTGCACCCAACAAGCAAATCGCTAATAAAGAAAACCAAATTGTTACTGTCATCATTCCATTCCTAATAAAATAAAGCGTTCCAGCTGAACGCTCTACGCTTAATACTCAATACTTGTCACTTACCATAATTCGCAGGAGGTATTATTTGAAATCAAAGATAATCATCACACCTATGATTTCAAGTCATACTGATATTGTAACTCGACTTTTGCATGGCTTGGAATGCTTTTTCTCGCGCCCATTTGTGGGCAGAGTCGTTGTCATATTTAGGGTGCCACATTAACCAATAGGTATGCATTTCCGTATCAAATGGCAACGAAAAGTAGGTAGTATCGAGGTGTCGACCTAGATTGTAGGCGATATGTTCTGGCACGATCATCAGATAGTCGTCTTGCATTAACACAGTACCTGCGGATGAAAAGAACGGGACCTGCAAAGCCACTCTTCGCTTCAGCCCTTGCTTCTTCAATGCTATGTCCGCGTAGCTGTCTTTATCTCCGCCACCCGTCACTTTGATGTGAGAGTAGTGAGCAATATCTTCTGCACTCAAAACCGCTTGTTGAGCCAATGGGTGCGACTTGCGCATCAAACACACCGACTTATCTTCGCCAAGTTTGATGCTTGAGACATGTTCAGGCTTTGTGGGAAACATACTGGAAGCCAAATGAATCCCAGACTCGTTCAGTGCTTCAAGGTAGTTTGGCTGCCACAGGCGATAAGCCAAATTGATGTTCGGTGCTTCAGCGGATACCTCTGCCACAATCACAGGAAGAATATACTGAGCCACATAATCACTCGAAGACAACACCAATTCACCCTGCCAGTCTTGCGGCTCGAAGGGTTTATCATCTAACAGGTGGTCAAACTCGCCAAGCAGGTCGTCGAGTTTACCTTTGAGCAGCAATGCACGGTTGGTAGGCACCAGTTTGTTGCCATCACGGACCAGTAAAGGGTCACCACACAAATCTCGTAACTGGCTGAGCTGGCGGCTCACCGCGGATTGTGTGATATGCAAACGTTGGGCGGCACGGCTCACATGACACTCTTCAAGAAGTACATGCAGTGAACGCAGCAGGTTTAAGTTGATATTGCCTAACATGAATGCACCGTCGCATTCTGTTTGTTGAAAAACTCGGTCAAAACCGTATGAGTCATTAAGTGGCGCAGATCTGGGTAGCTTTGCAGCTGATCGCGAACTCGGTTCAAGCTCTCCATGCTTTCCACTTCCACGTACAACATCATATCTGTCTCACCGCTAATAGAGTGGCACCATTGCACCTCATCAATACTCTGGATTTGTTTCGCGTAAGACTCACAACTATGGTCACTACTCGACATGTCGAACTTCAACAAGATATAAGCGCACACATTCTTCGTTTGGTTGGGTTCTGCCACTTGAGCGCAGTAGCCCGTAATCACTTTGTCGCTTTCCAGTTTCTTGATTCTGGCGTTCACTGCCGAGCGCGAGAGGCTGACATCTCGGGCGATATCGCTCACTGAGCATCGTGCATTGGTTTTGAGAATATCCAAAATCTGGCGATCAAATTTATCCATGCTTCTGATTCTTTTCATTTATTTTTCTATTTATAACGCCTAATTTGACACAACTTTCCGACTTATAACAGCCATTCTGACAGCGACACTTTCACGCTTAATCGGATTAATACCGTTAAAATGACGGTGTCTTACGACGTTTCGCTAGCTGTATTATTGATGTCTACAATGTATGCTCTCAATCATAACTTCATACACACCAGAAGAAAGTTACTGGAAGACCGTGACCAGAATCAAATAGCTAGGAGAGCGAATGACACAACTCAAACAAGAAATCACGCTTATTTCAGGAATCGGACAACTCTCAACGACCTTGCTAGGCACGGGATTATTTATGATCCCTGCGATCGCAGCAGGCATTGCAGGTCAGCTGTCTCTACTCGCTTGGTTAATCCTTTTTATCGCTATTTGCCCGATTGCACTGACCTTCGCAGCATTAGGAAAACGCTACCCGAATGCAGGTGGTACTGCCTACTTTGTGCGTCAGGCGTTCAGTGAGCGATTAGAAACAAGCGTGGCGTGGTTGTTTGTGAGTGTTATTCCTGTCGGTATTCCAGCGGCCATTGCACTGGCAGGTGGTTTTGCTCAACAATTGTTACCTGCGCCTCTCGATACACCACTGGGGGCTCAATCCTTTACTGTAGCCCTGCTTATTGCCGTCAATTTGATGGGCAGTAAGTCTTCTGGTCGCTTACAAACGGTGATTGCCTTGTCGATTTTCGCCTTGGTCAGCGCTTTTGTTTGGAAAGCCGACATCACGGTAGCCGATGTTGCTCTTCCTGCCATCTCGTCCGATTCTATGTGGCCTATCAGCGCTGCGTTGGCTGTCATGTTTTGGTGCTTTGTCGGAATAGAAGCTTTTGCTCACATGGGAGAGGAGTTCAAAAATCCACAACGTGACTTCCCAATCGCGATCATTGCAGGCTGTTTTGTTGCGGGGCTAGTGTATTGGGCTTGTTCAGTGGTGCTCCTTAAACTGGGTGCTTTCGGTTCACCTGAATTCGATGCCGCATCCATCCCTTGGGTAACAGAACAACTGTTTGGTAATGGCTTCAAAACTGTCATCAGCGTGCTGGGGTTCTTTGCTTGCTTTGCTAGCCTAAACCTTTACACACAAAGCCTGTCTCGGATGATCTGGGCTCAGGCTCGTCAACACTCTCCTACAAGTCGAATGGCTCAACTGAACAGCCGCGGCGTACCGTTTTACCCAACCATAGCAATTGGCTTTGTCGTGCTTATCTCGTGTGTGATTGGTGAACTGTCTAACTTGGACCTTGAATTCTTTCTCAAGCTCGCCAACGGTATTTTTGTTCTGGTTTATCTGCTCGCGATGTTAGCCGCTTGCCGATTACTGACAGGTGCATCTAGATACACAGCCATGCTTTCATTGGTCATCTGTACCTTGGTGTTTATCTGTTTAAGTTGGTCGATGCTCTATGCCGTGATTATTTTTGTGACATTGTCACTCCCTTGGAAAAAGTGGTTGGGTAAACCCACCGTTTCTGTCGACAAGCTGTAAACGATACCTACCAATATCACTGATAGAAAAGCCGAGCGATCTGTTTGATCTTCGGCTTTATCTCAGCCAAACGGATATTTCCAAACCCCAGCACCGCCCCACTCCAATCACGAGCATCACTCGAACCGTATTCATAAAAATCAAACGGACGAATGATGATATTTTGAAGCTCAGCTCGTCGGCTCCATTCAGTTTCAGATATTCCATTGGACCACTTCACGGTCACATGTAGCCCCGCCGCTTGGCTGATCACTTCAAGATCGCCATGAAACTCGCTTTCAATAGCTTCTATCATGGCTTCATACTTGAGTTTGTATGACCGACGCATCTTTCTAATATGACGCAGCAAGTCGCCTTCTCGCACAAAATCCGCCAAAGCTTCCTGTGTGTGGGATGCCGTGTCTCCAGTGAGCGCGTCTTTGATCTCAAGACACTTCGCCACCAGGCTTTCTGGCACCACTAAGTACCCTAATCGAAGGCCATTGAACATCACCTTACTCAGAGAGCCGACATAGATGATGCGATCATCGAATCCCAACTTACCCGCCAAACCTTGCATGCTGGTATAAGGTCGATGAGCAAACTGGAACTCACTGTCGTAGTCATCTTCAATGATCCATGACTGATGTTGATTGGCCCAATCGATCAGTTTAAGGCGTTGCTCAGTATTTAAAGTCGTGCCCATTGGGTATTGGTTACTCGGCGTGACATACAGAGCCTTAGCATTGCTGGCCAACACTTTTTCAATATCTAGCCCCACCTTTTCACGCACACTCACACCATCCAGCTCTAGTCTCAACAGATCGATAATCTTATGCACTTGTCGATAACCGGGTTCCTCCACAAGGATTTTGTCGCCCATCGCTAACGTCGCCATTAATCCGATTGAGATGGCTTGCTGCGCACCTGCGGTGATGATGATTCTGTCGGCACTGCAATGAACTGAACGACTGCTTGCAAGGTACCCGCTCAATGCTTCTCTCAAGGCTAAACTTCCCTGAACCTCTTGATTGCCTGCAATGTTCTGACGTGTAGAGTGGCGTTGCAGCAGCCTCTGCCATTTCGCAAAAGGGAACGCATCTAAGTCAGGGACTCCGGGGGCAAAGCTGCGGTTAATGTCGTTCAGTGTCGCTATGTTTGCACTCGGTTGACAGACTGTTTGTTTGACCGTCGGATCCTGAATACTGTTTGGCTTAGACAAACTTAGAAAGTGTTCTGGTTGTTCAACCGAGACATAAAACCCTGAGCCTTGCTTACTCTCGATATAGCCTTCAGTGACCAGTTGTTCATACGCATAAATCACAGTATTTCGACTCACCGATAACTCGACGGCCAACTTACGTGTTGAAGGCAACTTACTGCCCTTGCTCCATAAATCTTGAACGATCTTCTCTCTTATCGCGTGGAACAATGCGGTTTGACGCGTGTCGTGTTGTTCGTCTAACTGTAGATCACCGACATCGATAGGCTGCATAACTGGATCCAAATAGTGTTTAAAAGTGGCTCTATTTAATAGACCAGTTAATCGCTACATTAATCAAAAGGCAATGATTAAGGAGCGATTATGTTATCTAACACGAAAAGAACCACGATTAAAAAAGGGGCTCACAAAGCCGTATTTGAGCAAGAGAAACTGCACCAAATTATTGATGAGAGCTTAATCGCACACATTGCATTGCAGGGCGAACAAGGCCCAATGGTTATCCCGATGCTCGCGTGGCGAGTGGATGATATGGTCTACATTCATGGGGCTAAAAACAGTCGCCTACTAAAAGGGCTAAAAAAGGGAGAACCAACCTGTTTAACGTTCACCTTATTCGATGGTTGGGTGTTGGCTCGTTCGGCATTTCATCATAGTGCGCATTATCGTTCTGCCGTGGTATTGGGGTCATTTTCAGTCATCGATGACAATCAAGAAAAGGATCGCTTGTTGAATATCTTTGTTGAGCAAATCGCGCCGGGCAGAACCGATGAAGTCAGGCTCAGTAATGAAAAAGAACTCACCGCGACCGAGTTGTTAGCGATACCTTTAACAGAAGCTTCCGTGAAGATTGGTAAACATGGAGTGAATGATGATAAAGCCGATATGGACATTCCAGTATGGGCTGGCGTATTGCCTTATCGAACGGTCGTTGGGCCATTAGAAACCGTTCCAGAACAAGAAGGCATCATTGAAACACCAGATTATCAACAAGCTTATGGTGAACGCTGGTATCAGAATTAACACTCGAAGATGGTGAACTTGATAAAATTGTATACAATCTGACTTACAAAAATTTAACATGACTCAATAATGTAATCAGACGATGAAAACGAACAAGGATATTCTGCCATTTCAAGGCTTGCTCAATGGCATTGGGCAAGTCTATTTCACACCGTCTGTCATGACGTCGACTTTGCTGTTGCTTGCCATTTCTATTGAGTCACTTGCACTGGCTTTTCTTACTTTGCTTGGCGCCAGTTGCAGCTTTGCATTGGCCTTCTATGGCTATATGTACACCAACACCAACACCAACACCAACACCAACAAGTCAGCTGAAGATATTGATAGTGGAATGTACGCGCTAAATGGCGCTTTAATTGGCTTATTTATCGGTAACTTTTTTGGTGTGACACCATTATTGGCTTTAGTGACTGTGTTAGGTGCATTAGTCACGGTGCCGATTGCCCACATCGTATTCAGTTTTAAGAAATATCGCGGTTACACTAGCGCTTTTATCCTCAGCACTTGGTTGATTTATATTATCCAAGCAGCCTTTGAGCTATCAGCGTTTTCTGCACCTGATTCCGCACTGATGCCACTCATCAGTATTGAGGATAACTCGTGGTTCAACTTGCCGCCAGTGGTGATCCCGTTCTTAAAAGGGATAAGCCAAGTCAGCTTCATCGAAAATGCGTTGTCGGGGCTCGTTATCTTAGTCGCCATCGCACTCAACAATATCAAGCATGCCTGTTGGGTTATGCTCGCAGTAATAATTAGCACCGTATTTAGCGGGTTGATTGGCGCTTCTAGCGAACTGTTAGCCCAAGGTCTTTACGGGTACAACGCCATTCTTGCCACTTTAGCACTTGTGCTCTATCCGCGGATCTCTTGGCCGTTAATCCTATTAGGCATGCTGTTAAGCTGTCTCATCACACTTGGTTTTCATGAACTGTCACTGTTACCACTCACCGCCCCTTTCATTTTGAGTACTTGGGCCGTGGTTTACTTGTCCAGCCTGCTCCATAAACGAACCATAAGTTAGCTCTGTATAGTTACAGGCCGGTTTTTAAGCGCTCAACATATTGCTTGGGTGTCAAACCTCGATGTTTCTTAAACATCCGATTAAAGCTCGCGACATTGGTATAGCCGAGCCTCGTCGCGACTTCTTTTATTGGCACTGAATACATCAACAACTCCACCGCCACGTTACTTAATGCATAGCCCATAATGGTAGAAAAGTTGATGCCTAAGTTATGCAATCGACGTTGAAATTGCTGTTCAGATAACCCAAGCAAACTCGATACTTTATGCAGCGTTGGCAGGCCGAAATGACGACTGTAATTGATCATCTCATAGGTCACCTTATGCTCATCCGCGGCATCCGGCATGTTGAGGTAATTATCTAAGTCATGAAAATTCATGGCCAAGCTCATCTTGCCGATCGAAGGGGCTTGATTGCTCGATAACCTCAACTGGCTTGGTATCCAGATTTCAGTTCGTGGCTGGCCCCACTGAATATTGCACCCAAAATACTCTTGATAGAGTTGAGTGTTTTCGCGATAACCTGCGATAGAGACGGCTGCGGGAGTAAAGTCGTCTCCCAAGTAACGCCTTAATATCTTCATCATAAAGATGGCAACTCGGATCGAGTCATGAACCTTGCCCGCTTCGGTGTAAGCAGGATTGTCGTAACACCACTTGATGAAATTACCGACTTGAGCGCCATACAGGAAAGCCCCGGACTGCAAACAGTGCAACCCGATGTTAACTCGGCGTATAGACGACGCCAGATCGTGCCCCGAGAAAAACCAGTTAGAGAGAGGACCTAGCCTTTCAATATCCACTCTATCAGCCAGCTTCAAGATAATATCGGAATCATCGGTTTGTTGTTCAAGCAAGCCATACCATTTGTCCACTTCACTTACGGGGATAAGGTTCATCGGGTTATTAAACACTGATTTAGGAATACCTAATTGCTCAGTATTCACGGCCTTATTGGTCGTTGCGTATTGGTAAATACCCAAAATACCCAATGCTCTTAAGAAGTTACAATTGTTCATTAGCCACCATACTTAGAAGTCACTATTACAGATCAAATCATAATGACATCATTATTAAAGTAATTGGTAAATTTTCAACCTCTAAATCTGATATCAATCACACTCGGTGCTCAATTTAACCTAGGGTATATCAATGAGTTTAGTTAGTGTCCCATTCGTCGGAACCGGCGCAGATACCGCACTACACGTAGTTGCCGGCGTAGTGTTGGTCGCAACCATCGCTGCTGCATGTTACGGCTTCTGGCGTGTACATGAATTACCAATCAACAAGGCTCATAGTAAAGAGCATCAACAACTCGGTTTGATCACCGCATTAACATGGATTGGTTTTGTATGGCACTGGGTATGGGTACTAGCAGTAATTTTGGCCTTCGTTGATATGGAAAAAGCCATCATCAATCTAAGAGACACATGGAAGTCACCGACCACAACCAAGGAGCAAACAACTTCCGACAAGCAAGATGAGGAGAGCCAAACATGTTAGAAGGCTTGGCAATTTGGGCACTATTCATTTACTTACTCAGACTTGTTGGTATGCCTTGGAACAAAGGCACCAAGGCGTTTGCATACCTAGGTGGTACATCTTGGTTGCTGTTTGTATGGGTTGGTCTACTCAACTTTACTCCGATGGATCTATCGGGAGGCTCAGTGGTTCAGTCTCCACATATTCAATTGCGTCCAGACTCAACTAATGTGTCGGGAAAAACTTCCAAAGTCCACATCCACCCGAACCAAGATGTGACTGAAGGACAGCTAATTTACGAGATTGATGACACCAAATACGTCATCGCAAGAGACAAAGCCAGCGTTCAACTTGAGTCTGCAGAGGTCGCTTTAGACACAGCTCGTCAAGAAGTGAGCATTGCAAAAGTCAGCTATCAATCGGCGCTTGAAGACATCAAAGCTTCAGTCGCACAAATAGATTCGGCTAAAACAGACTTAGTACTGCAGTCAAAGACGCTTGATCGTTACCAGAAGCAAAACAAAGTGGTAGAACATACGATCACTGAAACTGACATCGACCAACAAACAGCAAAGGTAGACTTAGCGACGTATAACGTTACGACGTTGGAATCTCAGCTTAGCAAGAAAGAAGTCGATGCCGAGAATGCGAAATTAAACATCCACAAAGCTGAAACCAATGTGAGCAAGAAGCAAACTGAGGTTGATTCAGCAAAGGCAACACTGGCACAAGCACAATGGGACTTGAACAGCACTAAAGTCACGGCACCGACTGACGGCTTTGTAACGAACTTTATTCTTCGTGAAGGTCAGCGCGTTTCAATGATGCCTCGTATTCAAATGTACACCGAAGAGAAGTACGTGCTGATGCGAGTTAACCACCAAGCGATTCGTAATATTAAGGTCGGTCAACCTGCGGAATTTGCGACAGCGGTATACCCAGGAAAAGTATTCTCTGCAACCGTAGAAGGTATTGTAGAAGCGACTGGTGAAGCGCAAGCAAGTTTGCTAGGTATCGATGAGCAGGTTCGTGTTACCACAGGCAAAAACCTTCAGAACAAGCACCACTTTGTTCGTTTAAAAATTGATGAGGCAGAGGGTTACGATATTCCTGTTGGCTCTGTCGGATTAGCGTGGGTAAGCGGTGAGAAGCCTATCAGCTTTATGGCGTTCTTAGACGTAATACGCGGGATCATCATAAGAATGAAGTCTCAACTGTACTTCTTCTACTCCATCTAATACTTCCTATTGGTGAAGCAATACCAAGCCCGTGCGCTCTTAAATCGCACGGGCTTTTTGTTTATTTCACTATTCGTCGCCAGAAAGAACACAAACTCGAAAAACGAATAAACACTCTAAAGTTGCATTTTGCAATTGTATTTTGCAATTGGACATTGCAAAAACGCAAATCGATCGCTCAAATACGCACCAGATTGCTATAAAACTACCGTTTTACGTGGTTTTAAAAGTTGGCACACTAACTGCAATGTATATATTGACCCTTCTTAAGCCGAGGGTCACCTAGCCAACTGACGTTGTTAGTGAACCCATTCTTGTTCACAAAATATATAAGCCAATTGCCATTATTGCGATTGGCTATTTTTTTGCCTGCAGTTTGGCCGACCACGCTCTTTTTCGATACAGACACCCATTCAAACGTATAATAATCAACATTCATAGCCAACCAAGAACAGCAGATAACCAACGTGTTATAGAAAACGTTTTCTATTTATTTTTTTGAAATAAACTCAGAAAATAACCTTATGTTTTACAAGATAATTACTACAATAACTGATTTTAAATCGCCCTTATTGACAAAATTAGCATTGACTATGTGATTTATATCACCATAATGCGCACGTTTGCCTGCAATACGGCGACCGTTAATTTTAATTTTGATCATTTGCGGAGGTAAAAAATGGCTGCTGATAATAACTACAGTCTAGGGCCGGTTCCTACATCGGCTAGGAAAGGAGTCGCTTCACTCACCATGGTAATGCTTGGACTCACTTTCTTCTCTGCAAGTATGTGGACAGGTGGTTCACTCGGGACAGGTCTTTCATTCAACGATTTCTTCCTCGCCGTTCTCATCGGTAACCTAATCCTCGGTATTTACACTTCTTTTCTTGGCTACATCGGCTCATCTACTGGCCTCTCTACTCACCTTCTTGCTCGTTTCTCTTTCGGTACTAAAGGCTCATGGCTTCCTTCTGCGCTGCTTGGTGGTACACAAGTCGGTTGGTTTGGTGTGGGTGTTGCGATGTTTGCTATTCCAGTACAAAAAGCAACGGGCATTGATACCAACACCTTGATTATCGTATCTGGCTTGTTGATGACGGGTACAGTGTACTTCGGCATTAAAGCGCTAATGGTGCTTTCAGCGATTGCGGTGCCTGCGATTGCGATTCTGGGTGGTTACTCAGTACTGACTGCGGTAGACAGTGTTGGTGGACTAGAGCAACTGCAGCTGATTAAACCAGAGACGCCAATGGACTTCTCAATGGCGCTTGCAATGGTTGTTGGTTCGTTTGTAAGTGCGGGTACGTTGACTGCCGATTTCGTTCGCTTTGGTAAAAAGCCAGCAAGCGCAGTATTGATTACTATGGTCGCGTTCTTCATCGGTAACTCGCTGATGTTTATCTTCGGCGCGGCAGGCGCAGCAGCAACCGGTCAGGCTGATATTTCAGATGTGATGATCGCGCAAGGTCTACTGCTTCCAGCCATCATCGTGCTTGGCTTGAATATCTGGACAACCAATGAAAATGCACTTTATGCATCCGGTTTGGGTTTATCTAACATCACAGGTCGCTCAAGTACTACAATGTCTATCATTAACGGCATTATCGGTACGATTTTCGCGCTTTGGTTATACAACAACTTCGTTGGTTGGTTAACCTTCCTTTCGCTGGCAATTCCACCAATTGGTGGCGTAATCATCGCCGACTTCTTCGCGAACCGTAAACGTTACAAAGATTTTGCAAATGCAGAGTTCCAAACCGTTAACTGGGCTGGCATTATCGCGGTAGCAACAGGCGTAGCCGCTGGTCACTTCCTACCTGGCGTTGTTCCTTTGAACGCAGTGTTAGGTGGTGCAATCAGTTACCTCGTGCTTAATCCTCTATTGAACAAAAAAGCTCTGAAATCTCAGGCCGCTTAAGGACACACTATGACAACCTTATTAATCAAGAACGCGAAACTTCAAGACCAAGAGGGCTTGAAACAGATTCTGATTGAAAATGGTCAATTTTCTCGCATTCTCGATAATGACGCACAAATCAATTATCAAGGTGACATCCTTGATGCTGAAGGTGGCATTGCAGTTACTCCTTTCTGTGAACCGCACATCCACCTAGATACTACTCAAACAGCTGGTGAGCCTAACTGGAACATCTCTGGCACTTTGTTTGAAGGTATTGAGCGTTGGGCTGAGCGTAAAGAACTGCTATCAATCGAAGACGTAAAGTCTCGTGCCAAGCAAACATTGAAATGGCAGATAGCTAACGGTGTTCAACACGTTCGTACACACGTTGATGTGTCTGACCCAACACTCGTTGCGTTAAGAGCGATGGTTGAAGTTCGTGAAGAGATGAAAGAGTGGGTCGACATCCAGATCGTTGCATTCCCTCAAGAAGGCATTCTTTCATACCCTAACGGCAAAGAGTTGCTTGAAGAAGCAGTGAAGATCGGCGCTGACGTTATCGGTGCTATCCCTCACTTCGAATTCACTCGTGAATACGGCGTTGAATCTCTGCATTATGTGTTCGAGCTTGCACGCAAGTACGACTGTCTGATCGACGTTCATTGTGATGAAATCGACGACGAACAGTCTCGCTTTGTGGAAACATTAGCAGCCCTTGCTCATAAGTTTGAAATGGGCGAGAAAGTAACCGCTAGCCACACTACTGCAATGGGCTCTTACAACGGTGCTTACGCATCTCGCTTGTTCCGTCTATTGAAGATGTCTGGTATCAACTTCGTGGCAAACCCGTTAGTGAACATTCACTTACAGGGCCGTTTCGACGATTACCCGAAACGCCGCGGTGTAACGCGCGTTAAAGAGATGCTAGCAGCAAACATCAACGTTTGTTTTGGCCACGATGATGTGTTTGACCCATGGTACCCACTGGGCACAGCGAACATGCTTCAAGTTCTGCACATGGGACTGCATGTGACACAGGTTATGGGCTACGACCAAATCAACAACTCACTTGATTTGATCAGCAAGAACTCTGCTCGCACATTGAACATACAAGACAATTTCGGCATCGAAGAAGGTAAGCCAGGTAGCTTGCTGATTCTTCCTGCTGACAATGGCTTTGATGCAGTGCGCCGCCAAGTATCAGTGCAGTACTCAATACGCCACGGTAAGGTGATTGCAGAGACTCAACCAGCGAAAACAAAAATAAATTTAGATCAAACTGAAGATATCAACTTCAAGCGTTAATATCGTCTATACTAATGATCAAAAGGAAGCTGAGATGCTTCCTTTTGTTGTGTTGGACGAAGCGACAAAACTATCACTAAATCAGTGTAAATCTTGTACATTCGCACGGTATGACAAAAAAAGCACAAATTTCTTAAGCAATGCGTGTACATCTCAAAAGACTGTGTTAACATGCTCTCGCTCTGTTAGCCGGAGTTATTTAAGTTAGATGAATAGTAAAAAATTGACATGTAAAATCGTTACCCGTTTTTGTAAGTAGTTTTTCCTTATTTCTTAGCAATATTAAATAATTCAATTATCAGCGCATTGCATTAAATGCAATCAACAACTTAGAAAATTTATGAATAAGGGACAAATTATGTCTAACACAAATACTGGCACTGTAAAATGGTTTAACGAAGAGAAAGGTTTCGGCTTCATTTCTCAAGACAACGGCGGCGCTGACGTATTCGTACACTTCCGTGCAATCGTTTCTGAAGGCTTCAAAACTCTGAAAGAAGGCCAAAAGGTTTCTTTCGAAGTTGAAAACGGTCAAAAAGGCCTACAAGCAGCAAACGTTGTTGCTCAATAATTAGCTCTTATAGCTAAAAAGAATTTTAAAGCGCTGATTTTTATCGGCGCTTTTTTATGCCTGCTCATAAACATTTCCCCTCTCGATACAAGCTTCACCCGTTAACTCTGAACAACTCAAAACCACCAGCCAAGTCTCCTCAATCTAACCATTCTCAGTTAAAGCTCGACACCCAAATAACTTCACTTTTTGTATGCACTTCCAGAGACAACAACACTCATTTCTCAGCAATGTTTTGATACGAACTCACTCTATGTCGAAAGTTTGATAAGCCCAAAAATGGTTAAAGAACAATCCATTAGATTGCACTTATGAATACGCAATCGATATTCATAATAAAAATGAGTTATTTATCCAATCCTCATCCACTAATCATATAATTTTTAAAGCAAAGACGTTCGAAATCCGCTAACCTTGTTCGCAAGTGGCTTAGTTGTTTTGGTATCTGCAGTAAAAATAATGAACAAAGACGAATTTCAGAAATCCACCGCAAATCTAAAAAAAGCGGTGCCTCTTATGATGAAGAACAGGGTGTCAACGACACCTGCAAATTACGCACTTTGGTACACCTATGTCGATAACGCTATTCCCCAGCTGACTCAAGACATGGATGGTGTTTTAGAACACTACGGTATTTGTCCTCCTGCCGTGGGTGAGCAGCTATACAACAATTATGTTGCCAGCAAATCCGAAACCAATATCAATGACCTTCGCGCTAATTTGGAACTGTTAGTTTCTGAAGTTTCCAATTCAATGAATGACACCCTGACCGACACCTCCGCTTTTTCTGACATGATCGATAAAAGCTTCGAGGACTTGGCTCGTGTTGATAATGAAAGCCTATCTATTGATGAAGTCATGTCTTTGGTTCGACAGCTGGTGTCTGAATCTCGTCATATTCGTCACTCTACTCAGTTTTTAAACTCTCAGCTAAACTCTGCAACCTCAGAGATCACCAAGCTGAAAACTCAATTGGTAGAAGTGCAGAAAGATGCGCTCTTCGATAGTACAACCACACTCTATAACCGTCGCTCTTTCGACCGTGACATAGAAACCCTGTGTGAAGCACAACAATCTTTGTGTCTGATTCTTCTCGATATCGACCACTTTAAAAATTTCAACGACACCTATGGCCACTTGTTTGGTGATATGGTTCTTAAAGGGATCGCTCGTAAGCTGAAGTTAAGTTGCCGTGAAGGTATTTCTGCTTATCGATTTGGTGGTGAAGAATTTGCACTGATTGTGCCTAACAAGTCTTTGCGTATTGCTCGTCAACTCGCTGATACCAATCGTCGCTCTTTAGAAAAGCTGTCGATTAAAGATCGCCGCAGTGGTGAACAAGTCGGCAGTATCACGGCATCGTTTGGTGTCGCTGAACTTGAACCCGGCGAATCAGCTCAATCGCTGATCGAGCGTGCTGATAAGCTACTTTACGAAGCGAAATCACTTGGCCGTAACCGAGTCATGCCTTTGTAAGACACACCAACAATGCTCTTATCGACATATTAGTCGGCTCGTATTTAAACTAGAAAGCCCCAAAGACATTATCTTCGGGGCTTTTTCTTTAGCTGTGTAAATTGATTTAGCTATCTAGGTTTCACCGTTAGATCTGGAAGCAATAATTCAGGCAGTAGTCTTCACCACTCTTTGCTCTGAACTCTTTATCTTCACTGCATGCCTTTGGTTTACCCTTTGCGTCACCTTGAATCAAACTGATCCAGTGTCGCATCGCTGCAATGGTCTCTTCACGCATTGTGGTTGTTGCTTCCATTGGTGATTGACCAAACGTGGTACATGATTCCAACTGAATATCATCAATTTCTACTAGCTCAATACAACCTGTCCCTTTATGGCAGCCAAACATTACTTCTAGGTGGCTTCCACTGCCATCTCGGAACAAGATAGAGTCTGGGTCGTTCTTCTCACCCATGTACGCTACAAACTGTTTAGGGTGCTTCAAACCGCTGTGCTGACCATCTTTGAAGTAAGCCATAATATGACGGTAATCGACTACGTAGCTGGTTACGTCTTGATGTGAGCCATTCTCTAGTGGGAATAGTCGATCAAGCAGCTGCTTTGCTTTCACTTGCTTTTCAGTTTGCTGATTGGCACTGATTGTCTCCACGGCAAAGACAGCTTCAGCGATAAATGGCTTTGATTGTTTTTGGATTTCTGTTTTATCGAATGTAAGCATATTCATAGTCTTTCCCTCTTGACCAGTCCGGTGATAACCACCGATTTCTACAGCAAAAATGTGTCCTAGAGCAATTATTCCAAACTAACGTTTAATTTATTTGTCATTTTGTGAATTGCTTAGTTTGTAGATTAGCGCTTTTTTACATACAATTTCACAACAAAAATTTTACAATGTGAATTTTACAAATATGGCCTTGTCAAAAAGTTTAGTTCGTCAGTCACATTTCCTAGGTACGAAAATACGTAACCTAAGAAAACGTAACCATTTAACGATGGAAGATCTGTCTGCGCGTTGTATTAGAATCGACCCAGAATATGCCCCTTCCGTTTCTTACCTTTCAATGATTGAACGGGGAAAGCGAGTTCCAAGCATCGATATGCTGGAAGTGATTGCACAGGTCTTTCAGAAGAATCCGACGTGGTTCCTCGACGACGAGTCTGAACAGCAAGCCATTGCTCCTGATAAAGGAAATCGTGGTGGGATAAGTGGCATGGCGCTCGAGCCGAGCTTCCTTTTCTCCAATGACATCCTGCAAATTGCGATTCCTGAGATGCTGTCACAAACAGGCATTTCAGGCCGCCAGTTTGCGCACCTCTTGATTCGAGCACACCAAGAGAGCAATCAGAACCACTTCCCTGACCTTGAGCGCGCTGCGGAAGAGGTAGGCTTAAAACGTCTTAACCTGAGCGTCGAAGACCTGATAGACATCGCTAGAAGCCTAGGAATCAACATCCGTTGGGTAACGCGCACGCCGCAAGACGTAGTCGATGAGCTCGGAATTAACGCCAAGCAGCTAGTGACCTCCTTCTTTGAGCCTCCGGGTACTATCTTCTTAAACGAGATTCTCAAAGAGTATCCGACTCGCCTGAAATACGACCTTTCGGTTTATATCGGCCATTGCATTCTGCACAGCAAAGAAGGCCTAAAGAGTGTGTTGTCGGTCGGTAACAACAACACATGGGACGACAACCAGGTATCAGGCTCTTCACAGCTCAACTCCCAAGATATTCTTCAAGCATGGCGAGACTTTGAATCCAGCTTCTTTGCCGGCGCACTTCTGTGTCCGAAAGTTCCGTTTAGACAGCTACTCGATCGCACTGGTTACGAAATCGACGTTCACAAAAGAGCAGGGGTTTCCCCCTCTGTTGCGATGCGTCGAATGACTGTAGTATCGCCCTACCCTCACTGGCACTACTTTGATGCTTATGGACCGGGGAAACTCAAGGCGGTATATCGCGGGAACGGGATTCCGCTGCCTTGGGGAAATATGAGAACGGTCGCTGACCCATGTCAACATTGGGCTGTGTTCCGTCGATTATCAGAACCTCGAGCGGGAAGCTCGGCTCAAATCTCCATTTTGAATGTGGGTGATGAGCCAAGGATCTACTGCTGTGAATCCATCAATATGACGGATCCTGCGGGTAACAATCGTGTGTTGTGTGCTGGTATAGATCTCAACCCTGCGATTGATGCTCAAGGCGGTAATTCAAGAGACATAGCAGAGCAGCTTAAAGCGTCATGCGTTAACAATGGTGGCTCTGTGGCAATTCCGCGTAACATCAAGAAAGATCTCACGACAATAGCCAAGATTCTAAATATAAATTGGATTGAACGTGGGATTGAGACAGAAGCGAGGCTTATCTGCTCCAGAGGTGGAGAATGCCCACGCCAACCAAGCTGTTACTCTAAGTGTGGTGAGTAAAAAAGTAATAACAAAAAATAGAACCTAAAATTCAGGCAAAAAAAAACCAATCACAATAAGGGTGATTGGTCATATATTTTGTGTGAACAAAAAAGGTTCACTAACAACGTCAGTTGGCTAGGTGACCCTCGGCTTAAGAAGGGTCACCATTATTAATGCAGCATGCGTGCCAACTTTTAAAACACGTATTTACTACGCATCTGGACACGTATTGGCCGGATATTCTTGTTTGTTTTGCAAACTGGAATTGCAAATTGCAAAATTCAACAAAAACGCTAGTGATTATGTTGTTATTAATGAATCATTAAAGATTCATTACCCTTCCCAAAAATGCCATATTTCCCTTAGATTCAATCACTTTAAACAGCAATAAACCTCCCCCTAGGGTTACTCAACATAAACAACGCCCATAAAAAAACGCGAACATTGAAATTCAATATTCGCGCTTATTTGAGTTAGATAGTAGAAATTCACTAATCAACGAGAACTCTCCTGTGAGACATTCTCGTTATTGGACCTCTATGGTCTATCCAGTAGACTCTACTTCTGAGGAGCTGGCTTAGAGCGGCTTCTCGACGGTGAAGGCTTGTTGCCTGTCGGCTTATTTGACGACTTGCTTGGGCCGTAGCTACCGCCGTAACCAGACTTCTTAGGCTTGCCTGCAGGTTTACCCGCGTTGTTTGGCTTACCAGTACCGTTAGATTTACCCGCACCGCTTGGTTTGCTCAGAGTGTTCTGAGCACCCGCATTATTTGCAGCAGGTTTATTGCCCGCACTACCGCGTTTAAAGTTGCTGCCGTTGTTTCTTACTGATTTATCTTCAGCTGTCGCAGCTGAATTGTTTTCAGCCGGCTTCTTTCCAGACGTTGGTTTACGCTTTGGCGCCGAACCATTGCCAGCTACATGACGCTTGTTCTTACCTGCTGGCTTGTGCCCGCGAGCGTTATCACCAGAGCGTTGACCATCAGCATGTTCACGTGGCTGTTTTGCTTTCTTCGGTTTCTTAGGCTTGATTGGACGTGAATCCAAGCGAGACTCAGGTAACTTATTTACTGGAGAGAAACCTTCCAGTTCACGACGCTCTAACACTTGTTGAATAAGGCGTTCAATACCGAACAGCTCACCCACTTCATCAGCACAAACCAATGAAATCGCTTTACCTACTTCACCAGCACGGCCAGTACGACCGATACGGTGTACATAGTCTTCTGATACATGAGGAAGATCGAAGTTAACTACTTGAGGCAGTTGCGGGATATCGATACCACGAGCGGCGATATCAGTTGCAACAAGTACTCGTACCTTACCTGTTTTGAAGTTCTCTAAGGCTTTAGTACGTGCACCTTGGCTCTTGTTACCATGGATAGGTGCAGCAGTGATGTCTTGCTCTTCAAGGAAGCGAGCAAGCTTGTTCGCACCGTGTTTCGTCTTGCTGAACACCAACACTTGTCGCCAATCGTTATCTTTGATTAGCTTCGCTAGCATTGCGCTCTTTTTCTTTTTGTCTACAGAGTAGATGCTTTGCTCAACCGTTTTTGCCGTTGAGTTTGCAGGGCTTACTGAAATCTCAACAGGATTGTTCACCAAGCCTTTCGCTAAGCTGCGGATATCATCAGAGAACGTCGCTGAGAACAGTAGGTTCTGACGCTTCTTAGGCAAGAAAGCTAAGATCTTACGGATATCGCGGATGAACCCCATGTCTAGCATGCGGTCCGCTTCATCTAACACTAGGATTTCTAGTTGGTCAAAACGCACTGCATTTTGGTTGTATAGGTCAAGTAGACGACCCGGTGTTGCCACCAACACGTCACTGCCTTTACGCAGTTTTTGCATCTGAGGGTTAATCTTCACACCACCAAACACTACCGTCGAAGTCAGCGGTAAGTTAATACCGTACTTCACTACGCTGCCATTCACTTGCGCAGCAAGCTCACGAGTTGGCGTTAGCACGAGCGCACGAACTTGGTTCTGACGTACGCGAGTACCTTTCGATAACATTTCAAGAATAGGTAGCGTGAAGCCTGCAGTTTTACCTGTACCTGTTTGAGCAGCGGCCATAACATCTTTGCCCGTTAGGACAGCTGGCACGGCTTTCTCTTGTATTGGTGATGGCTTATCGTAACCTTGTGCTTCAATAGCTTTAAGGATCGGTTCAGAAAGGCCAAGGGAGGTAAAACTCATAGATTATTTTCTCAGTTGAATAACATTTAGTATGAGCAACACGTTAAAAAGTGCGTTGCTTCAGCTTTCGCTCATCAAATACATTGATACGGAGCAAAGCGCGGTATTCTGAGGCTTTTCCCCACATTCAGCAACTAAATTCTAATCGCAGCTCAAATTCAACCTAGATAACTTGTCGCTTCTGTTCGTACATTTTTTCATCAGCGGCTTTTAAGAGCGCATCGACATCATTGTAGTTGTTATTGTGAATAACCCAACCCACACTGATTCTGAGATAAATAGAGTGCGCCTCGTACACAACTGGCGCCGAGCATATCGCCTTTCGTAGTTTAGTTACGATCGACGATACGTGTTGATCATCGATGATGCGTGGCAATAAGACCAAGAACTCATCACCGCCTATCCTTGCGACGATATCTGAAACACGCAGCTCACTTCTTATACGGTTAGCACACTCGATCAATACCTGATCGCCTGCCGCGTGACCATAAGTGTCGTTGATTGCTTTAAACCCATCGAGGTCGATATTTACAACAGCAAAGGTTCTCGCTCTCTGTTTTTGAGTGGTTTTGAAGGCCTGCTTGAGGCTATACATGAAGTATCGACGATTCGGTAACATCGTTAGCTCATCATGCATAGAGCGGCTATCTGCAATGCGGTACAGGCGATAAATAGTAAAGAAGGCAAACGCCAGCAATAATATAATGGAGTAGCCCACCAGCCTTACCGCTTGGATGCGATACCAAGGCTCATCCATCAATACATGTTCGTTACCGGAGAGAGCAAGGTACCACCCCCCGTATGGGAAACTCACCTGTTCAGTGGCGAACGCATTATCGAACACATCCTGAGTGCCATAAAAGACAGCGCCATCTTTACCTGAACTGTTTGCACCGCGAATAGCGAGTTCATATTTATTCTCGATCTTGCCGATTCCTACATCTTCAAACAGCTCATCTAAACCGATAACAGCACTGGAGACACCCCAGTAATCTTGATTGAAAGGCGGGTCTCGGAAGATCGGAGTACGCGTAATAAGAGCTTGCCCACCTTGAAAAAGCTCAAAAGGACCAGCAATAAAGGTGTTGCCAAGATTACGAGCTATCTCAACCGACTCCCATTGATTTGGGTGATCACGATAATTAATACCGAGAATCTGCTCATTACCTTCCAGCGGGTAAACAAAATTTAGAATGTCGTCTTTGGCGAGTCCGATAAGTCGAATATGGAAGCCATCTTGAATGATATTCTCAGCAATCTTATCCCAATTTTTCACCTCACCATCGGGGTTGATGGTCACTAAGGTAGAGAAATTATTGAGGATATACATATCTGACACGATCGCGGCTTCAATCCGAGAACGAATAATGGATAGTTGCTTTTTTGCCTCTGAATACGATTCGTTTTTAAGAAAAGTTAATTGCTTGGCATGAAAGAACTCAATTGCGCTTACCATCGCAAGAAAAAACAGAAAAGATACTACTCTGGCAGACCACTGCTTGCTAGAACCACTTGGCATTTACGAACCTCTAACACTATTGTTCTATATACTGCCTTATAACGGCTCATTTCTGGCTTATTGACCCAGTATGCCGCTAAGTCATTAAAAATCCATACTAACGTCGACTATCTATCAAATATTGAGTGATCCATCACTTCAAACTTCTTTACTAAACGAATGGTTTAATCAAAAAGGGTTAGTGAACCTTATAAAGCTTACATTGTATTGACTCAACGCTTACATTAAAGGATTCATCAATGTTATTTTACATAGACTAATAATCAGCTTGGTACCTCACGACATGAAGTTAAAAACTATCACACTGTGTACATTGCTATCAGCCTCGGTTGCCGTTGCCGTTCACGCACAAGAAAACGTTCAAGCGCCAGCCGCAGCGAGCGTTCAATCCCAAGCAGATTCGCTCAATTCTCAAGAACAATCTTTCAAGCAATCTGCTGACCTCATTCGCACCACCTACGAAAGCCAGCTTTACACCCTGCCTGCATTCAAAGAAGGTCACTACGGGCTGCGCATGTATCGCCAAACATTAGACGATAAGTATTCAGCTGCGGTTTGGAGTGACATGGCTCGAGTAGCAAGTAAGCTCAGCACCCTGTCGAATGACGTTCAAACCATGGAACAAATCGTACTCTACTCAGAGAAACGTGTTGCATCTTATATTGGTGATAACGATGAGCGCAGTGTTCGACGCTACAACATCACCAAGCACATGCCTGAGTACCTTTATCTTGGTGTTGACCTTCTAGGCTCTATGGCTCGTGCTAATGAATACGGTTTAGAACACAAAAACGATGCCAAGCTGCGCGAAATCATTCGTCGCTATGACTTCTCTCGATACGTGACCAATGAAGACATGGTGAAAGCGTGGGCTGCTCAGTTAGCGAATCAGGTTTACTGGTTGCGTCAACTGGGTGAGCAAGATGTCGTTGATGAGTTCGTCGATACCTTCAAAAAAGCATACCCAGACGATAAAGACAGAAAGCTTTCAAGCCAGCAATACGGCAATAAGATCTATGGTATGACACACGTCATCTTTGGCGACTCAGAATATTACCAACATCAAGTAAGCGAACAAGATCATCAATGGATCTACGATTACTTTAGAGAAAACATCGATACGATTCTGCTGCGTGCGAAAGAAGATGTGATTGCGGAGGTTGGATTAACCTTCTTATTAGCAGGTTTAGAAGATGACCCAGTTGTAGAGAAAACTCGACTCGCGATTCAAGCTTCAATCGATAAGAAACAAGGCATGATCCCTTCAATTACTGGCGATTTTGACCTTGAGTACGGTGAACACCGCAACGTATTAGCAATCATGCTACTCGATTGGCAGCAAGTGAATGAAGCGCCGACTTATGAAGGCAATCCTAAGGTGTTTACTAATATCCCTTACGGACTCATTAAAAACCAACCACCGAAGAACTAGCAACATACCTAGCCGAGGTTGGTCTAAGAACCCAAAAAGCCGCACACCTTTCAAGGCCTGCGGCTTTTTTAGTTCTAACGACACCATCACTTCGTTCTGGCTTAGGTTTGAGTTCAGAGGCAGACTTTGTTCATCACTATCGTAAAATCCCCTTCTGCGTAACCTTCTATTAAAGAAACATCCTCACAAAGCGTTTTACAGAAGCGATACACGCCCTGAGGGTGATAACTCATCAAGGTATTTCGTGAAGGATATTGACTTGAGTTGAGAAGATTAAAAATCACCGTCTGATTCGCCAGTTCATACATGCGAGTAATCATGTTTGTCAGATAATCAGAATCACGAGAGATGTAGTTCAGTGAACCACTCGCGATGACAATGTCGTGCGCCTCAAGGTTCATTTTGCTCATATCACCCGACAAAAACCGACAACGCTCTTCTGTGTAGTTTTGCTTCGCCTTCTTTAGAAAGCCTGCGTGTTGGTCAACGCCAGTGTAAGATTGAATACGGTAGATACTGTCGAGCAGCTCAAACAGCTCGCCATAGCCACAACCCAAATCTAATACACTCTTCTTTTCGAAGTCCGCCGCACGAGCGATCACTTCAAAGCGACACAACTGGCTCTCTTCGCTAGTCCAACCTAAAGCTTTAGCCTTGTCGCCATTCGAGCGGTTAGCCTGTTTTCGATGATAGCGATACACCTTCCAACGATCGAGCCAGTGCATTACGAGAAATCCACCCACACTTCACGACCACCAGCCAACTCTTGGTTATGATATTGCCATTGATATTGCGCGAGCAGCTTTTCGGTGAGCTCTAACCCTAGACCAAAGCCCAAATGATTGTCTTCTATCGTGCCGTCAGTGTTGTGATTAACAATGGTGACTTTCGAGCCTACCTGAACGATGCCCACGGTACCGCTTCCTGTGTGTTGGAAAGCATTGCGAATCAAATTGGTCAGCACAATTCGAGTGAGTCCGACTGGCAACTGGCATTGTGTATCGTCGCTTTCAAGATTCACAGCCACGGCTTTGCCATTCAATAGATAGCTTAAATCGTGGTTTATTTGTTGCAGCAGTTCGCCGAGATGTACGTTTTCCAGAGGCAGATCTTTGTCTTGTTGTCGGGTAAGCCACAACAAGGTTTCTGTCAGGTCTGTCATGGTGAAACCCGCGCGCTTGATTCGGTCTATCACTTCAAGCTGCTTTTCTGGGCTCTTTCCCTTTTGAATCAACTTCTCTAGCAATTCACTATTTGTTCTTGTGACCGCAATAGGAGTACGTAATTCGTGGCTCGCGTAACCCAAAAATTTCTGCTCTCGTTCTAAGCTGTTTTGAACCGAACTCAAACTATCACGAATGATGTTAGCCAAGGTGTTCAGTTCACTGAAATGAAAATCTGGTGTCGGTTCATTGAGGTTATCTTTATCTAGCGATTTGGCCCAGTTCTTTAGCTGCTCAACAGGCGATGCCACCTTACGTAACACCAAAACCAAAATAACGAAAAACAATATAATCGCACCCAGTGCGGTCAAAAGAATCGTAATAAAGTGCGGAAGCCCTTCATCATTAATGAAAGGGTCATGTTTTTGAGCAAACACCGCAGAAACATAACGAACCTCATTACCTTTCATCACCTTCATGGCGAAATAGCCTTTCTCGGGAGGTGAGAATATGGATTTACCAATGATTATTTTGGTCATGCGGTTGAATTGCAGTTCGTTCTGGTTAAGGTTGTTCTGAATACTTTGTGGCAAGTCGCTCCATTGGGTCGCCACCGTAAATTCTTGATTGGTCATAGGCTTGCCCGCCTTCACCGCATCTTGTTGCGCTTGGGCAATCATAGAGCCACGCATCGCGATATCCATACCCGAGACAAAGTAATTTACGCTCAAGGCAGAAAGAACCAGAATCGTGGTCACGCCTGTGACTAAAATAGCCAATAAAACGTAGATCCTTAGGCTTGGTCTGATCTTCATGCTTGTCGTAACTCCTTAATCGCAAAGCCTTTGCCCGCAATGGTGTGCAGCAGCTTATTGTCTTGTTCCGCATCCACTTGTTTACGCAGATTGAAGATATGAACTTTCAAGCTGTTACTGTCTGGTTGATCGTCGCCCCACACGCCCTGCATGATTGTCTCGCGAGAAACAGGGTTAGGGCTAGAGCGCATCAAGATTTCCAGTATTTTGAGTGCGGTAGGCGAAAGCTTTAAAGGAGAATTATCGCGATAGGCTTGATGCTGTTTGAGGTCGATTTCCAAATCGCTTACCGACAAGCGACGAACCTGACCACTGCGTCGCTTCGCCAACACTTGCACTCGAACAATCAGCTCTTCCATTGCAAAAGGTTTCACCAGGTAATCATCGGCCCCTTTTGAAAAGCCTGTCAGCTTATCATCAAGCGTATCACGTGCAGTGAGCATCAAAACGGGTGTATCAATTCCCTGCGCTCTGAGATTCTCACACACCTGCAAGCCGTTCATTTTAGGTAAATTGAGATCGAGAATTACCGCGTCATAACGATTAGTTTCAATTAGATTGAGTCCAGCTAAACCATTCGCTGCATGATCGCACTGGATATCTTCTAAATCGAGGTAATCAATAACAGCAGTGGCTAAATCGAGGTCGTCTTCAACCAAAAGCAATTGAAGCTTATCTGTGAGTTTATTAGTGACGGATTCTGCCATCGTGACGACCTCTATTGTTAGTTGTAGTGTAGCTTTGTAGTGATCTTTAATATCTTGTTCGGTAATGAACCTAGACCTAAGTTGCTGAGCCTCGCTCGGCAATCATCAGCCTAGATATCATCATTAGCTTAGCTATTGTTAAGCCGTTTGTTCAACGCCTTTGACTCGATTTGTGACTTTAAGAATCAAAGACTTAATCTCACACTGAATCATTAACAACGCAGGCGTCAGAATCAGTGTAATAAACGTCGCAAACAAAATTCCGTAGCCTAGCGCCGCTGCCGCAGGGATCAGGAACTGAGCCTGCAGAGACGTTTCACTTAATAGAGGCGTCAAGCCCGCGAACGTTGTAACCGATGTAAGTAATACCGCTCTTAGTCGACCAGAACACGCTTCAACAATCGCATCGTGAACCGACTTGCCCTGCTCTTTGATTAGTTCGTTAAAACGAGATACCAACAACAAGCTGTCGTTCACCACCACACCGCTCAACGCAAGGATACCGTTTAACGATAGGATACTGATTGTTAAGTCATTCCACCAGTGCCCTAGGATTGCCCCAACAATACCAAATGGAATCGCTGTCATGATGATCACTGGTTGAATGTAAGACTTCAGCGGGATAGCAAGAAGGGTGTAGATAGCTATCATGGCAAGTATAAACATACTCATCATTGAACTAGCCGTCTCTTCTTGTTCTTCCGTTTCGCCAGCAAAGTCGACCGTTAACCCCGGATATTGCGCTTCTAGATCAGGTACTAATGTATCTTGCAGCTGATGGACTAACTCAGCAGGTGCAACCACGTCTTTATCTAATACTGCACTGATGTACACCGCTCGTTGGCTATCAATGCGTGTGATCTCTGATACTTGGTAATCAGAATATACTTCAGCAACCGTGCTCAAAGGCACCACGGTACCGTCGTTAGTTCTCACGCTCGATTGCTTGATATCCGCAATGGTTTGGCGATCCGATTCTGGGTAACGAACTCGAACTTTCACCTCATCTTTACCACGCTGGAACTGCTGAACAATATCACCACCAAACGCTTGCAATACTTGCTGTGAAAGACTTGCAGTATCAAAGCCTAACGCACGGCCTTGTTGTGTTAATTCGAAACGATACTGAGGTTCGCCAAGATCCAAGTTATGGTCAATGCCACTCACACCTTCAATAGATTGCAGCTTGGTTAAGAAATCATTACCCGCCGCAGTCACTGATTCTTCATTCCATGCTTTCAGCTCTACTTTGAAGTTGTCGACCATCTCCATTTTAGACAAGATCTTGAGCTTCTTAACCCCTTCCATCTGGCCCACAGTCTCTTGCCAAGCATCAGCAAACTCGTTCGATGTGTAGACACTGTCGCTGTCCAATTCAATTTTCACTTGGCCAGAATCATCGGCATCGGCGATAACTTGAAGGCTCAACAGCTTAGACGCTTCATCTTGAGCACCGTATTGTGCTCTCAGTGTTTCATCCGTTTGGGTTGCCGCCGCTTCAAGCACCAACAAGTTTTGTTGTGTTTGACCAAAGCTCGCGTCGTTTTGCATCGACATATCGGCAGTTACTGTGTCGCCCGGCATGTCAGGGAAGAACGCCACACGAACCGCACCCGTCATTGGTAACCCAGCAACTAAAATAAGCAATGACAAGAAAACCATCACTACCGCATAACGCAGTTTCAGCGCCCATTCAATTGCGGGGCAGTAGATACGATTATTAAACCAACCTAGCCCAGTATCGGCAGCATGTTGAACACTTGCCCACAGCCCCTTCTTCTCACTGCGCTTGGTATTAATGTGTGCAAGGTGCGATGGCAGAATGAATTTAGACTCAACCAAAGACAACAACAAACAGATAGTCACGACCGTGCCGAATTGTGCGTAAATTTGCCCCATTTTACCGTCAACATTCGCTAACGCTAAGAAGGCAACAACCGTCGTTAACACACCAAATATAGTTGGTGATGCCACCTTCATGGTGCCTCGAATAGTACTGCCTATCGAATCGCCTTCTTCTTTGCGCGTGGAATAGATACTTTCCCCAACCACCACCGCATCATCGACCACTATCCCGAGCGCCATAATAAAACCAAAGGTGGTCATTTCATTGATGGTTAACCCCATGAAGGTATCTGTCATGAAGAACATGGTGCCAAAAAAGACAAACGGTAAGCCAGCTGCTACCCAGAAAGCAACACGTACGTTTAGGAATACCGCTAACACCATGAACACCAAAGCGATACCGGTGAGCGCGTTCTTCATCAATAGGCTTAAGCGGTCTTTGATCATGGTACTTTTGTCGTACCAAGTTTCGATTTCGACATCGCTCGGCAGCATGTTGCTGTTCTCCCAGCGCTCTACCACTTTCTCTGCTTGCTCAACAATGCTGACGACGTCTCCGTATTCATCCATCACGATCTGAATTGCCATCGCATTCTGTTGGTTATAACGAGAAAGCATGAAAGTATCATCAGCAAACATGTCTTCAACGTTGGCAATGTCACCCAAGGTAATTTGCGTACCATCAGTCGTCGTCATCACCGGAATCGCGTTGAAATCTTGGATCTCATACGCCTGTTCAGAAACCTTCAAACGAACCGTTTTTTCGCCATTGCGAAGGCTCGTCGAGATAGCCGCAGAAGATTCCGCATTGATCGCTTCAGAAACGTCAGTCAGAGTTAAGCCGTATGCCTGTAGCTTGTTCTCATCAACCTCAACTGAGATCATAGGATCAGCCTTAGCCTTGATTTCCAAATCACGAATGGATGACTGGCTCAGTAGATCTGATTTCAATTGCTCGGCTAAGCTCTGCAGCGTTGCTCGGTCTGCGTCACCATAGATCTGTACCCATAAGGCATGATCTTGCATGCGAGCTTTATCAATCACAGGATTATCAGCGCCAGAAGGCAGGTTATTGATCGCATCAACCTTAGTTTTAACGTCAGTTAACAGGGTATCAAGATCATAGGTGCTCGTTTTTTCAATCGAAACATGGCTACCATTCGCATCAGAAGTTGACGTAATACGCTTAATGCCCGGTACGGTTTCTAACGCATCTTCAATCTTAATCGCTAAGCCTTCTTCCGCCTGAATAGGGTCACCACTGTCATAGGTCACAGATACTGTCACCACATCGGGTTCTAGGCTTGGAAATGCTTCTTTACGTAACGTGTTAAGCGATAAAAGACCTATGATGATCACGCCCACTAACAGTAAGTTCGCAGCCACCGAGTTATTCGCGAACCATGCGATTGCGCCAGTGTGTGGTTTAGTTGGCTTCTGGTTACTGTCCGCTTGGTTATTCGGTTTCAACTCATGAGACATGACTAACCCTCCGCCTTAGCCAGAACGATCATGCCCGCTTTAAAACTGCTTAACGGACGCTTAACCACTTGCATACTGTCACCAATTTCCAGGCTCAATTTGGTAGGATCGATGTAAATCAAACCACCCTTTTCAAATTCAACATTCGCGTTTGATTTCGAAAGTTGACCGCTATCATCCACAAACCACAGGTCACCTTGCTGCGAAAGTGAAGAAGCTGGAAGTTCCCACAATTGGGTTAACTGCTTACCCGAGATCGTCGCTTGTACGAACGTTCCTGGATAAAGATCTTTGTCTTGCTCCAAAGGGTTATCGACTTTCACGATCAATGAGCGCTGACGCGTGTCTTGTTGTAAGTGCTGCTCAACTCGCTCGACATAACCTTGCCATTGGAATTGACCATCAGAACTCGATAGCGTCACTGGCCACGGCTGCTCTTTCAATTGTGTGTTATCGCTGCTTGGCAAACTCAACCATTGGCTTTCAGAAAGGGGAACAGAGACCTCAACCTCATCAACGCTGTATAACGTGGCTATCTGAGCGCCCGTTTGTGCGTAGCTTCCCGGTTGAACATCACGGCTCACGACCAACGAATCAAAAGGGGCAACCAAGGTTGTTTTTTCGAGGTCTTGCTCAGCCTTCACCAATTCAAGCTTGGCGTTCTCCAAGGCTGCTGTTACTTGTGCCAGTTGTGGTTCGCGTAATACTAAAGGTGAATCCGGCTCGCCAGACAAACCAGAGCGTTGCCATTCAGACTTAGCTTGTTCGCCTTGTCTCTGCTCTTCCAACAAATCCAGTTGAGCTTGAGCAACATTCGCCTTCGCTTGGGTTACCGCTTGTTGGTAACTGGTCGAATCGATATTAGCGATCACTTCACCTTGGCCAATCACTTGCCCTGTTTCAAACTGCGAGCTGATTGTCTCTACTCGACCACCAACTTCCGTCGAAAACATCAGCTCGTAACGCGACTTCGCTTCTCCGTAACCCACCACTTCTGCTTGGTAGTCACCGAGAGTGGCAAGTACCACAGAGACTTGCTGTTGTTGTGAAGCAGGCAAAGTCGTCGTATCAATAGACTTGGTTTGAATAGGCGTAGCTTTAGGCTCTGAAACCGTTAGTTCATTCGTCTTTTGAGGAGTAGGAGCCACTTGTGAACCGTTGTAAGCAAGGGCAGCAAAAATGCTTGAACCAGCAACTAAGGTGATTGCAATTGTGATGGTGTTCAGTTTCATGAAGATACTCCCAAGCCCAGAGCTAGGCCTAAATCAATTCGGTTTACGAGACGGTTATAAATGGTTTGTGTTAACTGCGCTTCAAGGTCATAGGTTTGCTGCTGAACAGTAAGTAGATCAAAAATGTCGACCAAACCCTGACGGTATTTCTCTTCATAGCTGGTGAAGCTGCGTTGTGCGCTTACCAAGGCGTTCGTTAGGTGTTGCTGTTGAAGCGTTAATGAGGACTCTTGCCCCATCGCATTTTCCACTTCATTCACCGCATTGAGCAGTGTATCTTGGTAAGCCCAGTAGCTGGTTTCTGTGGTTAGGTCAGCAATTTCTGCCTGTGCTTTTAGCTTGCCACCTTGAAACAGTGGTGCTGACACTTGGCCAAGCGCACTCCACAAAGGCCCGGTAAGCAGCGCTTCACTCGGAGAATCCGCCATATCGGTTAGGCTTGCAGATAAGCTGATAGACGGCAGCATCGCTTTGTACGCCGCGTCAGCACGCAATGTTTCTGCTTCGATATTAAAGAAAGCCGCTTGAAGATCGGGACGACCTGCTAGATCTTGTGTCGGCATGTTGTCTAGCGGATTAATGATGGTTGGAAATGAACCGAGGTCCGCAAGTGATAACTCCTCAGAATCCCCACTCCATTGCCCTGTTAACAAAACCAACTCACGTCGGCTTTGTGCTAGTTGCTCACGGTAATCAGCTAAGGTTGCTTGAGTCGATGCGCTGCTCGTTTTTGCATTATCTAGATCTTCAAGGCTACCTAGCCCTGCGCGATAACGTTCTAAAACCAGCTCTTCATTATTTTCTAGAATCACCAAACGCTGCGATTCGATATCGACAAGCTGTTGCTTCAAACTGATATCAAGCCAACCTCTCATCACACTCGCGACTAAAAGATCTTGAGCGCCCTGAAGGTTAGCCTGAGACGTCGCAATATCTTTCAAAGCGGCGTTGTTTGTGTCTGCCAGCTTCTGCCATAGATCGAGTTCCCAACCAACCGTGACATCTGTGGTGTAGGTTTCAGTCGTGCTTGAGCCGTTAGTGCCTTCGTCAGCTTGACCAGAAAAGCTCGCATCGACGGTTGGTAAGCGATCACCTGAAGTTACACCTTGCTGCGCATAAGCTATTTTGAGTGCTGTGATGTTTTGTTGGAGGCTTGGGCTATTCTGCAGAGCGCGCTCGATATAGAGATCGAGCTCCGGTGCATTCACTAAATCGGTAAGTTGTAGGTTCTCAGCGTCTAGATCTTGTTGAGTCGACGCTTGATCACTAGAAGCCTGTTGAATCAGCTCTGCGAGTAAGCTTTGTTGTGTCTGATTAGTGCTTTGCTCAGCGAGTGAAACATAGTCGGCCTGACTGGTTGTCGTACAACCCATCAATCCGATTAGAGCAAGTGAAATAAGGGAATGTTTTAAAGGAAGATTCAATTTCATCTTCTTGTCTCCTGTAAGAATGGAGACAAGATAACGAGCTGGGGGTTAAGAGAGGGTTAAGGCGAACGTTAACCCCAAAGAAAATGCAAAAAGCGTACGTTTAAACTTCAGCTTTACGCTTCTGACTTGCTTGAAAAGAGCCCACCGATTTTATAACCGATCGCATAGCAAACCACGGCGACAGTGACAAATACCAATGCCGAGAAGAAATACGCTACAGACGCTGCGACACCTGCCCCCCACACGACACTGAACACCAAACCGAGATAAGCCTCTTTTGGCCACTGGTAGATAGGAAACTGAGCGCCGCCAGCAATTAGGTAAACCATCGCAAACAAGCCAATGAAGGTAACAATAAGACCGATGAGAACGCGAATGTTCATGGAGAGACCCTTGATTAATTTAGCTTGGTTGCCATTGTTCCTAGTCGAAAGCGGATATGCTTAGTCGGAACCGAATATTCTCAATCGAAATCGAATGTTCTTAATCGAAGCCGAATACTATTAATCGCAACCTGATGATATTCAAGTATATCGGATAAAAGGAACTGGCTCTATTACTCTTCCGAGTGAGCTTTTAGTCACGACAGGCAAATGGCACTCGACAACGAAAACCTAAGTTCGCTTGATTAGCAGGCACAAAAAAGCGGACACCCTTCTTACGTTAACTCCGTAAGCAAAGTGTCCGCTTTAACTGAATCTAGCTTAAAGCAGGATGAAAATACCCGCTAAGCATGCACTCATTAGGTTTGCTAGCGTACCAGCAGCTACAGCCTTCAAACCTAAGTTTGCAACTTCAGCACGGCGCTCTGGCGCCATAACACCGATTGAACCTAACTGAATTGCGATAGAACCAATGTTAGCAAAGCCACACAGAGCAAAAGTCACGATTACTTGGCTGTGTTCAGATAGTAGCGCTTTGTTCTCAACGAAGTCGATGAAAGCAACAAACTCGTTCATAACGATCTTCTGACCGATGTAAGAACCTGCCATCAATACTTCATCACTTGGGATACCGATTAGCCATGCAAGAGGCGAGAACAGGTAACCGAAGATAGCTTGCAGTGTAATACCCGCAAAACCGAACGTTTCACCTAGGCTTTCTAGGCCAGTGTTGACCATCGCAATCACACTCACGAAGGCAATCAACATAGTACCAACCGCTACCGCAACCTTCATACCGTTCATCGCGCCACTTGCCAATGCATCAATCACGTTGCTTTGGTCAGCTTTATCGAGCTCGATGTGGTCGTAGTCACTCGGTGTGCTGCGCTCAGGAACAATGATCTTCGCCATTAACAGGCTACCCGGAGCCGCCATAAAGCTTGCTGCGATAAGGTATTTAAGCTCAACGCCAAGGCCCGCATAACCACCAAGTACACTACCCGCTACCGACGCCATACCGCCTGCCATTACAGCAAACAGTTCCGAACGAGTCATAGACTTTAAAAAAGGACGAATAAGAAGAGGAGACTCACCCTGAGAAAGGAAGATATTACCTGTAGCAACTAGAGATTCAGCTTTACTTGTACCCAGCAGTTTTTGCACCGCTCCGCCCAAGATTTGAATCACTTTTTGCATGACGCCTAAGTAATAAAGCGCAGAAATCAAAGCACTGAAGAAGATAATGATTGGAAGTACGCGAACCGCGAAAATGAAGCCTTCAGTAGCAAGGTCACCGAAAAGGAAGGCAATACCAGCGTCTGCGAAACCAAGCAGGCTAGAAACACCATTACTTAGGCTTGTTAGTGCCAATTGTCCCCATGGGAAATACAAAACCAAGGCCGCAAAGCCGATTTGAAGTAATAGAGCACGAGAGACCGTTTTCCAGTTAATCGAAGAACGACTTTCAGATAGCAGGTACGCGCAAGCAATCAGTGCAAGAACACCGACAAAACCAAATAGAATATTCATAATGTGTCCTAGTAATCCTTAAAGAGTGAACATGAGCCAAGCAAATGACATCAAAGGAACAGGACAAAGAACCGCAAGCAAAACGCTACGCGATGAAGGAGCTAACAGGGTTAGCGAATGTAACAACGAGTTGTTCATGTAAAAAATCACCTTATACAAGCAGTGGAACGTAGCTGGTCCGGTCCGTGGGGTCATTCACATATCCATGTGACGGCTTGTATTGGCTAAGCACCGGCTTAAAACCGGAAAAGAAGTATAAACAGTTAAGTGAGACTTTCATCACATTTTTTGACGCAAACGATCGCGCGGTCATAAAGCGTACAAATCGAACTACTTCTCGCAATAATTAATTTTTCCAGCAAGAAATAATGCAAAAAAAACCATCATTAAAACAAAAAGCCACAGAGTGTGGCTTTTTCAAAATATGAGATCAAAGTGGGAATAACTAGTTTAGCAGGGCACTTTTCACTTCAGCATCTCGGAATATCTCTTCAAAACGCTGTTTGTAGATCAGTTGCATCTCATTGATGATTGCACCACCATCAGGTACATCATTCTCGCCTTGGAAATTTTTGCTGAGTAGCTTATTACCAGCTTCATCATAGATAATCACATTAACGTTGTACCAAGAGTTATCCGTAAATGCGTGGAAGTCATACTTCCACTCATTCAAGACAAACATCATCGATTTGTTGTCGAATGCTTTCATCTGCTCAGCAACCTTGGTGATATCCTCTTCAGGCGTCGTCTCAACCGACTCAACAGCTACTTGCTGTTTTTTCAAGCCTGCGACCAATCTGTCAGTCAAAAATTGAGACATTGGCTGCTGTGTCGCCGTGTTGTAGGTATAAGGAATACCTAACGAACTGCGAATAATTCCCTCAAATTTTGGCTCTTTATCATGAGCGAGAACGTATGGTCTCTTATCGATTACAGCGACGGTCAACGCTTTTTCCTGTGGAACTTCATTGAGTTGAGGCGCACTTTGTTCTGCTGTTAATACCGTTGCACAACCAGAAAGCCCTAACGATACTGCAGCGAGCAGTAAACTGACGAGTTTTTTCATAGATTTACCTATCTTATTGTTTTGAATAGGCTGTTCTAACAAAAATCGACTTAATGAGTAAATATTCATCAAATCAATATTTTACATAATTGTTATTTATATAAATTCGCTCACACATCGCGTTAAATTTATTGAGTCATCAGCCAATAAAATTTTTAAGTAACAGAGTCTTGTAAATGAAAATTATGAAATGAACAGAACATGTTCAACCTATGTAGGGCACTGAGTAACCTCTCGGTTAATTCTGTGTGATTCTTACTACTTTTCTGTGCTCTGCCTCATTTCCCGAGACTTCAAGATTCATCTTAAGTTTAGATGCGTATATACTTTGTGTGATCTCACCAAATAATTTTCTATAAAATACCAATAGAGCTGATTAGATATAACAGCCATCGAGACTAAGAGAGGAAACACGTGAAGAAAATGGAAGCTCCGCACGACATGAACAATGGAGCTAGATTCAAAACAAATAGACACGGCTATGTGACAGTAGTTGAATATTATAATACCTATACTGTTATTGTCGCGTTTGAAAATACCGGAAATATCCGCGCTATCAGCGCGGCGAAATTACGTACAGGTCAACTTACCGATCGCTCTGTTGCGCCTGAGTCAATTATGATTGGTGAAAAGGTTGAATCGGTTAAACACGGGATATTAACCATTACTCAAGTTGAATCTGAAAATATTGTGGTACTGACCAATGCCAATAACGAAGAAATTAGAATGTTATTGCCTGCCGTACAGAAAATGAAAGATAAAACTGAAGAAGTCGACAGTGAAAATGTTGCCTCACCAAAACCAACCTCTCTTAGCCAACTGACTAAAAGAAATAAAAAGACCAAAGACGTTAATAGCATGCTTAAGAAAATGCTTACTGACTACGGTCGATACGATTAATTCTCTATTTTCTACAATAAAGCCTCTTTAGATTTATATTCTGATATAAAAATTAATTAAGCCCGCCTTTCTCAATAAAATACGTTGCATATTCGAGTGAAAAGTTAAATTTGATCAAAGTCTCACTCTGGATCTTTACTACAAATTAACGAGATCTCCATCACAATCTCATTTTAGCTTTGTGATGGAGATCTTATTGAAATCTGAATATTTCCATTACTATGCTCTCACACAATAAGAGAACGAAGTTTCTCAACCCCTAAAATCCAATTGAGACAAATATTATGAAAAAGATTCTTGTAGTTTGCGGTAACGGCCTTGGTACTTCTCTAATGATGGAAATGGCAGTAAAAGAAGTCGCTAAAAAAATCGGTTTCGAAGCAGAAGTTGATCACGAAGATCTATCATCTGCAGCATCAAGCAATGCAGATATTTGGGTTGCAGCAACAGACGTTGCAAACCAACTAAAAGACGCTGGTAAAGAGAACATCATCAGCCTTAAAAATATTTTTGACAAAGCATCTATTGAAGAACAACTAAAAACTTTCATGTAAGGTCAAATTTATGCAAAACTTTTTCGAGTTCATGCTCGGCTTATTAAAAGAGCCGGCGATCATGGTAGGTTTAATTGCTTTTATTGGCCTGGTTGCACAAAAAGCAGATGTTTCTACCATTCTAAAAGGCACAATTAAAACCGTAATGGGTTTCCTAATTTTAGGTTTTGGTGCTGGCGCTCTTGTTGGCGCACTAAATAACTTCTCAGTTGTATTTACTGAAGCATTCGGCGTAAGTGGTGTTATTCCAAATAACGAAGCAATTGTTGCATTAGCACAAGAAGCATTCGGTTATGAAATGGCTCTAATTATGTTCTTCGCATTCGTTGTGAATATTTTATTGGCTCGTATTACTCCTCTAAAATATATTTTCTTAACGGGTCACCACACAATGTTCATGTCTATGCTGGTAGCGGTAATCCTGTCGACAGCTAACATCGAAGGCACTGCTCTAGTTGCAATCGGCTCGATCATTGTTGGTTCACTGATGGTTATCATGCCTGCACTTGCTCAAAAATACACAGAGAAAGTGATGGGTACTGATCAGTTGGCGATGGGTCACTTCTCAACGTTCTCATACTTAGTATCGGGTTACATTGGTAGCAAGTTTGGTGACACTTCAAAATCAACAGAAGACATCAACGTACCTAAGAGCCTAATGTTCTTGCGTGATACGCCCGTTGCTGTAGCAACAACAATGGCCATCTTCTTTATGTTTGCTTCAATTGTTGCTGGCGGTGACTTTGTTGAAACAGTATCAAACGGTCAGAACTGGGTAGTATTCACCTTCATGCAGTCTCTTGTGTTTGCCGGTGGTGTTTACATCGTACTGCAAGGTGTGAAGATGCTGATAGCTGAAATCGTTCCTGCATTCAAAGGTATCTCTGACAAACTCGTACCGGGCGCAAAACCTGCTCTAGACTGCCCTATGGTATTCCCTGTAGCACCAAACGCGGTACTTATCGGTTTCCTTTGTTCTTTCGCTGCTGGTCTACTAGCAATGGCAGTTCAAGGTGCACTTGGCTGGACAATCATTGTAGCTGGCGTCGTTCCACACTTCTTCGTAGGTGGTGCAGCAGGCGTTTACGGTAATGCGACAGGCGGTCTACGTGGTGCAATTCTCGGTTCATTCACGCAAGGTCTGTGTATCTCTTTCCTACCAATGCTACTGCTTCCTGTACTGGGTGGCCTTGGTCTTGAAGCGACAACGTTTGCTGACTTCGACTTCGGTGTTGTTGGTCTTATCCTAGGGTGGATTGTTTCATGAGCTTATTCGATTTAATTGGTAACCAAGGCGTTATCATCAACTCTGAAGAGAACCTAACGGTTGATGCTGCGATAGATGTGACCTGTTCAACACTGCTAGCGAGCAACAAAATCGAAGCAAGCTATGTTGAAGCTATCAAGCAAAAACACAAGGACATTGGCGCGTACTATGTTCTGGCACCAAAGATTGCGATGCCTCATGCTCGTCCTGAAGATGGTGTGAACGAAGCATCACTGCAAGTAACGGTATTCAAGAAGGGTGTTGATTTAGAGTCAGAAGACAACGGTGACGTTTACCTTTCGATTACTCTGGCGGCGATGGACTCAGATAGCCACATCCATACGATTATGGCGCTATCAGAGTTGTTCCAAAATGATGATGACATTGATGCCATCATCGCAGCGGAAACTGAGCAAGCGATCATCGAGATCTTAAAACGATACTAATCTCGATCTAAAGATCCTGATAAGCCCCCATGAAAAAAGCGATAGCCTCGGCTATCGCTTTTCTGTTTTTGGTGCTTGGTCATTTCTCATCGAGTATGAGTTAAGGCATCACACCTCGAAAGCATTCAATGGCGTTAAAACGCGTACATTCGTTTGTCTGTTGATAATTCAAAGCAATATTGCGCGTGTTTATTAAGGCACTCAAACACTTCTCGATCCAACTTAAAGTTATCAACGTAGTCCGTCAAAATAGCGAGTGTTTCTTCTAGTGTCATACCTGCACGATAAGGGCGAGACTGAGTTAGCGCTTGAAACACATCCACCACAGCAACAATTCGACTGGGTTGATCCAACTCTTCCGCCGTTTTGCCCATTGGGTAACCCGAACCATCCAATCTCTCATGATGATTAGACGCCCACTGACAAACCTGAGGTGAACTGAACAACTCCTGCAATGCGAATCGAGTGTCCGTTGCATGGCGTTTAATACAGCAATACTCTTCTTCAGTTAGTAAATCCGGCTTATGTAAAATGTCATTAGGGGTTTGCAGTTTACCGATATCATGGACTAGCCCTGCTAAATAGAGTTTACGCTGAGTGGTGTATGAATAACCCAGCTGTTTGGCGAGGTACTCTGAAAGCTGCCCAACCTTTAAAGAGTGCTTAAAGGTAAACGAACTTTTGGTATCAACAACGTTAGCGATAAATTCAGCAAAGGCCACCGTCTCATCCAACGACATCTGTTGTGAGAAGAATGGCACAGGCTCAAAATTATCCCTCATGTTCTCGATGTATGGGATCTCCATAGAAAACCAGAAATCATCTAAATCAACCAACTCACACATGTGTTGCACAAGGTTGGTTTCGAACATCTCATCCGCTTGTTCAGTCAAACGTTCAATGATGCTCGCTTTGCCATCGGGTGTTAGGTTTCCATAACGATCAGAAGAAGTTATGCCGTATAAATAATCGACCCTATCGGCAAGCATCACGATGGCAGCCAACTCTTTTTCTAACTCGCTGATATGAATAGCCTTTAGTTCAGACCACGGAGTATGATGATAAAGCACCGGCTTAGCGAATATAGAAAGAACCGGGCACTCTTTTAAGATTTGATAGCCCTTTTGGCAATGGTGGTAGCTTGAGTCAGGTACAAACCCAGACGTTAAGCTGAGCTGTTCATCAATTTGCGAGACACCACAGTCGTGAATCAAGCCTAACGAAAACGCGAGCTGCGCTTGCTCTTCTTCCCACCCCACACTCAGAGCACATCGATACGCGATGTAGCCCACTCTCTGTCCATGATTTTTACTTTCGAAACCGACGTTATCAAGCGCCTTAGCAATACCGAATAGAGCCTTCCTTAGGTCCACGGTCACGTCCTGGCAATGTTGATTCATTATTTAAGCCTAGCATTTTTATAGTTTTTATATATTTAGGCCGCTAATACTAATGCATAGCTAATGATTATATACACAACTATTGTAAGGTTTAATGAGTTTCGTGATAGATCTAACGTATCACGGAAAATTCGTGCTACAAGTGGTTGCATATTAAAAATCATGCGACATTATAGCCTGCCGACTAAGATTCGCTTAAATTAAGCAGCCATAAGAAAAGGAAAGACATGTTTAAAACGGTTATCGACAACGAACTCTCCATCGCATTGGTTGAAGAGAGCTTCGCTTCTCACTACGCGGAAATCTCACAAAGCCAGAATGAGTACCTAAGCCAGTGGCTCGCGTGGCCGCCACATTGTAAAACCGAGCAAGACTTTAGGATCTTTATCCAGCGCTCGCTACACGATTATGCGGAAGGGAAAAGTATGACCTGTGCGATCGTGTATCAAGACAAGGTGGTCGGTAACTGTAGTTTCAATACCATTGATCATGATAAGCAAAAGGTGACCATAGGTTATTGGTTATCTGAGACATACCAAGGAAAGGGGATTGTGACTCGCGTTGTCCAGAAGCTGATTGATATTGCTTTCAATGAGTTAGATATGGAAAAGGTCGAGATATCAGCCGCAACCGGTAACCATAGCAGCCGTAAGGTTTGTGAGCGCTTACATTTCACGTTAGAAGGTATCATTACGCGTAACGAGAATTTGAATGGTCGCATCGTTGACCACGCTATTTATGGCCTTCATCGCTCTAAGCTCTAAGCTCTAAGCTCTAAGCTCTAAGCAGTAGTAACTAAGAAGTCACTAGCTTGTAAATCGGAATATGAAAAAGCCACGGTATTAGTCCGTGGCTTTGTTATTTTACGAGCCTGAACAGCTCTTATAGCTACAGCTTATGCGATTTTTGGAATCACGATACTGAACTTGGCACCACCATGGTTGCTGTCGTCGATTTTGATATCCCAAGAAAGCTTTTTAGCCGCCGATAGAGCAATCGCGAGGCCTAACCCCAATCCACCTGTGGTCGACGTTCTGCTTGAATCTAATCGAGAGAACGGAAGAAATACCTCATCACGCTTATTCTCCGGTATTCCGGAACCATTGTCTTCAATCACCACCAGCCAGTTTTCTGAGTTTTCATCTAACGTCATCCACACTTGGTCTTGTGTGTAATTACCCGCATTCTTGAGAACGTTATCGAACACTAAACGCGCCATTGAGCAATCACACTTAATCTTGCACTCTAGCTGTACCTTAGATTCAAAGGTGACATTCTCTAGTTTCGAGTAACGAATTCGGTCTAGGCAATACTCACGAAGATCGGAGGTCACTTTAACGAGTTCAAAGAAAGAGTTATCCATGACATTCAACTTTGACAGCATGATGATTTCTGACGTGAGCTCGTTGATATCCTCAATGTAGGTATCAATGTCATCGAAAAGAACCTGATGATTATCGGGTGATCCCCTTCTTAGGATATCGGTTGCCAGTTGAATACGACTTAGCGGAGTTCGTACTTCGTGTGGGATAGCTTGAGCGAAGATATGACTTTGTTTTACTTTGCTTTCAATCTCTTCAGCCATGAAGTTAAAACTGCTGGCCAGATCAGAAACAGGATGGATGTCGTCCATGTCAGATCGAGTACTAAGCTTGCCCTTACCAAACTGCTTCTGCTTCTCGACGAGCAACTCTATTCTTTCTTGAAAACGCCTCACAGGTAAGTAAACACTTGCTCCAATCGCCACGATTACAGCCAATAACAGCCCTAACAAAAAGTGTCGTTCTGAGTCTTCATACCATTCAATGTCAGGAGAGAAAAAGTCCCCTACCTCACTGAACCCAAAACTAAATTTAGAGTTTGGTAACTGAAACACGGCCGAATAGAGGTTGTCATCACTTAGATATATCGGCACACCGTTTAAGGTTGTGTATAACTCACATTGTTGGCAAGGCGCCTCGCCCGACCAATTATCCAACAGGCGTAAATTGAAGATATAAAATTGTTGGTAGCCTGTTCTATCGAGCTCTTTATAGAGTGAGTTTTCTTGATTATGTTGACGAACATACTGCTCCGCAAAGTAGATGCCATCATTGAGAAAGGTTTCGATCTCGGTGCGTCGCATGTGCCCTTCACCAAGGTTCAAAAACAAAAATATCGTTGCCGACATCCCAGTCACAATCCCAAGGTATAAGCGAGCAAACATCGAAACCGAGCGAAGCTTCGTAGCAATGAACTTACGCAACCAGCATGTATCCCTTGTTGCGAACCGTACGAATCAACTGTTTGTCTTTTGCGTGAATGCGCAGCTTTCGGCGTAACCCAGACACGCGCATATCAATCGAGCGATCATTAAACGCGTAATCAATCCCTCTAAATAGCTGACAGCATTGGTCTCGAGTCACGACCTGACAGATGTTATTAACGAGAAGGTTTAAGATTTCAAATTCAGCAGAAGTAAGCTTGAGGTTTTGGCCATAGAGCGTGGCACTTTGAGCAGAGCTGTTGATTACAATATCGCACTGTTTTTCAGCCGTAGTTTCTTGCGCAGTTGTTATGGGAGTGGCTCGACGCAATAACGCTTCAATTCGCGCTAACAAGGCATGGCCACGAATCGGCTTGGCAACGTAATCGTCCGCGCCAAACTTAAATAAGCTGACCTCACTCATTTCATCGGCAGAGGCCGTTAGCACTAAGATCATTCCATTGTAAAATTCGCGGGCTTGACGGCAAATCTGCGCGCCGCTCATCCCTGGGAGCATCAAGTCCAACAGCACTAAATCAGGTTCAATACTTCGGATCGCTTCAAGTGCCAAGTTCCCTTCATGAACAACGCTAACATTGTAACCTTCGGCTTCGAGGTAAAGCGTCGTTAAACGAGCTATCTCTTGGTCATCTTCAACAATGAGCACTTTGGTTTTCGACATTCCTATCACCAGTATTTATTAAAAGCGAGGGCAGTATATATACTGGTCATAGATCATCAATATTGGAATCAGAGCCCTACATTTACCGTACGCAAAACATAGTAATCACTTTTGTACATACACGTTTACAAAATAGAGAAGCAACAACCAGTGCGCCTTGGTTTATCAAGGTTACCTCTTTTAGTACACATTATTTGCTGTGTTTTAATCGCCTACCACCCGCTTACATTTGCTTTATTTTCTTACGCGCACTTACATTTGAGATGTTTACAAAACCCAATCAAACCAACCACCCATACACCAATGACATAACAGTTAATAGCACTGTAAATCCAAACTTTGCTAGATTAAAAATTCAAAAAAATAGACTTACAAGTAAAGGTAATCGATTACCTAGACCCACACCCAGAGCTTTCCATTATTCATAGTGAGGTAGACCCTGTTAAGCAATACCTTCTTAAAGTAACATTCACTCCATTAATGAATAGATTCAATATTACGTAATAATCACTTCCACAGGGCCCATTTTAAGATGAATAAAACGCTTTCACTGTTACTGACCACCACCGCTTTAGTTTCAACACCACTCATGGCAGACACTAATAAACAAGAAATGGTGAACCAGATTCAAGCGCAAGTCAGCTCTTGGATAGACATTCAGGTAACACCACAAAGCAGCATTATTCAAAAAATGGTCTTCAACTGTGAGTTCTACAGTGCAACGCCTTACATTAAATCACCAGACGGAAGCGAGAGCAGTTCTGGCTCATACCGCTTTTACGCACATAACGGTGTGTTGGGCTCGATGACAGAACCCTTCACCACTCAACCTCTACCTGAATTGACGATGTGCCTGAAAGAAGACTTCGTGGTGACCAATCAAGATGAAGCACAGCTATTATTTGAAGCTATCGAAACTGTCTATCCAAACCACTCTATGTTTGATGAGAACTTTCCTAAAGAGATCATCGAAAAAACAAATGGTTGGCACTTCATCGACGGAGAGATTTTTGATGATAAGAAAGGCTATGTCGTCGAAAGCACCCCTGAAGGTAAAGTGACCAAAATCATCCGCTCACTGAACCTTTAACACGCTGTTTCTTTTGTAGCGCTTTGCTGTTCTTAAGCTCTTTTCTGTTCTTTAAAACAGCTTCTTAACAGCGATTAAAGCCAGAATTCAATTTGATACGCGACAACCGAACACATGATTTCGGTCGTTGCTGTTCGACCAAAATATCAGTTCACCGAGTTCAATATGATGACAAGTTATCAACCCTTCGAGCATCTCCAGTGTCCAATTTGGATATATGACATTGATAATAAGAGAATAACTTGGGCAAACAGCAGCGCCCTTCCTCTGTGGGAGTCTGAATCTCTATTTGAGCTGACATCTCGCGACTTTAGTATAGAGATGTCAAAAGCAATCGAAGCGACATTGGAAGAGTACCAAAGGCAATTTCTACGCAACGAAAGCATCAAGACATGGTGGAACTTCACTCCTAACTACATTTCGAAGCGTGCATTGTGTCTGTTTTCTGGAATCCCACTGCCAGACGGTCGAACTGGCATGCTGGTACAAGTCGTCGCTGAAGAAGGAAGTTTAAAGCACGATCTCGCTTGCTCTGATGGTGCAAACCTCTCCCTTCTATTTGATAAGTCGGGAAGCGTAGTGAGTGCTAACTCCGCATTTTTTCACAACTACGGCTCACCGTTTAGCACCCTATCCGACTTCGTTTCAAGTGAAGAGACAGCCGCACAATGGTTGTTTACCGTGCGAAAAGGTCGAGAGATATTAGAAGAAGTCAGCTGCGAAATAGATGGCAAGACACACCACTTTGATGTGCAAGGAAAGTGGCTCTTTGATAAAAGCGAACTGCTGTTAAACCTAGCCTGTACAACTAAGCAAAAAGAGAAGCTGATAAAAGCTAGATACAACGCAGAACACGACTGTTTAACGGAGCTTTATAATCGCCGTGGCATCACCAACCTTCTAGAAACCAGCATTGCCTATCGCTCACCGTTTGAATTGATGTTTGTCGATCTTGATGGCTTCAAATTAGTTAATGACACTTATGGGCACACTGTCGGAGACCAACTACTAAAACAGGTTGGTGAGCGTCTAAAACAGCTGGTAGATGAGAAGTGTATGATTGGGCGATTTGGTGGCGACGAATTCATTGTCATTGCCCACACCTGCCGAAATCAAAATATCCCACTACTCTGCTCTCGTATCATTGATGCCTTAAACCGAAGTTTCCATATCAGAGGGATCGGCAGTTTGTCTGTCGGTTGCAGCATAGGTACCGCACATTTCCCTGATAATGCGGTTGACCAAGAAACATTGCTAAAACAAGCGGGTATGGCGATGCATCTTGCAAAAGCGAATGGTCGAAACCGCTTCCAAACGTTTACCCCAGACTTAGCACAAACCCTGCATCGCAAAGTAGAGATCCGCCACCGACTGGCGCGCGCCATAGAAAACGACGATCTCAACCTTCACTACCAACCGATCATGAACACCAACAGCGACAAGGTAAAAGGGTTTGAAGCCTTGCTTCGATGGTCGGACAAAGAGCTAGGTAACATCGGCCCTGATGAGTTTATTAGCTTAGCGGAGGAGACAGGACAGATTGTGCCGCTCGGGAAATGGGTTCTTAACTCTGTACTCAAACAGCTATCGATATGGCAACGTGAGTTTGATAGTGAGTTGATGATGAGTATCAATATTTCAAGTATTCAGATGCACGCGACCTTTGCCGAGCAGCTATTAGCAATGTTGAACTTCTACAATATCCAACCTCAAAGTATCGCCCTTGAAATCACCGAATCTTCCATGATCTTCAAACATGGTGAAGTCAGGCAAGCATTAAGCGATATTTCTAAATTGGGCGTAGAGCTTCACCTTGATGACTTTGGCACAGGCTACTCGTCACTGTCGATGTTGCATGACTTACCGATTAGTACCGTGAAACTCGATAAAAGCTTCGTCCACGGTTCACACAAAGGGAGCAAAGCAATTGTCCAAGCCACCCATGCTATCTGTGAAAAATTGGGGTTAAAAGTGGTTGCTGAAGGTGTCGAAACCGAAACGCAAAAAGCGTTCTTAATCGATTGTGGATACGAGTATCTTCAGGGGTTTTTATTTAGTAAGCCAATTCCCTCAAATGAAGTCGAAAGTCAGTTTTTGAACGGTCGACAAATCTACAATTAAAGACTTATTTATCAATAAATTAAGTAGTTTGAATGCTTCCTAAACAATCGACCGCTGTCGGTGTGAACGCTTACGTATGCTTACATAGCGTTTAACAGTAAGAGAATAACATTAAGCTGTTGTTTATAATGGAAATTACTTGGCAATTCACCTAATAAAACACCAACCCATTATACCCACTAACTGTAATGACTTTAGTATTTAGATTACCCTCATTCCGTCCCTTTAGCAGATCAAATAATCGGTAACCATGAACAAACAAAACGGCTTCACCCTCTTAGAACTCATCATCTCTGTATTAATTTTAGCGGTCGTTTCGGCGACAGCTATGGTCAAGTTCTTAGACATTCAAGGAAGTGCTCGTGCGAGTAAAATACACGATGTCGCAGGCAACCTTCGCACTGGTATCGATATGATCTACGCGAAGTCAACGATTGCTGGCGTTGAGGATGAATGCAACTATGTTGAAAAGACGGAGATTGAGACCTACTACGTCTGCCACGGCTATCCAATCGCCTATGTTGACTCACTAAGAAGACTGCTCAATATCGACGCAACAGAGCTTCATGTCATCAACAAAGAAGTAGACTCTGGCAGCAATGCAGAAAGAGTAGCCGCCATCTCTTTCGACACCGAAAACTACACCTATTCGCCAGAAGGAGACTTTTGTCAGGTGCTTTATCAGCCAGAAAAAGAACCACAAATCGTGGTGCTTGATGGTGCATGTTAAATACTCAACGATTGCATGCTTTCATAGTTAGCATACAGATATCGCAACAGATCTGTGAATATCATGTGGTTACGCTAACATTTGCTCAAAAATAACACTAATTGATCTAACTTGTTGCTGCTTACACTTTTAGGCAGTGCTCATGGTATAACACCAACCTCATTCATATCTTATTTTCATCACTAGCCGATGAATATTTACATGGATACGTATTTGACATATATATCAATAATAATCCCATTAAAATCCTTTAATCAACACCTCATGATAAACATCATCCTTTCCTATTTTAAATATCCCACCTTAAAGTTTCATCATTTAAAATACGTAACAGAATAAATTAAAATCAATTATTCAACAAATATAATCAATTCTATCATTGACCAATTTAATTTAATCACCAAACCAATAAGAAAATTAAATTATATTAATATAACATAAATTGACATAATTTAATTTTATCCTGAAAAATTCTGATAAATCTAACACATCGATAAGCTGAATGAATACCACCAGAAGCTACATTAGAAACCTCTAAATTCAGTCGCTAAACCTACCGCGTAGAAGCTGTGAAATGGATAAATACCAAAACAAATGGATAAATCCCCTTTACCCCTTGTAAATCATTGGCTTTCATTTATAAATTCAACTTTTGGGTGAACATCTCCATAACCTTTCATTAAAGCCCAAATTCTGCGATTAGTATCAACATCTTGAGAGAAAATGGTGACATTTTGGTTATATTATTTAGATCGAACTCTTGTGTTGAATGAAAATCCCAGCCATCACATATCCATCACACAAATATAATAACTATCGCTTAGGAGTTGAGCTATGCACTGTTCTTTCAATATAAATAACAATAATGAGAGCTTGCAACTAATCTACAATGAAGAAAAAATATACATAAAAAGAGACAGCAATAAGATATCAGAGGAAACTCTTAATAGTAAAGAGAGTTTTGTTTTCAAATATCTTATTGAACACTCGTCAATATCAAACCCTCAATCTGCAAGAGATGTTGAAGAATCTTTTAAATTACACTTTAACGAAGAGTTTAGCTTATACGCATTAAAAAACATTATTGCTTCTATAAGAAAGAAATATCGAAGCTTATGTAAAAAAGCGAAGGTTGATAATAATAGCGAACTTATATCTAACCTTTATAAGGTAGGTTACTTTATCGATCTCGATAAAAGCTCAACCAACCGTATCGCACCAAAGTACGACATCAACCAGTTCAAGCCCAGCCAGTTCGAGATGTTGAAACTGATGTTCAACACCTATCATCGAGAGCTAATCAAGGCTCTGATAACCGTGTTCACCATCTCTTCTTTTTTCCTATTCGTTGTCTACTTTTTCCAAATCCTTTATACGACGAAGATTGCGAATGAATACAGTGAGAACACCAAACATATTGCAGCGGAAGTCATGGACTACGGTTGCGATAGCCACGGGGCTGTGCACTCGCTAAGGCACTCGCTCAACCTTGATTCTGTCGTCATGACCACACCTTATGGCTCCTGTTATATCTCTAAAACACGCTCTAAGATGATAGAGCTCGATCAGGTAGACGACTTCTACGATAGCGCTGACTTTGCCTATTCACGCTTCATGGATACCGAGCACGACATTGAGATGGTTGCTCGAATATCTAAGCGCTCTATCGAAGCTCGATACAAGAACTCATTATTGCCTCTGTTAGTCGATTCTATTTCCATCAAAAAAAATGGTTACTACATCTTAAACCTTGGCGAATAGACTAAATCTATCTATCAAACTTCCCTGCCAACCGGTGCAACCATCACCTTCTACAGTGACGATATAGTTGCGTTGTGGATTGCACTTTCTCTGATACTCGCCACGCTGCTTTATCGATCCTATATTCTGGGCTTTGTGATCTACCTGTTTCGTTGGAAACACATCTCCTTTGAAGAAGAGCCGATCATCAACACTGAAGACAACAGCGTTCTCTATTACGAGTTGTTATCTCGTGTGCGTAACGTTGGAGTTTTAAGCTTCATCAACACCATGAGACGCACCAATTTACTCACCTTTCACACTATCTTGCTCATCGAGACAGTTAGAAAAGCGAAGTTAAACAACAGCCATGAAATCTATGGTGTCAACGTGTGCCCAAGTGCTTTGGTAGGGTCGAACTTCGCAAGGCTCAGAGAGCATTTAGTCGCGATGGAAGCGAATGAGTTTGTCGTCGAGATTACTGAATATTCGAACATTGGCTATGGATGTGAGGTTATCGATAACATTAAGGATATCAAAAAGCTTGGTATCACCATCGCTCTAGATGACTTCGGTACGGGCAATAACAACATCGAAATCATCAATGTCATCTCTCCTACCTATCTAAAACTGGATCGCTGCTTTGTTAAAGATATCGAGTCAGGGGAGCACCATCAGGGTGTATTGCTTAATATCTCGGAGATTGGACGCTTATCAAATATCACGATGATTTATGAAGGTGTCGAGACGCGCAGGCAGCAATATATCTTGTGTCAGTTAGGCTACAACTTACATCAAGGTTACCTGTATAGCAGGCCTCAAAGTACAACCGACGGATAACCTAGCCAATATCATTTCCTGAGGTTCAAGCAACAGCGGGTTCTGCTGAGTCTAGTGTGTGTGGTTTAGGGCTAATGGTCGCTCTCACACAAGCTTCAGGCTCCACTGGAAAGTAGGCGTCAATCAACCCTTGGGCAGAAAGCGGCTTATCAAAGTAATAACCTTGTAGTAAATCACAATGGTATTGCTGTAGCTTCGCCATCTGTTCTGGGGTTTCAACCCCTTCAGCCACGACCTTCATCTGGCACGATGCACCAATATCAATAATGGCTTTCACCAAGGTTTCACTGTGTTGGCTGGAATTAAGCTTGCCAATGAAAGAGCGGTCTATCTTGATCTCGGTGATCGGCAAAGTATTTAGGTAATTCAGTGATGAAAAGCCTGTACCGAAGTCATCAAGGGAGATGCCAAATCCATATTCTCTTAGCCTTTTCAATATTGGCTCGACAATATGCAGGTCTTTGATGAGGATGTTTTCGGTCAGTTCTAGCGTCACTCGGCAAGGGTCGATGCCGACTTCTTCAATGAGGCGGATGACTTTGTCGTCGAACCCTAACTCAAACACTTGTTTAGGTGACACGTTCACGGAAACACAGACCGCCTCAGGACCGTTTGACATCAAACGTAAGGTATCTTCACACGCTTTCCTTAATACAAACTCACCAATCTCATGAATCTTGCCGATTCGCTCTGCTGCGGGAATAAAATCCAACGGAGACACAAAGCCAAGCAAGCTATTATGCCAACGACACAGAGCCTCAACGCCTTTTAGCTGCTCGGTATGGGAATCCACTTGAGGTTGGTAAAGTACACTGAACTCGCCCTTCTCTAATGCCGTTTTGAGCTGTTCTTCGACTGAAAATCCGTACTTCACTTTCTGATTGATCACATCGTCATAGAAAATCGCATCGCCTTTATTCAGCTCCTTGGCCTTGTACAACACAATATCGGCTTTGGTTAGCAGTTCCTCTACCTCTGTTCCATCATAGGGGTACATCGACACGCCAGCCGAGCATTGTGTCGAGACCGAAGCACCATGAATATTAAATAAGGGTTTGAAGACATCTTGGATTTGTTGGACTTTCTGTTCCGCCTCCACAAGGTCGTGAATACCCGATAGGCAGAAAACAAACTCATCGCCTCCAAAGCGTGAAACGATATCGTTAGCCCCTAAAATTCGCTCAAATCGCAAACCTATTTGTTTAAGGAGTTCATCTCCACTCGCATGGCCATATTGGTCATTGATGCGTTTAAAGTTATCTAAGTCAACGAACACCAACGCCACCAATTTGCCTTCCAATTTCGAATGAGCGATAGCTCGACTCACTTGCAGTTCAAGCTCAGAGCGATTAGGGAGTGCGGTCAGTGAGTCGTGTCTTGCCATATGTTGTAGACGGCGACGGCTATTTTGGATTCGATTGAAGTCGTCAGAAATCCTCTGCTCCATTTGATCAAAGCGCTGCGATATCCTTCGACTAACCAGAGCACTAATAAAAATACAGAGTAAGGTCGCCAGCACACTTAATATCAGAATCAGTCCAAACTCATTACGTGAGTCCAAGAGTAGCTGGTTTTTTCTGTGTTCAATGGAAGCATTAATATTGTTCAAGTACACGCCTGTACCCACTATCCACCCCCAATCTCCGACCTTTTTTACGTAGCTACTCTTAGGACCAATGAAACCCTGTTTATCGACGGTGATGTAGTCAACAAACCCACCCGACTCGGCTTGTGCCAAAACGTCTTGCTTGAAGTTGTTTCCAAGGTCGTCATAAACATTAATATCTTGCCCTGTATGGATTTGGTGGGCGTGAAGTAAGCTGTCACCATTCTGTTCAAAAACGAACAAGTATCCATTATCACCGACCGTTACCTTCGACAATATCTCAAGAATTCTTTGGTAACTGACTCGTTTAACATCATCGAGAGAAATGCCAGTACCGAATTACCAATCAAAGGGTTCGAACCGACGAATGTAGCTGAGTTTTTCGAAGTGCGTATTGTCGATGTGTCGCTTTTCAAAATCTTGCCCATCAAAGCCAGGACGAGGCACAAAATAGCGGGAATAAGCCCCATTATTTTGTTTAAGAAGCGCTATTTGTTGTTTGATGACCGCCACACCACGGCTATCAGTCGTTTCAAGTTGATTGGTATTTTCTAACTCAGGAGCGCGAGGATGAACCAGTACTGTGCCTTGCATATCGTAGGCGTAAATGTAGTCTTTTTCGTCCGCGTAGCTCAACTTTCTGATCTCGTTAAGAATGAGTGGCTTAAGCTCTTCTTCCGGCAGGTGTTGATTCGAGGAGTAGATATTCTGTGCGGCGGTATAGGCTCTATCTAACCGACGGGTAATACGCTTTTTGACCTCGATTTCGACAAGACGTTGAGTGTGCTTTATCTGTTGCGACACTTGAAGAACTTGCGTCTCAATAGAGTCCTTTTGGGCGGAGATGTAGTCTGTTCTGATGAGATCTACCAATGCCTTGACCTTCTGGTCTACGCTCGTAAACATCGCCACATTCAAGACGATTGCAGAAAAGATGATGATGGTGATCGGCAAATACTTAGTAAACCAGACCAACTTTTTATCATTAATGTGCAACATACAAACTCAACAACACAGAACAGGGTTCCATATAATCTCATTATTTTACTGAACATCCAACCATAAAAGTTAACATTCAGCTAATTTATAGAAAAAGCTTGTCTATCTCAGAAAAAAGGTTAGTGTTATACACATGTATATCACCATGCAGTTTTAATTATGACCGAATGGAAAGACGACCAGCCGATCTTTAGGCAGCTTGCCGCCAAGATCAGTGACCAAATTCTTCAAGGTGTTTGGCTAGAGCGACAAGCATTGCCCTCTGTGCGTGCGGTTGCCGCCGATCTCAAGATCAACCACCTTACTGTCATGAAAAGCTACCAGTTACTGGTGGATGAAGGCTTGGTAGAGAAAAAACGCGGCCAAGGTATGTATGTGGCCGAAGGGGCACTTCAAAAATTGAAAGAGTCTGCACACCAATCATTCATCAACACACAAATCCCAGCCATCGCTGAGACGCTAAGCATCATTGATATGAGTGTCGAAGAACTCGTGAAACAGCTAGCACAACATATAAAGGACAAGTCATGAGTACTTTACTTTCCGTGAAAAACGTAACCAAAACCTATTCAAATCAAGTGGGTGTCGAGAACATCAGCTTTGAGTTAAAACCGGGGCAAGTGCTTGGACTGCTAGGCCACAATGGCGCAGGTAAATCGACTCTGATCAAATCACTGCTTGGCGGACACAGCTATCAAGGTGAGATAGAGGTTAATGGCTACCACCCTATCCACCAGCATGCAGAACTCATGCTGCACTTGTCGTACATCTCAGACGTTAACGTGTTACCCGAGTGGATGACCGTTAAGCAACTGCTTCGATACACCCAAGGTGTACACCCTAGCTTCAATAAACAAAAAGCAGAGCAGACGCTAAGCAGCACCAACATCAAGCTCTCTTCGACTATCAAGCAACTTTCTAAGGGAATGAAGGTACAACTTCACCTTGCGATCATCATCGCGACTGACACCCAAGTGTTGATCTTAGATGAGCCCACGCTTGGCCTAGATTTGCTGTACCGCGATACTTTTTATCGCCATCTACTTGAGTGGTTCCACGACGGCGAACGCGCCATGATCATTGCAAGCCATGAGGTTTCAGAGATTGAACACCTATTAACGGATGTGCTGATTTTAAAACAAGGCCATTGTGTGCTGCAAAAGAGCATGGAAGACATCGAAAACGACTATTTCATTATCGAAGTCGCAAATAACCATTCAAGTGAGATACAGAAACTCAACCCACTAACCTCGCAATCAGGCCTCGGCACCACTAAGTGGTTGTTGGAAGGTCAATACAAAGCGCAGGTTGAATCACTGGGCAACATCTATAACGTTGGTCTCGCAGATCTATTCCTTGCAACACAGACGGAGAAGGCATAATGCATCCAAGTTTTTACATGCTAGAAAAAGAACTCATCGAGCACAAAATTAACACTCGATTGCCTCTGTTTGTCGCGTTATGTGGTTTCTTACTGTTCGTTAGTCTGTTCTTCAATGGCGCAGCGCAGCATGAGTTTTTCTTCGAAATGCAAGTGAACGGCGACGTGAGCGACATCCACAGAGAGTTCGCACAAGACCTCAACTCAGTGATCTACTTTGGCGCGGGCCTTATTTCACTGATCCTGTCGACGCTTTACATCCCTAAAACGCTGCGTAAAGAGCGCCAAGAAGGCAGTTCGATGTTTTGGAGAAGTATGCCAGTATCTAACGCTATGACTCACGGCGTGAAACTCGGCTTCGGTTTAGTGGTGATTCCAGCAATCTGTGCGTTGCTCGTGCTGTTCGCCGATTTCCTATTCTGGATATTGAACGTGTCTAGCGAGCAACAACTGGCGCTACTGGTTGAACAGCAATCCCTACTGTATGTGCTGAGTAACTGGCTGGTGTTCTTCGGACGAATGATGTTAGTTGCACTGGTTTTATTGCCACTGGCAACCGTGACCCTAGCGATTTCGCAGTTGGTAAACTCTCCATTGCTTGTCATTTTTATCTCAAGCTATGCGATTAAGTTTCTCTCTGTTGCTGTATTTGGGTTCTATGGCATCAACGATTTCCTATCTCTCATCGCATCACTGCCAATGAAGGTACTGACAGCAAACAACCCATTCAGTGCGATTGCTGAAGCACCGGTTTTATCGTTAAGTCTTTACGTGCTGATTGGCGTTGGCGGTTATCTGCTGAGCCTAAAACTAAATAGAACGGATGACGTGAGCTCAAAGACGCTGTTCCAACGCTAGAGTCTATCCTAAGCACGAGCCTTTATCGGGCAGTCACATCGGATTTCAAAATCTAAATCAAAGCTTCTGAGAAATCGGGAGCTTTTTTATTATCAGGACTTTAACGAATACAGGGGTGCGAAACCAAGGAATAAGGAATAAGGAACAAGGAACAAGGAACAAACAGTTTTAGTTTAGGAGAACAGGTTTAACAAACCAAGATAAACTTAGAGGGGGTATTAATGAGCTGACATTGAATTGCATTGTTGTTAATGCCTGCCAGCTCTTTGGGGATGATTTCGTTAGTCGCCGACCAGATGAAGGTCCTTGAGAGTGCTAATGAAATCAGTTTGTTGCGTTTTACATTTGATTAAGCTTTTCAGCTTTTAAAGCTTTACGATTTAAAGCTTATTTCTTTGATGCTTCTTTAGACGTGTCTTTCCAGTATTGGATACGAACGCGATGAAGCTGTGCTCTTCTCATTTTTTTCATAAGGGATATTTCCTTTTCTTTAACTGCTCTTCATGAGCTATTTTTATTGCCAACCATTCGAATCTAACGGTGTTTGATGCCCAGATCAATGATACAAATCACAAAATATATAGAGTTTTGAGTACCATTTACATCAAAGTATGACCTAGATATCAACTATGGCTCAATTCAATCCTATGAGCCGCTGTTCAAAATTAAGGTTAGTTCTCTCAGATGACAAATTCATTTCAGTATCAATACAGTTCAATGATACTAATTTAATAGACCGGACCAACGCTGATTTAGTTCCTGTGTCTTATCATTTATTGATTACATCGCCCTTAAAGTTACGGTGTAACTGGAAATGTATTCGATGTGAACAAATAATCGCCACATTAGCCTATACGTCACAACATCAAAATGGGATTATGTTTGTAACGGATAGAGCTTTTGATAGAAAAAAGCCGTAATGGACAAAATTAAATAGACGTAATTAAATGGACGTAATTATGAGTAAAGTAATTCTGCAAGGGCATATTCTAGTGCCAGACAACGATCTAGAAGCCGTGACACAAGCCTTAGTTGTGCACAAAGAGCTGACACAGGAAGAACCTGGTTGTATTGTGTTTCGAGTCAGTCAAAGCACACTTCAACCTAATCGCTTTGAAGTGTATGAAGAATTCACTAGCCGAGAAGCATTCGAAGCCCACCAACAGCGAGTAAAAGCGTCTGAATGGGGTGAAATCTCCAAGAACGTGACACGTCATTATCAAGTCACCGATGTTCCGACATCATAATGATACATCCGCTAGCCAACCGTATCGTCACGTTGATCAAACAAGATCCCTTACGAATGAAGGTTTTAGACTGTGTCGCTCAGTTGGATTTACCGCAATGTTACGTCGCTGCGGGCTTTGTGAGAAACCTCGTTTGGGATCACCAACATGGTTATGCCTCCCCGACCCCACTCAATGATATTGATGTGATCTACTTTGATCCCATTGATACCTCTTACGAGTCGGATGTTAGATACGAGGCTCAGCTTAAACAACGGTTACCCGAACTGAATTGGCAAGTTCGCAATCAAGCCTACATGCACATTAGAAATGGGGATGAACCTTACCAAGGCTCATTGGATGCTATGAGTTATTGGCCAGAGAAAGAAACCGCCGTCGCCGTAAAGCAAAGCCTTAATGGAGACATCGAGTGTATTGCATCTTTTGGTTTAGAGAGTTTGTTTGATTTGCAAATCACACCCAACCCAAAGCGTAGCCAAGATATCTTTGATCAAAGAGTGCAATCCAAAGATTGGCTAACCCAGTGGCCCAAGTTAACGATGAGTCACAGCTAACTAGCAGTCGAATTCAAACGCTAAAACCATTGACTAAAAGTCCAATCAGATCGAACATGCCCCACTTCTCAAATCAAACGCGCACTTCACCAACTGCTGCGCCCTCGTCATACTGAGTAACGACCATGAACCAACAATACATGCTGCAAGCACTTGAAGCTTCGCGCCAAGCCCTACCCGATTGCCAGCCAAACCCGCCAGTAGGCTGCGTTTTGGTGAAAAACGATAAGGTGGTGTCTGTTGGGTACACGCAAAAAGTCGGCGGAAACCACGCTGAGGTTGAAGCACTGAATAGCTATGACGACGGAATGGGCGGAGAAATGGAAGGGGTTACCGCTTACGTAACTTTAGAGCCATGTTCATTTGTCGGCAGAACACCCGCTTGCGCCAATACATTGGTTAAAGCAGGTGTAAAACACGTGGTAGTGGCGATGCTAGACCCAGACCCTCGCAATAATGGCCGTGGTGTTGCGATCCTTGAATCGCACGGCGTGAAGGTGGATGTGGGGTTATGCCAAGCGCAAGTGAGCGCCTTTTTAACCCCTTACCTTGGTAAGTCCTAGATCTTAAACAACCAGTATTAGTTCAATTTCACTCGGTAAAGTGGGTTTACTGGTTTGTCGACAAAATACGACCAGATATGATCGTAGACCGCATGTTGGTTGGGGAATGGCGCTAACGCTTTTGCCTCTTCTAAATTGCACCAACGGTAGTCTGTGTGTTCATCATTCAGTTCAATCGCTTGGTTGGGCGGGCATAGCACCGCAAAGACAGGGATTAGCTGAATCACATTCACGTGCGCCTCGTAAAACTGCTCCAGAAACTGCGCGTTATACAAAGCTTCCACCTTAATTTGGGTCTCTTCTTCAAACTCGCGCAGGATAGCCTGCCAGCCTGTTTCACCTGCTTCAATCGAGCCTGCGACGTGGCACCAAAACTCACCTTTAACACGTTTCATTAATAGCATTTTCATTTGTCCGTTGATCTCTGAAATAGCGACACCGGATACAATCGAAGTGTTGAGTGGAATCATAACGTTACCTTAGGTTGAACAAGAGGGTGGCAAGGCTACCACCCTTCACTTGTTAAGTTACCTTCTCTGATTAGAAACGAGAAGTTACTCATCAATTAATGAAGTTCAAGCCATAACTCATGGGTTCAGTGTTAACCATCTCGCTTAGCTATCCAGTAATAGAACCATTTCTTATTTGAGGCGCTTTTCGATAAAGAGTAGAATCGCCGCCTTGTACTGTGTTTAACGTCGCTAAACATACACAGTAAACTCACAACCATTTATCACCACGATATAAGTATTAATACGACTATGCACTCATCAAAACCAACGCACGACTCAGAAAACAGCCACACACCTGAGCATTGCTTCACTCGTTTTCAACAGCCGATCGAGTCATATTCGTTGCCTGAGCGTTTCACATTCCCGTTCTACTACGAACCGCACCCACTGTGTGAAATAGCCTCTCATCAGCTTCAACAATATCTAGAAACACAAACCGACTGGCAGCATGACTTCGGACTAGATTCTGACGCTGGTCGCGGCAAAATGTTTGGTGTGTTACTGGTGAAAAGCCCTGAAGGTGAATTGGGTTACTTCTCTGCTTTTTCAGGGAAAATCGCCGACCAAAACCTACTGCCTCACTTTGTTCCTCCTGTATTCGACATGCTGAGCAGCGATAGCTTTTTCCATCAAGACACAGCCGACATGATGGCAGTCAACGCTGAGTTTAAAGCGCTGCAAGCAAATACTAAATACCTTGAATTGTGCGAGCAACTGGCGCAGCAGAAAGCGCAAGCGGAGCAAGAGATTGAAGCTCAACGCCTATCAATTATTGAAGGCCGAAAAACGCGTAAAGAACAACGTGAACAAGGTAAAGAAAACCTTGATGGGCAAGCTTTCGAACAGCTAAATAACGAGCTAAACAAAGCCAGCGTTGCCGACAAGAACCAGCAGAAGTACCTAAAACTCAACTGGGAACAAACCCTGCAACTGTTGCAGGCTAAAGTTGATGTTTTCACCTCTCAACTGGCTGAGCTAAAAGAGCAAAGAGCACATATTTCTCATCAGCTTCAACACAAGTTGTTTTCACAATACGCTTTCCAAAATGCGGAAGGAAACGTTGAAGACCTTAACCAGATCTTTGAAAACACGCCAAACAAGATACCACCAGCTGGCTCTGGCGAATGCGCTGCGCCTAAATTGCTGCAATACGCGTACTTAAATGGTTACACACCATTAGCATTGGCTGAATTTTGGTGGGGTCGCTCTCCAAAGTCGGAAATCCGTAAGCACAAGAAATACTACGCCTCTTGCCAAAGCAAATGTGTACCAATCCTTGGCCATATGATGAAAGGCCTTGAAGTCGATCCAAACCCATTGCTAGAGAACCCAGCAGAAGGCAAAGAGCTGGATATTCTGTTCCAAGATGAGCACATCGTTGTAGTCCACAAGCCAGCAGGTTTTCTATCTGTGCCGGGTAAAACCATCAAAGATTCCGCCTACACACGTGTTCAAGAAATGCATCCCGATGTTGAAGGCCCATTTGTTATTCATCGCTTAGACATGGCGACCTCTGGCATTCTGATATTTGCCCTCACTCGACGTGCGAACAAGAGCTTGCAGAAGCAGTTCATTACTCGTGAAGTCGAAAAGCGATACGTGGCAATGATTGAAGGCGTTCTAGCAGAAGATGAAGGCTATGTTCGACTGCCATTGCGTGGTGATTTGTATGACCGCCCTCGTCAGATTGTCTGCTTCGAACACGGCAAGCCTGCAGAAACCAAATGGGAAGTGATTGAGCGAAACGAGCAAACCACTAAGGTTTACCTGCACCCTAAAACAGGGCGTACACACCAGTTGCGTGTTCACTGTTCACACGAAGAAGGCCTTAACATGCCTATCGTTGGTGATGGCCTATATGGCAATAAAGCCGACCGATTGCACTTACACGCAGAAAGACTTGCGCTGCACCACCCTGTGACCAAAGAGTGGATGGAATTCCAGTTCGACGCTGAATTCTAAAATCTCTCATTAAAAACGAGTCTTAATTAAGGGAGTCACAACGCTTGTGGCTCCTACCTCTTTTGGGTATATCTCCACGCTTATTGCACTACATCAAGATTCACTTTGTTGTGAAGAGTAGCATGCCCACCTTCTTCTCTCCTTGAGGCCTTTGATATGTCATCAGCTGCTTTGAATTTACAACCTAACAAACTGACTTCCCCATTAATTGCGACTCAAGCACCAAGCTTGAAGCCACTTACATCCAAAAAGCCAGACTTAAACTCGGCAATGCTTAACTTAATTGAAGAAGTGAAAAACGAACTCCCACTTTACGAGTCGGAGACGTTTATCTGTGGGCCAAAAGGAAACTGCTCGGGTTGCTCTAAGAAACTACTTGAGATGGTCGACAGCGAGTTAATGTATTGGGAGCACAGTATTTCCATTGGCCAAGGCCCTAACTTCGAAGAACTGCGCCGCTTTGGTAAACTATGCAGCAGCGTTCGACGTGGTTTAGAGCGCAATGGCTTAGTCGAAAAACGCCCAAAGAAAAGATAACAAGCCAACTCGATAATCATTACAATGTGTCGTTGGCGATTACAAGCTACCCTGCTACTAACTGATTGAACTCGTTAGCTATAAAAGCAATAATGTTTTGTAATACAATTTAGTACGCAGACCGACTTCGTAGATTCGAACTCATAGAGATAAGTTCATCGATACTTTCACCATATTCTTGAACGACTCTATCCTTCTTGTCTGACGTGCCTTAGCCTTCTGTATATCAATATCACACCGATTAAAAACCTATTTGGGACAACGGAGAGCCACCTTGAAGAGACCACAACCAGTACTGGGAAAGACCGGTATGCTATTTTTTCTCGTCATAATAAGTGCTTTCCCTCCATTGACCATCGACCTTTACTTACCTGCACTCCCGCAGATGGTCGAGGTGTTTAATACTGACCGATCAATGGTCAACCTAACCCTGAGCAGCTACTTCGTTACTTACGCCATCGGTCTTTTGTTCTGGGGGCCACTCAGCGAAAAATTTGGTCGTAAGCCGATCCTATTAATTGGATTAGCGGGTTATATGGTCGCGAGCATATTGTGTGCGATGACCAATAGCATCGAACAGTTAATTGGCGCTCGTGTATTCCAAGCCTTTGCTGGCAGTGCTATCACCGTTATCGCTACCGCCATTGTCAAAGATCTTTATGACGGCCGAGAACGTGAAAAGATCATGGCGACTATCATGTCACTGGTGATCATCGCGCCAATGGTTGCGCCTGTATTTGGTGCCTTTCTACTGAAAATTGCTTCTTGGCGAATGATGTTTGTCACGCTCGCCATTTTTGGTGCATTTGCGTCAGTATTAGCTTGCTGCTACCGAGAAACACTCGAAAACAAATACCAAGGTTCTATATTCCGCTCATGGGGAAGAATGGGCGTGGTCATGAAAAACCGCTCGTTCGTCAAGCTGCTGGTCATTTTCTCTATCATACCGATGGCGTTGATGGGCTTTCTTGCGGCGGGTTCTTATATCTACATCGATCGTTTTGGATTGACCGAACAACAGTTTAGTTACGCGTTCGCATTCAATGCATTGTGTGCCTCATTTGGTCCAACAATCTACATGAAGTTGTCCTACCGAATGCCGGTTCAGAAGGTCATCTCAGGATGTTTTGCTCTGCTGGCGCTTGCCGGAATCTTCACCCTAACCATTGGTGACCTGTCCCCTTGGTTCTTCATGTTCATCGCTGCACCAGCGACACTGATGGCGATCATCATGCGAGTACCGGGCACCAACTTGATGTTGAACCAGCAAGATCATGACACGGGCTCTGCCGTCGCACTGATTCAGTTCTTCAGCATGATTTGTGGCTCGCTAGGCATGGTATTAGTGTCAATCCGTCCAGAGTCGCTGATTGAAAACCTCGGCTTTATCCAATTATCCATCGGTACGCTAGGCGGCCTGATGTGGCTAATGGTCAGAAACAAAGAGTTCGTGACTAATAAGCTGAATTAGGCCTTTTGGTAATCTAACTCTGGTACTTAAACACGATTTAGGATGTACTCGATCGTGTTTAAGGTCTCGCCCTCACTGGCTTTAGCGCATATTGGCTCCAATCACCTCAATTGGAGTTAAACCATGAAATGGATACATTTACTGTTCACATCCCTACTTTTCCTTTGTACTTCATCCATCGCTTCCGGTGTCGGATTCACTCAAGCCACCTTAGCTGACGATCCTAACCGCCCGCTAAACACTGCCATTTGGTATCCCACACAAGATGCATCAGACACAACCTTGATTGGCGATAACCCAGCCTTTATCGGCACGCAAGTCATCAAAGATGCTGAGATTCAATTAGGCACTTTTCCAGTAGTACTGCTATCACACGGCTACCGAGGAAACTGGCGAAACCAAAATTGGTTGGCGACAGAACTCGCGAACCGCGGATACATAGTCGCCGCAGTCAACCATCCGGGAACAACCTCTTTTGACCAATCTCCTGTGCAAGCCGCCAAGTGGTGGGAAAGACCGCGAGATATCACTCGAATTCTCGATTACCTATTAAGCGAAATTCAGTGGAAGCAAGCTGTTAACGCCGACAATATCACAGCAATTGGACACTCGTTGGGTGGCTGGACAGTGATGCAATTGGCGGGAGCAAAAATCGATAGGGCGACCTTTGAGGCTGAGTGTTTTATATACCCGAACCCGCGAACCTGTGGGCTGTCTGATGAATTTGGGCTATCACAAGTCCAACCCTCAGAACCAAGCAATAAAGACTTATCAGACCCTAGAATTCAGCGCATTGTCAGCCTTGATTTAGGACTTGCCCGAAGCTTTTCGCTACAAAGCTTAAACAACATCACCGTGCCAACTTTGATACTGGCTGCAGGAATTGATATTGGCGACTTACCCCAGGCATTAGAGTCTGGCTACATTGCTGAGCACATGCCTCTTAATTTAAGACGCTATAAGGTCTATGAAAGCGCCACCCATTTCAGCTTCATTCAAAGCTGTAAACCTGGGGCAATACCGATGCTTGAAGAAGAAGTCCCAGGCGATGGCATTATTTGTAAAGATGGCGTTGGTACATCACGCGACCAGCTACATCAATTGATCTTAAACGACATCATTAGCTTTCTGAATTGATAAACGAAAAGCAAACACACTCAATCTAACACTTGTGGCGAACTTCGGTACTCACTCGGGGTTTGCCCTGTGATTCTTAAAAACTCACGATTGAAATTGGACTTGGTTTGAAAGCCGGAGTTAAGGAATATGTCTGTTATCGTCCCATCACTTTGCTTCAATAAAGTCTTGGCATGCTCAATTCGATAAGAATTTATCACCTTCGAAATATTTTCGTTGTGGGTTTTATTAACCGCCACCGAGATCTTCCGAGCAGGAATAGCTAACTTTCTCGCCAACCGGTTTAGAGTCAAATCAGGGTCTGTGAACACATGTTGTTCTTTCATCAACGAGTCAAACTTAGCAACGATATACGCGACTTCTTTATCTTCTTCTACGCTAGCAACCGATACATCGACCTCTAAGGGCAAGTTGCTTGGCTTTGGAGGTTCACTCTGTTGATTCTGCTTGAGATCTGGAGCAGTACTTATACTGACAACAATTACAGCTCCAACTATGGCTGGAATAAGTACAAGGTAACCAACAGACAGAATCAGGTCAGTGTGCTTTGAGTTAAACAACAAGATATCGTAAGAGAGTACACCATCGACCAAAGCAGAAAACAGTAGCATTCCCCCTGCAACCCGCTCAGCAATCAAGGCTTTCGTTACATCAGTTAACCTTACTTGTTCCGGCATACTGAACGACGATTTCAGCAGCAAGCTACCGTAGCCTAGATATAGCGAGATCAGAAATATATCGACAGTTCCAACCCACACATGCTCATACAATAATGAACCGCACAGAACAACCGGAGGGCCAATCCAATGCAAATATGTGTTTGGTTGGCTTCTGTGAGCACCAGAAAAACAAAGCCATGCAGCTACTGGCACACTCGCGCCAAGAACGGGCTGTAAGAAACGAAACAATGCGATATCCAATGTCCAGCGTAGCCCTACAACGGTGATCATCAAAGCGCACAACATGATAAACCAAAATGGCTTTTGACTTGCCTGCGGGTAGCGATAACGAAATAAAATGGCGATAAGTAATAGCAGTAGAGCCGCAACGAATGGTAAGGGAATGGCGAGCATCAAAAGTCCATTTAAGTTCGATAAAAGATCATTTCAATATCACGTCACATATTCCGTAAGTAAACGATTGAATCAGTGCGAGTAATAAGGATTGAATATCAATCTATGGTAAATCATTCCTCAGAGAGAAATCTAGAGCGAAACCTTGATGGTGTTAAGCCAATGATTTTCATGAAGACTTTTCGGAAACTGTTTACGTCCTCATAGCCAACTAGGTAGCTGATCTGTTCTACCGGTTTGTGGGAGCTTTCCAATAACTCGCATGCGCTTTGAATACGCACGTGTTGGATATAATTGATAGGCGTAAAACTGGTCGCTTTGGTAAATTGACGAATAAAGGTTCTTCGAGTCATGAAGGCTTCTTCTGCCAATTGATCGAGCGACAAAGGGAGATGATGATGCTTCTGAATAAAACGCTGCACCGACACAATCTTGTCATTGCCGTGAGCATAATTCGGCACAAAACTCTGATAGTAGCGCTGCTCTCTCAAACCCGTATCAAGCACTAGGTATTTACCGAGATTACGAGTATTGGTCGGCGTCGTGTATTTGGTCAGGATAAACAGAGCCAGATCCATCCACGACATCAAACCACCTGCGGTGATAATGTCAGCGTCATCGATCAAGATTTTGTCGACATCAACATCGACGTCAGCATAGTGCTCCGAAAATTGTTGCTGAGCTTGCCAATGCGTTGTCACGGTTCGTCCTTGCAACAAACCCGTTCCCGCCAAAATAAACACACCTGCGCAAGCAGAACACAGGATCGCCCCACGTTGATGAGACTGCACAAGGTAGTCCAATAGCCCTTCATCTGGTTCTAGGTAGTATCTACCATCTAAGTTTGGCGGCACTAGAATAATGTCGGCCTTTGAGTTCTCAAGTGATCCGTTGGTCGACATAGACAAGTCGTCGTGAGGCTTAATTTCAACATGAAACTGAACCTGCTCATTGGAAGACTCAATGCTATTCGCCAACTGAAGAAACTCTTTCACTCCGAACACGGCACTTTGCAAAGAGCCTGGATAGTCGATGATTTCGACCACAACTGATTTTGTCACTATTGCCATAGAGTCTGTCATTTTTGACGTGCGATAAAAACTACAGAGTATTCATAATATCCCTACACCGCAATACACCAAATACACCAAATACACCAAATACACCAAATACACCAAATACAAAGGTATAGACTATGAAGAACACTGCATTACTACTTATCGACTTTCAAAATGACTACTTCCCTTCATACGAGGGTGCAAAGTGGGCACTGTCTGAAACGGAAAAGGCAGCCGAAAAAGGTGCTCAGTTATTACAGGCTTTCAGAGACAAGCAACTACCAATCGTTCATGTGCGCCATGAATTTCCAACCAATGAAGCACCCTTCTTCTTGCCAGATTCAGACGGTGCTCAAATCCACAACAGCGTGACTCCGCTAGAGGGTGAACCTGTTATCGTAAAGCATCAAATCAATAGCTTTAGAGATACTGAACTGAACAAGGTGCTAAAAGATCAAGGCATTGAGAAACTGATCATCGTTGGCGCAATGAGCCACATGTGTATTGATGCTGTGACTCGTGCAGCAACCGATTTAGGCTATGAATGCCACGTAGCACATGATGCTTGCACTACCTTAGACATGGAATTCAACGGTGTTAAAGTTCCCGCTGCGCATGTCCATGCGGCATTCATGGCCGCATTGAGCTTTGGCTACGGCAATGTCGCGACAGCCAGCGAACTTGAAAGCCAACTTTAGTAAAGCTCAAAACCGTCCACATGGGCGGTTTTGTCTATATTCAAATCAGTATTAGCTTCCAAACAATTCGTTCAGGCGCAAAAAAGGCCCCTTTTGGAGCCTTCTTGTCAGAGCCAGTGATCACTCAGTTTGGTCAATTGTTACTAAGCTTGAGCCACTTGGCGTGCTGGGTGTTTAATAAACACAGCCACTACAGCCACGATTGCAAGCGCGAAACAGTAGTAAGAGTTAGACACGATCTCTAGCGGCGATAGGTTAAACACAGAGCCCAATAGCAACACCTGAGCACCGTAAGGCAATACGCCTTGAATCACACACGAGAAGATATCCAATAAGCTTGCAGAGCGGCGTGGAGACACATCGTTCTCTTCTGCTAATTGGCGAGCAACACTACCAGACACAATGATTGCGACCGTGTTGTTTGCCGTACAAAGGTTCACCATTGATACCAAGCCAGCAATACCTAGCTCACTTGCGCGGCCATTCGCTTGCTTAGAGTGAGAAGAGCCAAACGCACGAATCAAACCGCTCACTAAGTTAGTCAGAAACGCTAATCCACCTTGGCGACGCATCAACTCACTCAAACCACCAATCAGCATCGACAGTAAGAAGATCTCTTGCATGTTGCCAAAGCCTGCGTAGATGTCTTGAGCGTAATCCGTCAAGCCGTAGTTCTCAACAGAACCTAGACTTACACCACCCGCTAACAAGATACCGATCGTCAATACAACGAACACGTTCATACCCGATACCGCAAGAATGAGGATAGTGATGTACGGAAGGACTTTCAGCCATTCAATTGGGCCCGTTTCAGGTACCTGAGTCGCTGTGCTGTTGAAAGCAAAGATAACAATCGCGATAAGTGCAGCAGGCAGTGCAATACGGATGTTCTCTTTAAATTTGTCTCTCATCTCACAGCCTTGCGAGCGAGTCGCAGCAATCGTGGTATCAGAGATGATTGAAAGGTTATCACCAAACATAGCGCCACTTAGCACCACGCCAGCAGTCAGAGGAATGCTCATGCCAGCTGAGTCAGCAATGCCTAGGGCAACAGGGGCAACCGCAGCGATAGTACCCATAGATGTGCCCATTGCGGTCGCAATGAACGCCGAAATAAGGAAGATGCCCGGTAGGATCATGCTCGTTGGGATAGCCGATAGACCAAGGTTTACCGTCGCGTCCACGCCACCAGAAGCTTTAGCCACAGCAGCAAAAGCACCCGCTAATAGGTAGATCATACACATTGCAATAATGTCTTTGTGACCCACACCACCCAAGAACTGCTCGATCGCACGGTTCAATTTATCTTTGCTCAATAGCAACGCTAACATCACGGCAGGCAGAGCCGCAATCGGTGCTGGAAGCTGATAGAAAGCAAAATCGACGCCTTGTAGCGACAGGTATGTACCCACGCCAATAAACAGCGCAAGGAAAACGATCAGAGGGATAAGCGCCACTGCCGAAGGGGCAATTACCGCGTTAGAATTTTTTGAATTGGACATGGAACGACAACACAATAGAACAGGAAGGAGAGCAGACTAATGTCACACTTAGAACTTGTCAACGTCTAGACGTCTAAACGCCTAATTTAATGCAAAGTAATAAGAACCCTATTGAGCATCACGTAATAAAAAAGGCTATTTACTCATCAGTAAACAGCCTTTCGATAACAGATAGTGCGTCGCTAGAAGTTAGCGTTTCTGCTTGAACGTTACTTGGTATTCGCCAATACCTTCATAATGGAAGGTCGTTGGCTTATCGAATTCCATTTCCACGATACCGCAGTAAGAGCCCGTGATAATAGCTTCACCCGCTTGGAAATCAACACCACGACGTGTCATGTAGTTAATCAGCCAGTAAATTGGGCTTGGTGGCAGTGTATTCGGGTGCTTACCGTCGAATGTTTGAACTTGCTCGCCTTGTGTCACTTCAATGCTGATCTCTGCAGAAGTGAACGCTTTTTCGCGATCAATCTCAGGGCCAATGAATAAGCCTTGGTTTACTAGGCCATCGGCCAGTTTTTCATAGAACTCAGCGCCGCTGTCATCCGCAAAACGAGATTGCATTAACTCAAGTGCCATGTGACAAGAACCAATCGCTTCGTTGATTTGCTCTTCGCTGTAGCCTTCTTGGCTTGCAGGCAGGCTCTTAGCAAGCGTAAATGCGATTTCAGGCTCAACGCGTACTACGTCGTTGTCAGCAAACAGTTCACAAACTTCGCCTTGTTGAACGCTGCCCGAGAAGATTGGCGCAACAACAAACTTGTCTTCAGCCAGAGGAAGTAAGCACTTCCAACCGCCGACTTTATCGCTTTTCAAATCGATCATTGAAGATTGGATCTTTAGCGCATCTTCCAAGTTATTCGGACGGTACTGTTCGTCCAATCTTGGTGCTTTGGTGCCAGCAACGCGACGACTCAACAGTTCTTCAGCTGCTTGTTTAAATACATTTGTCATATAATACCACCTTTAGTTTTATGACCAGTATAATATCGGATTTCTTAAAGCTTGAATAGACAATTCAACAACGGTGCTACACCGAAAATTCAGCCATCAATTTTCGCATATTCTAGACGCAAACAACTGAAATTATTTTGATTTAAAGACAACAAAAGCCAGTAAGTTCGTTACTGGCTTTTCGATGTGTTACTGATGATTAGGCTTTACTGCCCTTTCAAGGTCTTCTTAAGGTTTTGCATGAAGTCTCTGAAGTGAGGCATAAAATTAACAAACAGAGGATGCTTTCTATCTTGCATCATCAATGGACCGAGTAAACGGATACTCACACCCAGTCGTGCTGCTGATTGCTCATCTAAGCCGCTGTCTTGTTTGATCTTCTCAACAATCGCGAACATGTTTTCTCTGTCTTCAATTTCAAACTGCATGGTTTGAAGTTCGCGGTCTTCTTTAACGCTCACTTCTTCAATAGTGATGCGGTAGTTATTGTGTTTGCCTGTAAATGCTTTCATGTGGATCTCCTACAATGCTGTGAAATGTTTTGGCTAGCTCTTCATGAATCGTTCTAGCTTAGGTTTAACCGTCATCGACATTACGACCATAATCGTAAGGCCAATAGGAAGCGCGGCAATAAATCCATTAAACCATCCACTGGTAAACGCCGATGTATCCGAAAATCCAATATTATTTGCCGCTGTTACAAATGCCATCATGGACTCCATAATGAATGCCATGATCAGTCCTATGATCAGGTTGCGAACTTTCTCGCTATAAGTTGTGAACACTCTAGCAACGGCTTTGGTGACTAAAGCCATCATCACCGCGCCCATTGGCATCATGATCACGACAACAAGGGCTAACGAAGAAAGCCAGTTGCCAATAAATGCCTCGCCGAATCCGACATTCATGTAAGTCATCACGGCCGTTAAACTGCCGCCAATCGTCAGCATTAAGCTCATCATGACCAAAATTTTGTATAAAACCGGTGTGCCTTTTTGCTCAGGAAGAGTTGGCGTTAGAGTTGCTTGAATCGTCATATCTATTTCCTGTCTTGAATTTACGAACAATTAAGTTGATAATGTCAACTATAAATACAATAGTTGATAATGTCAACTATAAATACAATAGTTGATAATGTCAACTACATTTCTAAGGATAGTTTATGTCTGATAACACATCGCTAGAATCAATCTTTCGTCTAGTGCACTCTTTGAAACGTCAAATGAGCGAACAGATTGAGAGCTTAGACTCAGAGATCGCCCCTATGAACATTCGTGTCATGAAGATCATTACTAAGAAGTCTCCATGTACCGCTATCGATATCGCACACTTCCTAGATCGTGATAAAGCACAGGTCACTCGGCTCATTAATGCCTTGATCAATCAGGAACTTGTGAAGAAGTCTCCGAACCCGGAAGACAAGCGCAGCCAGTTATTGGTTCTGACTGATAAGGGTCAAGAGATCATGAGTAAGGTCTCGGATATCGATCGAGACATGCTGAAGAGAATGACCAAAGGCATGGCCGAAGACGAGTTAGAACAATTCAGAAAAATTGCGAAGAAAATGGCGCAGAACTTAGAAAGCTGATCTTAAAAATAAAACGAAAAAACGCCACCGAATCGTAAGATCGGTGGCGTTTTGTGTATAAGTTGGGTTGTACAGCTTAGTGGTTTAGCTATGTCTATTTAGATGACAACTCTAATTCGATGCCAGTTTCCACCATGCCTGAACAGGTACCGGCTCTGAAATCACCAAACGTTCACCCATCACCGGGCTTACCATTTGCACATCTCGCTCTTTGCTAATCGCCAGAGCTTGTTCCATTGGATCTTGCCAATCGTGCATAGAAAGGTCGAAGGTACTGTTGTGGATTGGCATCATCACCTTACCTTGCAGATCAATGTGCGCCTGAACACTCTGTTCTGGGAACATATGAATATCCGCCCAAAGAGAATTATACGCGCCCGTTTCAACCATGGTTAAATCAAACGGCCCATAGCGCTCACCAATCTCTTTAAAGCCGCTGAAGTAACCAGAGTCACCGCTAAAGAAGACTTTCTTATCTGAAGCGTTAATAACCCAGCTACCCCACAGTGTTTGGTCACGATCAAGCAAGCCACGTCCAGAGAAATGCTGTGTCGGCGTTAACGTGAACTCAATGTCTGAGGCCGTTGCCGATTCCCACCAATTTAATTCGATGATCTTCTCTTTATCCACGCCCCACTTTTCCAACAGTGCGCCCACTCTTAATGGCACTAAGAACGTCCCCACTTTGTCGGCGAGCACCTTAACGGCACCTTTGTCTAAATGGTCGTAGTGATCGTGGCTGATCACCACCACATCAATATCGGGTAGGTCTTGCAATGTGATTGGTGTCGGATGAAAGCGCTTTGGTCCCATCCATTGCACCGGTGATGCACGATCACTGAACACAGGGTCAGTCATCACTAGCTTCCCATCCAGTTTCATCATCACACTGGAGTGACCTAAGCGGTAAGCAACGTCGTCTTGTTCTTCGATCAATTGCTCAGCTGTCATTGGAATCAAAGGCAATGCAGCGCGCGGCACTGGCTCGTTTCTTTCTACAGTCACGTATGCTTTCAAGATTGAAAAAATATCAGACATACCCGATTTGTATTCCAACTCACTGTTAGCAAACTTCTTTGGAAGCTTATCTAGATTGTCGTTTGATTGTGAACCTGTGCTTACGATAGCGACCACGGCAAGTACTCCTAAAATCGGTAATAGATATTTTTTCATTGGTATCTCTTCATCGGTTGGGATGGACCCAACACATAAACTACACCGACTAGTTTACATACAAAAACTAAAAAGTAAACCACTGAGTGTAATTCTTAGTTTATCTAGACGTGAGCGTGCCAAAGTCGATTTTGGAGAAACCGACTTTGAAAACGAGTTAACTTAGTTATTTAGTAAGTAAGAAAGGTTAATCAGCAGACCATACATTCTTGAAATCTGGCCATCCCCAGTTGGTGATGGCCACGTTTTTCAGAATCCCTTGGAAACGAACAGTCTGTAAGTGATGGAACATAGGCACTAACCAATAATCTGAGATCAGAGTAGACGCGATAGGTTCTAGCTCTGCCAAGTAATTAGGCAGTTCAACGGATGCTTTATGACTATCCAAGCGCTGCTTGAGCCAATCGCTGTTCATCTCTCCCAAAGCAGAGTGCAGAACAGGATCGTTCATCATCCACGAGAACAGCGAAGACGGAGCATTGTCATCGAGGTTGAGGTTACACAACACCAAGTCCTCCTTTAACTCGCCACTCTGAGAGAGCTGCGCCAACTCTCGAAAACTGTAGGTGTTCACCTCAACTTCCACGCCATACCGTTTGAGTATGTCGGATACGCAAATCGCACATCGATACAACGCATAATAATCGTAAACCGCAATACTCATCTTTTTCGGCAGTTGTGTCTCTTTCGAAGGCGTTCGATACAATTTCTGCCAACTTGGTAGTATATTTTGAGCTAAAGAGACACTGAACAAACCCTTGTTATGTTCCAGCTGAGACAAAATCGCTTGTGGGTTGGTCAGTTGTGAAAGGTATTTGCGCTGCTCATTATTTAGTGGGCTAGCCGCTGAGTTCTGATTGAAGAGGATAAACAGACACCCATCCTCGACTCGGCTACGAAGGCCGTCTGTGTCTGCTGAAACAAGTTCCGCATCGCTTTTCCCTAATTGATGGAAGCAAGAAGAATCTTCATAAGGCGATACGTGCATTTGGCTATCATCGAATCGAGCAGTGCCCGTCATTGATTCCTCAAACTGCCAGATGGTCACCTCATCGGTTAACGAGCGGCAACCATAATAGTGTTCAAATGCGGCGAGTTTGATTCGTTCATTGTTGGTCTCAACCACTTTAAATGGACCGGTACCAATAACAGCATGGGACACAGAACTTAATGGAGACGGTTCACGGGTGACTTGCGCTGCGGGTTGAATCGAATATTTAACGCCAGCAAGTAAACCAGCAAAGCCGGTATCTGCTTTGGTGAGTTGAAAGCTGATCCTCAATGGCTGCTCACTGTAAACTGAAGCGACATGGGCGAGCTCTGTTTGATAGAAAGGTAAAGTTTGCAATGCAGAAAACATCGAAACTAATTGCTTAGCATCCACAGGCTGTCCGTCATGGAAAGTAAGTCCCGGGCGTAGATAGAAAGTCCAAGCGAGCTTTTCAGCGTCATATTGCCAATGATGCGCCAGCTCAGGCTTCAACTCGCCTTTGCCATTACAAGTCACTAAACAACTGAACACTTGTCTGATCAAAAATCGTTCACTACTACGATGAATATGATGCGGGAACAGGTCTTCGAACTTACGTTTGTAGGTTAATTGGACGTGCAGTAACCCTTCGCGCATCGTCGCACCGGATGTTTCTTGGAGAAGAGAACCAAACACTGCGCGGTCATCATCCAGAATAGAGAGTGCTTTTTCGTACTTACCCTGCTCTATCAGCTTGCTGGCAACATGTTGAGTCAGTTGTTGATTGCTAAAGCGCAATGTCAGGTTAGAACGTTGATTCCTCCCAACTTTTGGCTCCCACACTACCCATTCAGCCTGATGCATCTTGCCGAGTAAGGTTCGTGCATGGCGCAAACTGGTAAACAGCTTGTTTGCCACCTCAGTCAAAGTCACCGAATGTGAGATGTTTGGCTCGAACGAATCCAGCCGAGTGTAGTAACGCATCATATTTAGATCAGACAAATAATGAACCTTTTAGCAACAACCCTTCCTCATAAAGCCGATTATAAAACACATTTGTCTTTAAGTGACGATAAAAGACAAAAACAGGAACAACCCAACAAAAAACCGTCTGTTTATTACTTCCTGTTAAATGACCATAATTAATGGGTCAACAAGGAACTTTGAGTTCCCACCAAAGCCTAATACAAGAGAAGTAATCATCATGAGAAAATACTATCTTAATAAGCTAAAAAGCACCTGTAGCAAGCTCGAAAGAGAAGCACTACGAACACTTATAGAGCTATGTAACTGGCGTTATTAGTACACTTTTAAGCACCGAGTTAACGCGAGTTGAGTACAACCTAATATGCTCCTACCCCCAATATGAGTTAGGTCTCAACTCGCTTTTCCATTCCAAATCCCCTCTCAACCCAGTTGTACCAATCGCTCACGCACTCGATAAATTTCTGTTGTCGACTCGACAAATTTAATTCGTTTTCTTAGTTAAACGAAAAGCCTTAAGGTTCGCCCCGAAGCAAGCAAGGAGCCTCAGAAAAACTGAAAGCTCAGCTAACAACTAATTTATTTGCAGTTACCAATCAGGTATTAACTAAGGAAACGCCATGCGTATCGCAATTCTTTCTCGCAACGAAAATCTATACTCTACTTCTCGCTTAAAAGCGGCTGGAGAAGCACGTGGTCACCAGGTCGATGTTATCGACACGCTGCACTGTGATATAGATATCGCGAGTAACAATCCGAAGATTCGCTACATGGGTGAAGAGCTACCTCAATACGATGCTGTTATTCCACGTATTGGCGCTTCCATTACCTTTTACGGAACTGCGGTTGTTCGCCAATTCGAAATGATGGGCACTTTTTGTATCAATGAGTCAGTTGCAATCAGTCGTTCTCGCGACAAACTGCGCTCACTACAACTTTTGTCTCGCAAAGGTATTGGCTTACCAAAAACAGGTTTCGCTAGCCGCCCAGACAAGATTCAAGACTTGATCAAAAACGTAGGTGGTGCGCCACTGGTTATCAAGCTTCTTGAAGGTACTCAAGGTATCGGTGTGGTTCTAGCTGAAACAAACAAAGCAGCAGAAAGCGTTATCGAAGCATTCATGGGCCTAAAAGCGAACATCTTGGTTCAAGAGTTCATTGAAGAAGCAAATGGCGCAGACATCCGCTGTTTTGTTGTTGGCAACAAAGTAATTGCAGCGATGAAGCGTCAGGCTGGTGAGGGTGAATTCCGCTCTAACCTGCACCGTGGCGGTACAGCTCAACTGGTTAAACTAACCAAAGAAGAGCGCGCTACAGCAATCAATGCTGCGAAAATCATGGGTTTAAACCTATGTGGTGTTGATATTCTACAATCTAAGAATGGCCCTGTTGTAATGGAAGTTAACTCTTCTCCTGGCCTAGAAGGTATTGAGAAAGCGACGGGCAAAGATGTAGCAGACATGATTTTCGAATTCATCGAAAAAAATGCAAAACCAAACGCTAACCGTACTCGTGGCAAAGGCTGATTTAACGCCGTTAACTCATGATTGGAAATGACATGAACAATAAAATGATCATAGGGAATACAGAAGCACTTTGCTTACCAGAGTTAGGGATAACTGGACTACATACACGTGTTGATACAGGGGCTAAAACCTCTTCTCTACACGTAGACAATCTACTATGTGTAAAAACAGACGGTGAGAACTTCGTTGAATTCGATCTTCACCCAGACGTTTACCACCTAGAAGAGACAGTGCGCTGCAAAGCGAAACTGAAAACAAGTAAAAGAATCAAATCATCGAACGGCGAAGTTGAACACCGTTGTGTGATTGAAACCATGCTAAAAATCGGCGGTCAGGAATGGCCTATCGATATCACGCTAAGCAACCGTCAAGATATGACTTATATGATGCTGCTTGGTCGTCAAGGCATGAGTGACAAAGTGATTGTTGACCCAGCGGGTGAATTCCTGCTGACTCACTAATCAGAGTCATCGTAACCGCTCCACAGGTTATAACTAAATAAGGCCAGTCTCATGACTGGCCTTATTGCTATCTATTTTTCTATTTCTACTTTCAGCTCTGAATACACGACTTTGCATTCAGACTTCTGATCTATTTCTTCGATTTACTATGAGATTGAAAACCAAATCGCCAAATCGATAACAGTAATTTCTTGGTTTTGATTTTCGTCACTCGCCAATGTGTAACAGGCCTTCTTGGGGCACTCATCAGCAGATGTTCAAAAGCCTTCTGACTGAAATCGACTTGCCCACCATGTGCCACCAGCAAGGTATCGAGCTGCATATCATAAATGCGCGATACAGACGCTCGATACTTATTAGGGTGAAAGATAGGAAACGGCGGAATTAGTTTCTTCTTAACCTCGACCATCAAGTCGGCCACATAAGCCACGCTGTGTGATGGGCAATAAACGGAAAGATCTCTGTCGGTATGGCCCGGGGTTTCAAGAACCAACCAATCATCAAACCCCGGAATACTATCCCCATCAGACAGCTTATAGTCTGGTTTTAATTTCCTTGAATACCACAAGTTCGCTTTCGGTTTTCCTAAGCGATTCGCCATCCACCTAGCAAGCGCTAAGTCGGTCAGGTGCATCAAAATGCCATCAATGCCGTAATACCAGTCTTTATCTCGGTTTGCTGCCACCAAGTTACAGTTCGTCAGCTTTCTGAGCGTATGCGCAGCGCCTGCATGATCGGGGTGCATGTGTGTCACAACCACAGTGTGTAGGTCGCCGAATTCACGGCCAAGATCATCTTCAATGAAATCCCTAAGATGGGGTATATCCGCTCGGCACGCACCATCAAGTAACAGCAACCTGTCTGGGTACTCTACGAGATACATGTCTTGGATATAGCCTTTGATGGTATGCAGCTGCAAAACCGCTCCTTGTGATAAAACAACTGGTCAGACCTATACAATAGCAAATTCAACTTCAATTGTGATCATTTTGTTAAGAGTAACAATCTAAAACCGGATAGAGAACTCGAATCAAGATTTCGATTGGTATCCACTAAATTACTCAAATCCAATGTTACTCAAATCCAATTCAACTCAGAGCAGTGGAAACAGATTCCAAAGATTGCCATCAATTTCATCCGATATTTGTCAGCATTATCGAATGCCCGCATTGCCGTAAACCTTGCTCTATAGGCCTTGCTATTCAAGCCTCCACTAGCATTTATCGTAACGACAAAACATGTGATTTGTTGACCTGAGTTATTAGGACTATATATGCGCCTCTAATTTATTGTCTGAGTGCTATACATGAACCAATTAATCGATGCTCTTTCTACCCAAGGTTATTTCGTTTGGGATGACTTCTTAACTCAAGAAGAAGTGGTGGCATTGAGGGATTGCATTCCAGAGAACTGGAAAAAGGCTAGGATTGGCCGTAACGATGAAGTAACGCGAGAGTCGACCATCCGTAGTGACAAGATTCAATGGGTGCGCCGCGATATGGGTCAGCCAGCATCTCTGTTTCTAGACAAGATGGAACAAATTCGTTTAGCAGCAAACCAAGCGTTCTTTTTGGGTCTGTTCGAGTACGAAGCGCACTTTGCTAAATACGAAAAAGGCGACTTCTACCAGAAGCACTTAGACTGTTTCAAGGGTAATGAGAACCGCCGTCTGACTACCGTGTTCTACATGAACGACGAGTGGACAGAAGACGACGCAGGTGAGCTTGTGGTTTACGATCTAAAAGACAACCACATCGCGACCATTCCACCAAAGTCAGGCCGCTTATTTGTGTTCTTATCTGAACAGTTCCCACACGAGGTACTGCCGACCAACACAGAGCGATTCAGTATTGCAGGTTGGTTCCGTATTAACGGCGTGAAAGACAACCAACTCGATATCGCACACTAGAACAAAGCCGATTATTACAAGTTCTAGCTTATTCAAAGCCTCTCATTCGAGAGGCTTTTTTGTTGAACAAATGCCGATCAAATATCGGTCAACAAACCTCTCAAAAACCGCACGTAGTAAATATCAAAACCATCAATAACTTTTCTCTTAAATGAAATCGAAATGAATCTTTCATATCAGTGAAACGGTTTAGCCACTTAAGTGAAATACGCCCTGTTCAAGATAGCTTCAAACGACACCCCTACCGTCTCGTTAACACTCTAATCCAATACCTCGACATCGATTTCATCCAAAAGGAAACGAAGATGAATAAGCTAATTTTGGCAGGCGTTCTTTCTGCGACAGCGGCAATGCCAGCGTTCGCAACGACTCAAGTCACTTGGTGGCACGCAATGGGCGGCCAGCTTGGAGAAACAGTAAACAAAATTGCGACCGACTTTAATGCGTCACAAGATGATTACCAGATCACGCCAATCTACAAGGGTTCATATACAGAGACCTTAACAGCCGGTATCGCGGCATACCGAGCAGGTGAAGCACCTAATATTCTGCAAGTCTTCGATGCAGGCGCAGCAACCATCATGAACGCGAAAGGCGTCGCGAAACCGGTACAGGATATTCTGGTTGAGTCGGGCTACAACTTTAATTCAAACGATTACCTAGCGGGCGTTCGTAACTTCTATGCCGACAACCAAGGCAAGATGGTTGGTATGCCTTTCAACAGTTCGACACCGGTTCTTTACTACAACAAAGATCTTCTCGCGGAAGTGGGTGCAGACGCGCCTAAAACTTATGAAGAACTAGAAGTCGTTGCTAAGAAGCTGAAGGCAGAAGGACACATCGCGTTTTCTCAATCTCTGACGCCGTGGATCATGTTTGAGAACTTTAAGTCTCGCCACAACCTGCCGGTCGCAGATCAAAACAACGGCTACGATGGCTTGTCCACTAAGATCATGTTCAACACCAAAGACATGATGATGCACGTTAGCAAGATGAAAGAGTGGTCAGATCTCGGTTACTACAAGTATTACGGCAGCGACTGGGATGCAAACCAAACACCTTTCGAGCGCCAAGAAGTGGCGATGTGGATGGGTTCTTCAGGCTCATTCGGTGGCTTACGTAACCGCGTACCTTTCGAACTCGGCACCACATACCTTCCATATTGGAAATCGGTTAACCCAGACGCAGGCTTAACCTTCATTGGCGGTGCTGCTCTGTTTGCACTCAATGGCCATGACCAACAACAAGACAAAGGTGTCGCAGCGTTCTTTGACTACCTGACTAAGCCTGAAACTCAAGTTTACTGGCACAAAACCACTGGCTATGTACCTGTAACAACGGCTGCCTATGAGCTAGCGAAAGAGTCTGGCTACTACAACGAACAGCCAGACGCAGAAGTGGGCGTTAAGCAACTAAGCCTAAAATCGGGTGAATGGACTAAGGGCTACCGCTTAGGATACTACCCTCAAATTCGTGAAGTGATGCATCGTGAGTTTGACAATATCTTCGCCGACCGCTCTAGCGTCGAGAACAGCCTAGATAAAGTCGAAGATGAGAGCAGCAAGCTGCTGAAACGCTTCGCTCGTACGATGAACTAATTCTGCTTTTTAACCAAAGCAGATTACTGAGCTAAAGGCTTAACAACCCAAAGCTGTTCATTGCTCCTCACCACTTGTCACTGCGTCATTAAAAACGTAATGGCAAGGTGTGAGGAGATTCTTCACTAGCGCCATTTCTTGCTCCAAAAACTACAACTCAACTGGATGCATTCCTTTGCTATAGCGCTAGTGCTCACCGTAACTAACAGTGATAACAGTCACTAATTTTTGGGGGTTACCCTGTGGAACGACGTCAGCAATTCTTTCACTCTCCGCTGCCTTACCTATTTTTGGCGCCTCAGATACTCATCATTGCGATTTTCTTTATCTACCCAGCAGCAAAGGCAGTTTACCTGTCCTTCATGCTAGAAGACCCTTGGGGCACCTCTTCCATCTTCGTGTGGTTCGAAAACTATCAGATGCTATTCGAATCGAGCGAGTATCTGAACTCGATTGGTTTCACCTTGATGTTCGCAATTGTGGTTTCTTTCTTATCGCTTGCCTTAGCGCTGCTGCTCGCGGTTAAAGCCGACAACATCATTCACGGACGAGGCGCTTACAAGGTCACTCTCACTTGGGTTTACGCGGTTGCTCCTGCGATTGCAGGCGTAATCGGTGCTTTCTTGTTTAACCCACATATTGGCGTGTTTACCGAGATATTTGCGGTTATAGGTTGGGACTTTAGCTTCCAGACCGACCCTTTAGATGCCACGTTTGCTCTGATTTTGGTTTCGGTATGGAAACAGGTTTCGGTGAATTTCATCTACTTTCTGGCTGGACTTCAATCGATCTCTTACGCCGTAAAAGAAGCGGCAATGCTGGATTGCGTCAGCGACTCAAAACGTTTCTGGACCATTACTTTCCCGCTACTCGCACCTACAGGCTTCTTTCTTCTGGTCATCAACCTCACCTACTCGTTCTTTGAAACCTTTGGCGTAATCGACACCATGACCAATGGCGGCCCGGGTGGTGGCACAACGTCGTTGGTGTACAAGGTCTATCGAGACGGGTTTGTTGGCGCAGATTTAGGCGGCAGCTCTGCGCAGTCAGTTGTGTTGTTGCTACTGGTGCTCACTCTTACATTTATCCAGTTTCGCGTTGTAGAAAAACGTGTTCATTACTAGCCCACGACAGCTAGGTTTTAACGCGGCAGGAGTTATTTATGAAAAGTAATAAGGTCTCTGACCACCTAATTTTAATTACTGGGATGCTGTTCATGTTGGTCCCTATTTGGCTAATCTTCGCCAGCTCGACGCATAACCCAAACACCATTGTCAGCGAAGGCCTGCAATGGCTTCCAGGCGATAACTTTACGGCCATTTATAGCGAAGCTTGGAACAAAAGCATGGGCTTCAGTGGCGAAGTCACCGCCAGCAAAATGATCGCCAACTCGATGATCATGGGGCTAGGTTTTGCGATCGGTAAGATCATCATTTCGATGATGGCCGCATATGCTTTGGTCTACTTCAGGTTGCCTTATGCCACAGCTTGGTTCTGGTTGATCTTCGTGACGCTTTTACTGCCATTAGAAGTGCGCATTATCCCTTCCTATGAAGTTGTCGCTGGGCTTGGGCTGCTTAATAGCTACACAGGTTTAATTCTGCCTTTAATCGCCTCAGCCACCGCGACGTTCTTTTTTAGGCAGTTCTTCAAAACCATCCCCGATGAATTGTTAGAAGCCGCTCAGCTAGATAACGCAGGTCCGTTTCGATTCTTTGTCGACATCTTACTACCACTGTCTAAAACCATGATCGCCGCAATCTTCATCATCATGTTTGTGGTGGGTTGGAACCAATATCTGTGGCCGATCATGATGACCACGGATGAAGGCTACAACACTATCGTGATGGGCATCAAACAAGTACTCAACAACATTAATGAAACCAGTTTACCGCGCTACGACTATGTTTTTGCCATGGTGATTTTAGCTATGTTGCCACCCGTTTTAGTGGTGGTTGTATTTCAGCGTTGGTTTGTAAAAGGGCTAGTAGAAAGTGAAAAATAATAACAACACAAATCAAATGAACGATAACCGCATTCAATCACTCGCTGAGTACAAGATGTCTCACCCGGCTTCTCCGCAAAAATCAGAGGACACCCCGATGCCAAAGTTAAAACAAACGTTAGGGCACACCCAAGCCACTCACAACCATACGCACAAAGCACCTACCATGTTAGGCATCAAAAACTTGGTAAAGACTTATGAGAACGGTCATCGTGCAGTGAAAGATGTCTCGCTTGATATCGAAAAGGGTGAATTTCTTGTGTTGGTTGGCCCATCGGGCTGCGGCAAGTCTTCTATCCTGCGTTCAATAGCAGGGTTGGAAAGTATCTCTGGCGGTGAGATTCACTTAGGTGGGCGTCGTGTTGATAACGAAAAGCCAGCTCAACGAGATATCGCAATGGTCTTTCAAAATTACGCACTCTACCCTCACATGACGGTATACAAAAACCTCGCTTATGGTTTAAAGAACCGAGGTGTCAGCCAACACGTGATTGAAGAGAAGATTGAGAAAGTCGCCAAGACACTGAAAATCGAAGAGTACCTAGACCGCAAACCAGCCAAGCTTTCGGGTGGTCAGCGCCAGCGTGTTGCTATGGGGCGAGCGATCGTACGCGACCCTCAACTGTTCTTGTTTGATGAGCCTTTGTCTAACCTAGATGCCTCATTGCGCTCTCACATGAGATTAGAAATCAAAAAGCTGCAACGCGAGCTAGGCGTAACCAGTGTTTACGTGACCCACGACCAAGTCGAAGCCATGACACTGGCAGATAGAATTGTGGTTCTCAACAAAGGTCAAATAGAACAAATCGGCACACCAAGAGAAGTCTACCACCAGCCTGCCAGCACCTTTGTGGCAAGCTTCATTGGTAGCCCCGCGATGAACTTCTTAACTGCCACGCTCGATGATGGCTATCTTGAAATCGGCGATCAACAAATGTATCTGCCAGAGTACGCGCACGTTAAGGACGCGACTATCACGCTTGGCATTCGCCCTGAACACTCTGAGGTTTGTTCCGAATTAAAGATGAACACCTTGCCTCTCGAACTGCGTATCAGTGTGGTTGAGCCGTTGGGGCCGAATCAATTGGTTCATGGCCTTGTGAACGACCAACCCTTTATCGCCGTCACGCCAGAAACGACACTATGCCAAGTACTGCCGCTCGGATTAAGCATTGATAAATCCAACCTGCATATTTTTGACAGTCGTGGCAAGCGTATTCAGCCGAATAACTTTACTTCACAAGAGTCACGCGAAGAGACGACAAGCATAACGACGGCTCTCGCTTAATCGAGTACACTGATATTTAATGCGTTTTTACGGTGCGTCTTTAAGAAGGATTAATTATGTCGTCTATCATCGTAGGTCATCGGGGTGTAGCAGGTACTCACCCAGAAAATACCAAAGCAAGCATTGAACAAGCCGCTAAACTCGGCTTGAAATGGATTGAAGTAGATATTCAGCCAACTCAGGATGATCAACTTGTGGTTTGTCACGACCACACCCTTGAGCGCTGCAGTGATGGCAAGGGTCGTGTCGACGAACATACCCTTGCAGAACTGCGTCAGCTCGATTTTGGCAGTTGGAAGTCTGAGCAGTTCGCTGGTGAAAGAATATTGACGTTGGAAGAGTTGCTCGCGCTTGTTGAGCAGCATGATCTCAGCGTGAACTTAGAAATCAAAGTCGACAGTCGACATCAAGCGCCTCATGTCGTTGATTTGCTGCATACCGAGTTGATTCGTTCAAATCTAGACACCGACAGAGTGCTGCTTTCAAGTTTCAGCCATCAAGTAGTTTCTGAAATGGCCCGTCACCTGCCGAGATACCGAGTTGGTGTGATCACTGAGCAACTAACTCAAGCCGACTTGATGTTGATTGACGAGGTTAAAGCGTTCAGCTGTCACATGAACTACGAGCATGTGAATCAGAGCGATCTTGATACACTGAGTGAAGCAAACATCCAAACATGGTGCTACACAGTAAACGATCCGTCTCAGTTCAAATTCATCTCAAAAGTAGATGCCGTATTCACTGATTTTCCGAATCAATTTACCCCTATAAATTGACCAGACAAATACTGCAAAAATAACCCCGAGAGACTTTAAAATTAACTCTCGGGAAACCTTAAAATTAGGTAGCAAACACAAGTGAGTAGGAGTACATTCCGCTACTCACTTGGTTTCATTAGCTCGCTCTATTTAGACAGCTTCATTGGTTACTTAATTTATGGATCTCATTTTTAGTCCAACCTTCCCAATTTTGGGTGCAATCTTCATTTTCGCCGCTATTGTTCGTGGCTTCTCAGGTTTCGGTTTCACCTTAGTGGCATTGCCATTAAGTGCGTTATTCGAGCCTGTTATCGAACTGGTTCCCGTCTTCATGTTGATCGATCTCCTAGGCAATGTTCAATTACTGCCTAAAGTTCGAAAGCATGTTAACTGGCGCTGGGTTTTAAAGGTATTTATCCCCTGTTTTGCCTTCACACCAGTCGGCTTACTTCTGCTTAAATCCGTTAGCCAAGACACGATCATCTTGATCATCAGTGCCTTCATTTTTGCGTCTGCACTTATGATCTACAAAGGCTTCCAGTACAAAAGCGAACCTAGATTTGCTCCCTATATTCTAGGCAGCCTTGCGGGTGTAATGAACGGCGCGGCTTCGATGTCAGGGCCTCCAATTGGCACTCATGCATTGGCAAGCCCAGTCGCTCCGCACATAGCCAGAGCTGGCTTGATAGCCTTCTTTGTATTGGCGGATTCTACTGCATTTGTTTCGGCATCTATCGCTGGGTTAGTCGACCGCGATGTAGTTTGGCTGACTCTCGCGCTTCTACCAAGCAGCATGTTTGGCGGTTATGTGGGTTCTAAACTGTTCGAGAGATTTGGTGGAGCGAAGTTCAAGCCAGTCACCATTGCATTGCTGATTGTGATTGCAATCTTCAGTGCAGGTCGAGTCTTACTGTAACTGGCTTTAGCGGTTAATTTTGGAAGTTGATTTCAGCAGTTGGTTTCGCGAATTGATTGCTCTAATTGGCTGCGGAAAGTAATTAAGAAAATTGGGTACCAATGACTACCATTCAATATGGATAGGGGTACCCATTTTTACAAGTTGGAGAAACTCATCCATATCTTGATTGGTTAATGCGATACAGCCATCCGTCCAATCAAAGCTTTGAATAAAGCTCGGCGAACGACGCTCACCATTTTTGATGCCATGGATTTTGATGTTTCCTCCGGGGTCTACGTCATTTTGCTCTGCCCATTGCATATCCGAAGGTTGCGGATAATTAATATGTACTGAGCGATAAAAGTCCGACTCTTCCATCACATAATCGAGCTGGTATTCCCCTTCAGGCGTTCGATTGTCCCCTTCAAAGCGTTTATGCCCTTTCGGTTGCTTGCCTAACGCAATACGAAACTCCTGAATCACCTCTTCACCTTTAAGCAGGTACATCCTACGTTTCGATTTATCGACTTTAACTAAAGTCACCACTTGCGACAGCGAATCTATTTCAGATGCGCTATCCGGTAGATTGTAAAACTGTCGAGAGGAGCTTTGAGGCGGACGTTTCGATGACCCTTGAGAAAGCTGAGCTACCTTTTCATCAGAGCGACTGTTAAGAACATCACCGACAATAATCACATGCTTGGAGTTTGAGCTCGTGGAAGAGGTTGAGTTAGATGAAGACGTTGAGACACGTTGAGAATGAGCCGGTGCAGACTCGAATACGATGGTTTCGATAGCGGTCGCGTCAGAGACTATTTTCTCGACCACAACCTGCTCAGCATTCACCTTCGAAGCCATAAACAGTAAACACAGCGATAAAGGCAAAAACAGACGCACCTTTAGATCTCCTCAAAACGCATGGACATGGTTCGTGACTGAGTTTCCATTCCTAACGATTCATAGAAACCCTGAGCTTGTTGGTTAAACTCCATTACCTCCAACCTAAGTTCTATCGCTCCTCTCGCCTGCGCCCATTGATTAAACGACTTCATTAACGCTCGGCCAGCTCCTTGGCTCTGAACCTGATCGTTCACCACAATCGTATTCACCCTTGCCACCTTGTGCGGCTGAATAAAACTTACGCCTTTGTTCTGCGTTACCTTACCCGCTAAAAAGCCGACGACTTGCTTGTCATCGACTGCAACCAAGAAAGCGCCAAGTGGGTCAAGCATCAAGCCTAACCAATACTCTTCACTGTCGGCCAAGCCTTGTGACGCTGGCGCAAATACCATAGGCGCACCAAGATGATGTTGACGGTTTATCTGCTCAGAGAGCGCTAAGATCGCGTTAATATCAGTTACCTTGGCCGTCCGGATTTGCATATCATCACCTTGTTTGAATTCAATAATACCTTAGCAAAAATGGCTTAGTTGTGCACCGTTACACTGGTCAACTCAGACGTTCTGTGAAGGCTGATTATTAATATTAGGCACTATGTTGAGGGAAATTGTTCCGTAAATCTCAGGCACATTGCCAGCCGTTGAGTGCTACTATCTCTGCAGAATCAATATACTAACGACGACTAACGACTGGATACCTATATGATTAAGTTCGCTGTAATTGGAACCAATTGGATTACACAAAAGTTTGTTCAAGCTGCTCACGAATCTCAATCGATGCAACTTGCTGCGGTTTACTCTCGAAATCTAGACAGCGCGGCACAGTTCGCCCAAGAATTTGACGTTGAAACCACGTATGACTCACTCGATGCATTGGCCAATGACAACACTGTTGAAGCCGTGTACATCGCTTCACCGAACTCACTGCATTGCGAGCAATCTATCTTCATGATGGAACACGGAAAGCATGTTATCTGTGAAAAGCCTGTCGCATCGAATATTGATGAAGCAACACGAATGTTTGAGGTCGCTAAGAAGAACGGTGTGGTGCTGTTTGAGGCGTATAAATCTCAATTCCTACCGAACTTTAAGCAAGTTCAACTTGGGTTAGAAAAGATTGGCAAGGTACATAAGGCACACATCAACTACTGCCAGTATTCATCGCGCTACCAAAAGTACCTAAACGGCGAGAACCCAAACACCTTCAACCCAGCTTTTTCTAACGGCTCATTGGTCGATATTGGCTTTTACTGTGTTGCCGCGACAGTCGCGCTATTTGGCAAACCTGAAAATGCACAGGCTTCTGCAAAGCTACTTGATTCAGGTGTCGATGCGCATGGCTGCGCGATCTTCCAGTATCCAGAATTCGACGTAACGCTTGCTCACTCAAAAGTCAGTGACTCTTATGCACCAAGCGAGATCCAAGGTGAATTAGGGGCGATCATCATCGATCACATCGCTGAATGTACCGACGTTAAGATCCGCTACCGCGATGGCACGGTAGAAAACCTTACTCAAGCACAAAGCGAAAACTCCATGAGTTACGAAGCGCAGGCCTTTGCTAGCTGCATTGCTGGCGACAACGCAACACAAGCGCAGGCCCAACTGCGCGCTTTAACGGTTGCTAAGTTAATTACAGAGATGCGCCAACAAGTTGGTGTCGTTTATCCAGCGGATAAATAACGTCACAGCGTAAGTTAACAAACTGATTTTTAAGACATACTGATTTATACATAACTAAATTTAATCTTTACGACAAATAACTGGATTAGTTGATTGGGGTGCCATCTGTTTAAATCCGCGTTCGATATCTATCGTATTTATTTAATTTATTGAAGGTGTGTAAAGTGTTTTCAGTTGATGATCGCGTTGTAGCAACAAAAGGTGTTGAACTAGGTGAAATGGTAGTAACTGGCCTAAGTGCTGGTGGCGGCTACGTTCACGTTACAACGGTAGAAGGCGCAATGACGCTTACTTACCCAGCGCAAGATCTTAAAAAAGCATAGTTTAACCACTCTGCCCTTTTAGTAGTCACTCTACTAAAAGTAACAAAATTGAGGCTTTGGCTGACTTCACTCTTCTGCATTAGAGTGAGCAGCCAGAGCCTTTTTTATGCCCGTCATTTACCCACCAGCTTTCTCATTCGCTTACTCGTTACAATAAAACCGCACTCAACTGACAATAGAATTAGGCAACGAGTTTCTACACTAGGTGCTTATTCTCATCGTTCTCTTGATATCCCCGAGCACTTAATCGCAGTGAATAGTTCTTGTTAACAAAGGCTTATTGTCTGCGAAAGTTTCTGGTACATTAGCATCATCTTATACTAAGAATGACCCGAATGAGGGAAGCTATGAAGCTTTACATTTACGACCACTGCCCGTTCTGTGCAAGAGTCTCCTACATTGCTCAATCGCTAGGTTTGAACATTGAGCTTGTTTCTGTCGATTATGATGATGCCCAAACCCTTATCGATCTGATCGGTAAAAAGATGGTACCCGTCTTACAAAAAGACGATGGCTCTATCATGGCAGAGAGCCTAGATATCATCGCTTACTTCATGGACTTGAAATCAAGCGATGAGCAGCGTGTGCCATCAGAGCAAGTGACGGCGTTCCAAACTCGTGCATTCCCTCTTACTCAACAGATTGGTCGCCCACGTTGGTGGAACCTCGACTTGGCTGAATATCGCTCTGCTGGAGCCAAAGAAGCTTGGCGTGCCAGTAAAGAGACCGAAGGTTTTAACTTTGAAGAACTGTTAGAAAAGACGCCTCAGTTCGTTCAACTGATTAACCCATTACTGAAAGATACCGAACTATTACTGGATCTAGAGAATGGTGAGTCATCACTGCCTCTAGTCGATCAAGCGGTGTATTTCTCGATGCTTCGTGGCTTTTGCGTAGAATCAAGCATCAGTTGGCCACCAGCACTTGAACGCTGGTTAGAAAAGAAAAGCGAAACGCTAAAGCTGTCTTTACTTCGCTAGAAAGCTATCTCTGATTAAGAAAGCAAGCTCTGATTAAGAAAACAAGTTCTGATTCGCAAGCGACTACAACGAGCACAAACAAAAAATAGAAGCTCTCTGATGTGAAACTGCGAGCTTCGATTTTCTTTTATCTGGCCATTCTTTTCTCTAAGGTTTTGTCTTACAGCAGACGCCTTCTCAAACCTGTTCGCTCCAAGATGCGTGTCGAAATTTCTTCAACCGATAACGATGAAGTATTGATGTACGGCACCGCTTCTCGGCGGAACATTGCCTCTACGGTTTGTAGCTCATACAAACACTGCGAATCACTCGCGTATTCACTGCCCGCTAAACGGTTCTCACGAATCTCAGTCAGCCTTTCTGCGTCAATCGTTAAACCAAACAACTTGTGTCGGTATATCTCAAACTCAGGCAGCAGCTTCAAACGCGCTAAATCGTCATGGATGAATGGGTAGTTCGCTACGCGTAGACCAAACTGCATTGCCATATACAAACTTGTTGGCGTCTTGCCACTTCGAGATACCCCCAGCAAGATGATGTCGGCTTCTTCCAGCCCTTTGAGCGTGATGCCATCATCGTGTGCGAGTGTGTATTCAATCGCAGCAATACGGTCGAAGTACTTCACCGAATCTTTGTTCACACTGCGTGAACGTTGCAGTTTAGGCACAGGTGCCATCTGAATATCATCCTGAACCTTCTGAACGATACTTTCCAACACGTCATAACAGTGCGCTGGCGCTTCAAGCAGCTTAGCCTTGATATCTGGAATCACGATTGAAAAGAACACCAATGGTTCGACTCCATTATCGCGATACGAAATCTCGATCTCTTTTAATAAATCAGAAAGTTTGTCCTCACTTTCCACAAACGGAAAAGTTTTTTCATTGGCTTTGAAGGGGAATTGACCTAGAACAACATGCCCTAAAGTCTCACATGTTATGGCCGTTCCATCAGAAACATAGAATACATCACGACTTTGAATATCAATTTGCATTTTTTATTTAATGTTTAAAATTATTTTGAGTAGGATGGGAACCATAATATATATAACGAAACCCTGCTGACTATTACGTCCCCCACAGCTTTAAAAAATAATTTACATTTTTTTAAACTGATACGTAATCGTTTGCCTTTAAATCCCTACAATGCTTGCTATGTTTCTGGAGAAATAAATGCAAAATAATACCCTATGGTTCAATGGCCTATCCATGGAAGATGTCGACAAAGTCGGCGGTAAGAACGCCTCACTGGGCGAGATGGTTTCTAACCTATCCAATGCTGGTGTTTCTGTACCTAATGGTTTTGCTACCACCTCTCATGCGTTTAACGACTTTCTTGACTACAAAGGTCTTGATGAGCGCATTCACCAATTACTTGACGAACTTGATGTTGAAGACGTTGACGCACTGCGTAAGACAGGTGCAACGATTCGACAGTGGGTACTAGAAGCCCCTTTCCCAGAATCACTAGAGCAAGACATCCGTGATAACTACCGCGAGCTAATCGAAGATAACGAAGAATTGTCTGTAGCTGTGCGTTCATCTGCAACTGCAGAAGACCTTCCAGATGCTTCATTCGCAGGCCAGCAAGAGACCTTCCTTAACGTGAAAGGCATCGACGCTGTACTGGAAGCAACCAAGCACGTTTACGCTTCTCTATTTAACGACCGCGCTATCTCTTACCGTGTACACCAAGGCTTTGACCACCGCGGCATTTCATTGTCTGCGGGTATCCAACGCATGGTTCGTTCAGACAAAGCCTCTTCAGGTGTGATGTTCACCCTTGATACAGAGTCTGGCTTCGACCAAGTGGTATTCATTACCTCTTCTTGGGGTCTAGGTGAAATGGTTGTTCAAGGTGCTGTGAACCCAGATGAGTTCTACGTGCACAAGCCAATGTTAGAAGCAGGCCACCAGCCTATCGTGAAGAAGACCTTTGGTTCTAAGTTGATCAAGATGATCTACTCAACCAACCAAGAGATCGGTAAGCAAGTCGACATCATTGATACGGATGAGCAAGAGCGTAATCAGTTTTCACTGAACGACGAAGAGATCAAAGAGCTGGCAAAACAAGCGATGATCATCGAAAAGCACTACCAACGTCCGATGGACATTGAGTGGGCGAAAGATGGCATCGATGGCAAGCTTTACATTGTTCAAGCTCGCCCAGAGACGGTATGTTCTCAAAGCGACCAAAACGTTATCGAGCGTTACGAGCTGAACAACAAGGCCGATGTGCTAGTTGAAGGCCGTGCGATCGGTCAACGTATCGGCTCTGGCCCAGTTCGTTTGGTTGACTCACTAGACCAAATGTCACTGGTTCAAGAAGGCGATGTACTAGTAACAGACATGACAGACCCAGATTGGGAGCCTGTTATGAAGAAAGCCTCTGCGATTGTTACAAACCGTGGCGGTCGTACTTGTCACGCAGCAATCATCGCTCGTGAGCTAGGTATTCCAGCAATCGTTGGCTGTGGCAGCGCAACAAGCAACCTTGAAGACGGTGCAACCGTGACAGTGTCATGTTCTGAAGGCGAAACTGGCTACGTGTACCAAGGTGAGCTAGAGTTCGAAATTAAACGTTCTGAGGTTGATGAGCTACCAATGCTGCCAACCAAAGTGATGATGAACGTGGGTAACCCAGATCGTGCCTTCGACTTTGCGCAGATTCCAAACGAAGGTGTTGGCCTTGCTCGTCTCGAGTTCATCATCAACAAGATGATTGGTATTCACCCGAAAGCACTACTCAACTTCGACGCACAGTCTGACGAGCTAAAAGCTGAAATCACACAGCGTATTCGTGGCTACAAAGATCCTCTCGATTTCTACGTAGGCAAGCTAACAGAAGGCATCGCGACCATCGCTTCTGCATTCTGGCCTAAACGTGTAATCGTACGTATGTCTGACTTTAAGTCGAACGAGTACAGCAACCTAGTTGGTGGTAAAGAGTTCGAACCACATGAAGAGAACCCAATGCTGGGCTTCCGTGGTGCATCTCGTTACATCTCGCCAGTATTCGAAGACTGTTTCGAGCTAGAGACTCAAGCGATCAAACGTGTTCGCAACGAAATGGGTCTTAAGAACGTTGAAATCATGATTCCATTCGTTCGTACACCAAGCGAAGCGGCATCGGTTATCGACATTCTGGCTAAGTTCGATCTACGTCGTGGCGACCAAGGTCTGAAAGTCATCATGATGTGTGAGCTACCATCGAATGCAATTTTGGCTGAAGAGTTCTTGAAGTACTTCGATGGCTTCTCTATTGGTTCGAACGACATGACGCAGCTGACGCTTGGCCTAGACCGAGATTCAGGTGACGTGGCACACCTATTCGATGAGCGTAACCCTGCTGTGAAAGCGATGCTGAAAATGGCTATCGACGCGGCAACCAAAGCGGGTAAGTACGTGGGCATTTGTGGTCAAGGCCCATCTGACCATGACGACCTAGCGGAATGGTTAATGGTACAAGGCATCAGCTCTGTATCCCTAAACCCAGATACGGTTATCGATACGTGGTTGAAGCTAGGTAACGTTGCCAATAAATAAGTAAGTAACGTTTCACGCAATACCTAAACGACAAAAGCCAGTCACATTGACTGGCTTTTTTAGGTTCTTTGCAAATTAGCTGGCTAGAGCGCTAAAAGTAGTATCTCACACCAACCCAAGCCTCGGTTTGCCAACCATTCGGCATTGACACACCTTTCACATCAACATCCGCTTTGGTAATGTCATAGCGCGTATTCAACCACCAAGTTCTTGCAGTGTTCATCGGCACATTTAACGATGTTTTAAATGAGAAGTTTTGCATGTCGATATCATCACCAGAAAGATCTTGCCACTCAGGAACCAAAGACACATAAGCGCCAGAGTCACCGAGATGCTTCGCGGTAATCAAACCAAGCGAGTATCCCGTTAAATCATCTTTAGATGAAGTGACGCCAGGGATCTCCATGCTACCAGTCATCAGTCCTGCTCTTGGAAACACAAGGAATCCACCGGTATAAGCTGGGTTAATCGCAACAACACCGCCAACCGACAACAAGTCATTTTTAATACTGTTGCGCGTATTAATATAATCTAATGAAAGACCCACTTTAGGCGTAGCTTTCGTCCCCGTTTCAAAGACGTGGAAGTACTGGATTCTAGAGTTGCTGTACTCTGTACCGAATTTATCTGGATCGCGAAGCGCTGTGTTGCTTTCATCGACAAACGTCCCTTCGGCCAGTAGGGCAAACTGCTGACCGTTTTCTAAACCGCCAGAAACTTGCCCTTGAAATTGGATATCTGAACTACCATTCAGCATCAATGCAGCTTGAGTATAAACTTTAGTGACATCAGCAGGATCGATAACACGTTCGGAATCTGAATCGGCATGTGCAGGAAGGGCTAGACCTAAACTCAACGGGATTAATAGAGCAAACTTTTTCATTATATCTCTCGAAAGTCGTTTGCTTCCTCCTTGAAGCCTGGAACATCCTGTTAGGTAATAAATAGATTACTTGTCAGCAAGTAGTTTTGCTGCTGAACGCATTAGTGCAGGGCCTTTATTCTCACCAAAACCTGAGTGGTATGGGTTGGTTGAGAACATCACACCCACAAAGTCACGTGCAGGATCGATGTAAATAAATTGGCCTAGGTTGCCACTTTTCGACATTGCACCGTCATTGAAAATGAAATCAAATTGGTATGCGTTGTAGTCTGCTTTTTCGTTGTATGCGTGCAGTGAACTGCTCTCTTTGCTAGTACCTACGAATGCTTTTGGATCACCGCCGTTGCGGATACGATCAATCACAGCTTGTGACACCACTGGCTCATCAGCCACCGCTTTCCAGCTAGGTGTAAATAGTGCTCCCCAGCGAGCCATGTCTTCTACCGTTGATGAAACCAAGCCAACCGCGATCGCCATGCCATCTGGCGTCAAGTTGAATTGCATTGGTTGACGTGCGTGCACTTTTGACCAAACACGATCTTCGAATACTTGAGTCCAAGTTTTGTTTTCAACGTTTTCAACTAACTTAGTCAGCACCATGGTGTTGATAGAAGCGTAACGGAAATGGTCACCGGCTTTTTCACCTTCAAGCTTTTGCGCGCCCTTAGCCACGTCCATCCAAGTTTCCATCTCACCCGTTTTTGCTCTTGGTGAATTAAACGATGCCGCAAAGAAACGCACTACATCAGAATCTGGGTTCAAGATAGACTCCAATGTCTCTTCATTGTCTAGCGCAGTCGACATGTTCAGAACTTGGTGCACTGTGATGCCATCCCAGTTTGTTCCTTTCAATTCAGAAACATACTCAGCGATCTCTTTTTCAGGGTCGACTTTGCCCTCTTCCACTAACATCGCAATCACAGTACCAACCGTCGTTTTTGCTGTAGATGCCCAAACATGCGTATCTGTCGGCTTCATACCCGGGTAAGCTTCGTAAACGATCTCCCCTTTGTGAATTAGCATAAAGCCTTGAGTACGGAACTGCTCATCCGCCAAGTACTCATCCATTGTCAACTGACCTTTGCTTTCAGTATCAACTTTGAGTGCAGCGAGTCGTGGGTCGATGTTTTTAACTAAAGGCTTGTACTCTTCGTTTGGAGCCGCCAGTGCCATTGGTAGAAACTCACTCATGTGCATGTTGTAGTAAACGCTGTGGTCGCCGCCCATCTGCCAATGAAAGTTATTGAATAACTCACGAGCTGAGTCAGTAAAACTTGGGGTAAATGCTGTGCTCGCCTCTTTCACAGTCAAAGTAACTTGAGCACCTTCAACTTTCAGAGCTTCTTCAACTGGGTTTGCTGCAAGAGCAAATGATGATGCGGTCGCTAACGATACTAGAACGGCAATGTGTTTAAGTTTCATAATTGGTCTCCTGTTTGGGTTAGGAGAAGTATAAGGAGATGCGCTACACTTAATTAGGTCACTTGGTGACATTTAATGGTAGACACAAGACAATGAAAGCATCATCAAACACCACTAGTATATTGCTCACTTCGACCAGTAACATTGCTCCATATATTCAGTATTGTGACAAACATAGACTGGATTGGCGCACCGTCGCCGATGCGTGCGGCCTACCCATTGAACTAACACAATCCAATCAATGGCTTCCTACACAAGACGTGATTCGCTTCATTCATGGCCTTGAGCGGAAGTTTGGTTATTCGATAGGGATTGAGGTTGGACGCAGAGCTTCTCTAGAGCAATTGTCACCTGAGCTAGACCGAAAAATTGATCAATGCACGTCACTAGAGCAAGCGGTACGTTGCTTGATTACTGAAATATCGACCTTAAGTAATCACGTCACCATATGGACGGAAAAAAGCGATGGCTTGTGGTGGCTGTGTCATCGAAGTTGCTATCACCCATCGACCTCAGGTTTTGAACAAGCCGAATGGTTTCGCGCCCTGACCGTGATTAGCCTCTGTCGTAAGTTCATTGACAGTCGCTGGCAACCATCACACGCCAAGTTGGTCTCTAAGCACAACAGCGCACGTAAATTACCTAAGCATTTCTTTGATTCTGATATTCAGTTTGAACAGCAATACGGTGCGATTGCGATCCCGCTGCCCGATGAATATCGTGCCATTTCAGAACGAAATAGTACCCAAGATTGGCATCACGCCATCGAGATACTAATAGACACCTATGCGACTCTACCTTGGTTCAATATTGAGTGGTTTGCGACCATGCTCGGCATGACAAAACGAACGCTGCAGAGAAACCTAAAGAGCAAAAACATTCTCTTTAAAGAAGCCAAAGAACAAGTGCGGGAAGCTAAAGCAAAACAGCTACTTGAAGAGACCAACCTTTCTGTTCAAGACATCAGTTGGCAAGTGGGTTACAGCGACTTAAGTAATTTCAATCGTGCATTCAAAGGTTGGGTTGGAGTCACTGCACCGAGCTATCGAAGCAATAAAAGAGGTTATTAAAACCGAGGCTCAAAAACCAAAAAGTCCGGTCAAGTAACCGGACTCATAGTAGCTCTCAATGCAGGTTTACTACTCTAATAAAGCTCTGGCGTTATCACCTTGCTCATAGATATAGAGGCTGACACGAGACAATATCGTTATCTCTTCTAAGCTGACTTGAAGTGAGTTCTGCCCCCTTCCAAGGTTCGCTCTCAAGCGATCAACCAACTGCTGTACAGCCATCAAATCATCTCTCGCTTTAGGTACTCGTGTATTCATAAAGGTGAACCATTTTTCACTCATATTACGACTTATCTTGGCAAGCACCTCAGTATTGGTAATGGTGAATGCCTTATCAAGATTGCCTCCGTCTCGAAGGATGTCATAGATTATGTGACCGTTCTTTTTCGCCACCATCATATTCTTGGTATTGAGCTGCAATTCACCGATATGTCCATTGGCCATTTTTAAGAAGAACTTAATGTCTTTGTAACCGGCGTCTGTTGCTCCGCAGTTGAATTTTGCATTGTCGCCTTGGCTTGTACCGTAGCGATCTTTCATCGCAGACTGGTGGTGTTTTAGCTCAATAAACTCTTTGGTCAAAATGATCATCGCCTTGGCTACGATCATATCGTCCATATTCTCGAATACGATGGTCATACGAGCGGCATCTTTGAGATCGCCAATATCGTAGTGACGTTTTCGATTGGTAATTTTATCCAGCGCGCCGTGGAAATCTTTTACACCTAGATAAGCACCCGGCGGCTGTTTGAGTGTGCCGTTACATACTGAAGCGACTTTAACAGCAAACTCTCTGAGCGCTTCTTGCGCCTCGACCGTTTCCATAAACATCATGAAAAGCTGCTTTTTCTTAAGCGTGGCATTCGCGACCTGATTTCGAGAACCAAAATCTAGGTTACCGCTCCCTAACTTCTGGCTCGACGATTCATCCAAGTAATTATGAATTTTCTCTTTCTGAGTCATGATGTCGAGAATGACCTGGTCTTGCTGCTTATTGGCGTCATTCATGTAATCGAAGTTTTCGACTTTCTGTTTTAGAGCTTGTAACTTCTGTTGGTAATCTTTGACGTTAACCAAACGAAAGCCCTGAGACATAATCCCTTGCTGGTTTATCTTCGCCAGAACCTTGGCTTTATTCTTTCTCACTTGTTCTTGGCTGATCTGAATTTCTTCTGTCCCTGGCATATTTTGGCTCCCTCTCCAATATGCATTTAAAAATGTGCTTGCTGACTCGCAATTCCTTTTCTCTCCAACGATATTAGTTTATGGGTTTGATAATTACATTAGCCAACTTCGATAAGTCTATAAAATAAATAAGGTTTGAGAGGTGCTTCCATAAAGTCACAGTGCAGAATGCACCGAACCTACTGAAAACACGCATAGGTAATATGTTTAGATCGGGTAACATTTATTGGTATCGAGCTGACGTTACGTTATCCTTTACGCAATTCTTCATTGAGTGGATTGTCACTACGACAAACCGACCTTCAAGACTGATAAGAGTGTTATGAATTCTACGACCGCAACTCCCTCGCCTTCTCTTGGCCGACAACTCTATACAATGACATGGCCAATGCTGTTTGGGGTGCTTTCCCTAATGAGCTTCCAGCTTGTAGACAGTGCTTTTATTGGCCAGCTAGGCGTGCTGCCGCTCGCGGTTCAAGGCTTCACGCTACCAATTCAGATGATCATTATCGGCATTCAAGTCGGACTAGGCATCGCGACAACGGCTGTGATCGCGAGAGCGATTGGCGCCAACGAGATACGCTATGCCAAACAGCTCGGCGGATTAGTGGTTGCGATGGGCAGTGTGAGTGTCGCGCTGTTCTCAGTCATCATCTATCTACTGCGCGGTCCTATTTTACAACTCCTCGATGCGCCACCGACGGTACTGCCGATCATTGATTCTTACTGGATATATTGGCTTGTAAGCTCTTGGACAGGCGCACTGCTCTACTTTTTCTACAGTGTGTGTCGTGCCAATGGTAATACCATGCTGCCAGGTTCGATGATGATCGCGACCAGTATTATCAACTTGATATTGGACCCGATTTTCATCTTCACGCTCGACATGGGTATCAACGGAGCCGCGATTGCGACCATCTTGGCGTTCGGTGCGGGTATCTTTATCGTTGCTCCTAAGGTGACTAAGAAGCATTGGATGACATTCGACTGGCACGATCTTGATATCGGCAAAAGTGTTCGCTCTATTGGAAACATCATGGGGCCTGCGATGATCAGTCAACTGCTGCCACCAGTCTCTTCGATGCTCGCCACCAAACTGCTTGCTGGCTACGGTACTGCAGCCGTTGCGGCTTGGGCGCTAGGTTCACGTTTTGAATTCTTTTCGATTGTTGCAGTGCTTGCTCTGACTATGTCGATTCCACCTATGATTGGCCGAATGTTGGGAGAAAAGAACCTAGAAAACATACGCAAGCTCGTCAAGATTGCCGTGACGTTCGTATTAGGGTTCCAATTGGTGATCGCACTAGTCACTTGGGTATTCTCTGGCGGGTTGGCAAATCTCATGACCAGCGAAGACGAAGTCTCGACCATTTTGAACTACCACTTACTTATCGTTCCTATCAGTTTAGGGCCTTTGGGTATATGTATGCTGATGGTTTCTATCTCTAATGCGCTTGGCAAGTCTTACACTGCCTTGACGATATCAGCACTGCGTCTGTTTGCTTTCTTCTTACCTTGTTTATGGGTTGGTTCGCAGCTTGCTGGCATTGAAGGCCTATTCTGGGGTGCCATGGTAGGTAATGTACTTGCCGGCACCTGTGCATGGTTTATGTACCAACGAGCACTTGGGCAAGTCGAAGCCAAGCTAGCCAAATAGGTAATTGAACAGCTACAGCGTTACGAACGAAAAAGCAGCCACTTAGGCTGCTTTTTCGTTTTAAGATTTAAAGGATATCGAGTTTAAACTTGCTCAATGTGACTCAAAAACTCACCGCAGTCTTTTTGGAAAAGTGGCAAAGCCTCCGCGAGTTTTTCATCATCCCAATGCCACCATTCAAGGCTTTCTAGCCGTTCTGCGTAGCTAGGGTCGTCAAACCGAGGGCGCAGCACTTTGGCAGGGTTACCAACCACAATCGAGTATGCCGGTACGTCTTTGGTCACCACACTACCCGCGCCGACAATCGAGCCATTGCCAATCGTAATACCCGGCAGCACAATCACTCCGTGACCAATCCACACATCGTGTCCAACCTGTACTTTGTCTTCCTCACGCCATGAGAACACCTCATCGTCCAATGAAGTAGGATCTTCACCTAGTTGATACTTGCCCGGGCGATAAGTGAAATGATGCAACGTTGGACGCCACCACGGATGGTTACTCGGATTCAGACGAACCGATGCGGCGATTGATGTGAATTTACCTATTTCGGTAAACATCAGGTTACAGTCATTTTGGATGTAGCTGTAGTCTCCGACTTGCACGTTATTTAATACGCAACGGTCAGCGATTTCAGTCCAACGCCCTAGTTCAACGTTGTGCAGTTTACTGCTGTCCGCAACGCTAGGTTCGCTGTTTAAGGTAGGGGAAAGTGGTTGGCTCATAGGGTTATCTCCTCGCCATCGTTGAGAATGCGCAGTCGCTCTGAAAAGGCTTGTGGATGTTGCTCAGCCCAGCCAAGCATGTGGTGGCTGACGTGAATCAAGCCCAGATTTGTGGGGCGACAGGTTTCATCGATATCTAAAATATGGTGGAAGTCGTTGTGGTTTAGGCTAGCTCGAGCTTGAGGGTCTTCAATTGGCGAGTAATTACAATCGGTAATTAACCAATCAACGGGAAACTCTTTCAACCAACGCTCAGTTTGTTTTGGCAGCCCTACCGTATCGGTTAAATAAGCCAAGCGCTTGCCATCAAATTCGAAGCAATAACCAAGACAAAGTTTAGAGTGATTGAGGGGCACAGGCGTGATGGTGATTCCCTGCCAATCAAACGATTTAAATGCTTGTGCTCGTAGGGAAAAGTCCAAGATACCTGGGTGTTTATAAAGATCGTCGCAGCCAAGCGGGTCATCCGGTGAAATCACCGAGATCTTATCGCCAGCGCCCCAGCGAAGATCAAACAAACTATGGACATGATCCATGTGGTAATGGGTCAATAAGATCTTGTCTATCGAGCCCGCAGGGAAACGGCGCATCAGGTCAGGCGCATTAGCATCCAACAGCAGAAACTTGCCATTATGCTCAAGGAACGCTGATGACTTTTCGCGCCTTAGATTCGGGTCTTCAAGTGCAGAAAAACACACTGAACAATCACACCCATAAACCGGTATCATCGCACTGTTGGCTGTGCCTAACATGGTTAACTTCATGCGACACCACCTATGGGTTCTGCGAGCCTTTCAGCTTGTTCTTTTAAACGGGCGAACTGCGCAATGCTCTGCTCAAGCGTACCGCTATTATCAATACACAGCGTATTATTTAGAGCCGATGAGCCTGATGCTGAATCGATACAATAGTCTGCCGCACGTTGTAAGCGAAGCGCTATCTGCGCTTCACTCTCTCGTCCGCGAGCTCGCAAGCGTGCTTCTAACACCTCGGGGTTAACGCTCACCACAACAGGGACTAATCGTTCGCCAAACAACTCTCTTGCCGCATCCAAATACGCACGTGAGCCATTAACCACGACACTCAAACCGGCATCCATCCACTGATACACTTCTTGGCCAATGCCATAACTCATGCCGTGCGCTTGCCAACTCATCGCGAACATATTGCGTGAATAGCGAATGAAGAATTCATCATCACTGAGCTCTACGTGGTTTTCGCCACCAGCATCGGCCGCACGTGTGATGTAGCGATGGGCGACCACCAAGTCTTCAACAAACTGCTCTCGTAGCGCTGAGATAATTGAATCTTTACCAGCTCCAGAAGGACCAATTACGTAATAAAGCTGACCCGGTTTGTCAGCTTTAGGGGCAGCGTTCACCACCCCATTCACATCAAATGAGTAACCTTTAGACATGGATTAGAATACCTTCTTGCCTTCACGCCACACACGAGATACCAGCTGGTGATCATCCAAACGATGCGCTAGCACCAAGTCAGCACGCTTACCTTCCGCGATGACACCACGGTCAGTTAAGCCAAGAGCTTGTGCAGGATTCAATGTCGCCAATTGCACCGCCTGTGCTACATTGAGGTTATTGCGCTCATCATTCACTAGCGTAAACACCGCGTCTAACAAGCTCACAGGGTAGTAATCAGAAGACAAAATATCCAACACGCCCAAAGACGCCAACTCATGCGCTGCGACGTTACCCGAATGCGAACCACCACGAATCACGTTTGGCGCACCCATCATTACCTTCAAACCTAATTCGTGAGAGCGCTGCGCTGCCTCAACCGTAGTTGGGAACTCAGCGATGACCATACCCAACTCTTTTGATTCCGTGACATGTGCGCTGGTTGCATCATCATGGCTTGCGGTTGGTATGTTCAAATCACGGCACTGACGGGTGATCTCATCACGATTCTGTTTCGACCAACGCTGTGATTGAGCAACTTGGTCTTTTTCGTAGGCCGCCATTTCAGCATCCGTCATGTTGTACTTGCCCTGATAGTAAGTACGGTACTTATCAATGTTCACAAATTGACGCTGACCCGGCGCGTGATCCATCAAAGACACCAACTGTACTTCTGGCATATTCACGTAACGCTCAAACAAGCCAACGGTGGTCGAGTGCGGCACTTCACAACGCAAGTGAATACGGTGCTCGGCACGGGTTAAACCACGTTTCTGGCTTTCTGCTACGGTATTAATAAACTGGTCGAGATTCTCTTGGCGATTGCCATCTCGGTAGTCTCCCAAAGCAACTGCATCAAGCACAGTAGTGATGCCCGACCCAATCAGCTGAGTATCATGCGCGCTCATTGCCGAAAGCGGTGGCCAGTTTACCTTTGGTCTTGGCGTGAAGTACTTCTCTAGATTGTCGGTATGCAGCTCAATTAAACCCGGCATCAAGAAGCCATTCTCACCATCAAAGGCACCCGGAAGCTGGCTAGTAGAGTCAGACATGTTGGCAATCACGCCGTCTCGCAGCTCAACAGAGCCACGCACTACTTCATTTTCAAGCACCAGATTTACGTTGGTAATAATCATTTGCGTCAGCTCCCTTTACGCACACGCTGTGGTGAGTTGTTTTGGTGAAATGTCTTTTTGTAGCTTCACGTCATACAGGCGGTCAGCGACCAAATCTCGCGTTGCTTCATCATGGAAGATACCGATGATTGCAGCGCCATCCGCTTTGGCTTCTTCAATCAAACTCACAACCACTGCGCTGTTGGTCGCATCAAGCGAAGCCGTTGGCTCATCAAGCAGTAGGATTGGGTAATCAACAATAAAACCACGTGCGATGTTTACACGTTGCTGTTCACCGCCTGAGAAGGTTGCAGGCGCTAAGTGCCACAAATGCTCAGGTACGTTTAAGCGAGTCAGCAGTAACTTAGCTCTCTCTTGTGCTTCTTGCGCGCAGCCACCCATTTCCAACATAGGTTGCATCACCACTTCCAGTGCACTGATACGTGGAATCACACGTAAGAACTGACTCACCCAACCTATGGTGTGCTTGCGCACGTTGATGATTTCTCTTGGGGTTGCCTTCGCAAGGTCGAGCGTACTGCCTTGGTGTACAACGTTAATTGAGCCAGAGTCCACTAGGTAGTTGGCATAAAGCGCACGTAACAGAGTTGATTTACCAGAACCTGAGTGACCGTGCAGAACCACACATTCACCACTGTCTACTGAGAAGTTCGCACCAGTGAGAACTGGCAGTTCAACACCATTTTGATTGTGCAGCACAAAGGTTTTGCTGACGTTGTTTACGGTTAATTTGGTATTCATGTCATCGTCCTTAATTCTGCAATACAGAAGAAACTAGCAGTTGTGTGTATGGATGTTGAGGATCATCAAGCACTTGATCAGTAAGGCCGCTTTCTACTACTTCACTGCGGCGCATCACCATGAGTCGATGGGCAAGCAAGCGAGCCACAGCAAGATCGTGGGTTACGATCACCACGGCCAGTTCAAGCTCTGTGACCAAACGGCGAAGAAGATCGAGCAACTTAGCCTGTACCGACACATCCAAACCGCCAGTTGGCTCATCCATAAAGATCAACTTCGGATGAGTCACAAGGTTGCGAGCAATCTGTAATCGCTGCTGCATGCCGCCAGAGAAAGTCGTCGGCATGTCATCCATTCGATCCGTTGGGATCTCGACATCACCGAGCCATTTCGCTGATTTCTTACGAATTTCACCATAGTTACGTTCACCCACTGCCATTAGGCGCTCACCAATGTTGCCGCCCGCCGATACTCGGCCTCGCAAGCCATCCATTGGATGTTGATGCACCACGCCCCATTCTGTACGCAGCAAGTGACGACGCTGGCTTTCTGCCATTTGGTATAAATCTTCCAGTTGTGAGATTTGCTTATCCGCGTCACCACGCAAGTAAATCACTTCACCGCTGTCTGGGGTTTGACGGCCAGAAAGCGACTTCAATAAGGTACTTTTACCCGAGCCCGACTCACCCACAATGCCCAACACTTCTCCAGGGAAAAGGTCAAAAGATACATTCTGAAAGCCCTTACCCGGCGCATAAAGCTTAGTGAGATTAGAGACAGACAACAGAGGCTGCTCTGACTGGTTCCATTCGTGTTTCATGTTCGTCACAGCGTTCATGCGTTGTTCTCCTGTTGTTCGCGACAGTAATCCGTGTCTGAACACACGAACATATGTGAGCCTTGGTCATCCATAACGACTTCATCAAGGAAAGTATCCGTCGAACCACAAATCGCACATGGCTCGTCCCATTGTTGAATCTCAAATGGGTGATCTTCAAAATCTAGACTTTGAACCTTGGTGTAAGGAGGAACGGCGTAAATACGCTTTTCACGACCCGCGCCAAACAGTTGCAATGCGGCCATATTGTCCATTTTCGGGTTATCGAATTTAGGAATTGGCGATGGATCCATGATGTAGCGATCGTTTACTCGCACTGGGTAAGCATAAGCCGTTGAGATGTGACCAAATCGAGCGATGTCTTCATACAGTTTGACGTGCATGATTCCGTACTCTTGCAAGGCATGCATTTTACGAGTCTCAGTTTCACGAGGCTCAATAAAGCGCAGCGGCTCTGGGATCGGCACCTGATACACCAAGATCTGATCTTCTTGAAGATCAACTTCAGGAATACGGTGACGAGTCTGAATAATGCTCGCTTCCGTGGTTTTTTCAGTCGTATTTGCACTGGCGATGGACTTGAAGAACTCACGAATCGACACGGCGTTTGTTGTGTCATCGGCACCTTGGTCGATCACTTTTAGCGTGTCGGGTTGGCCGATTATTGCAGCGGTGATCTGCACACCACCCGTTCCCCAACCATAAGGCATTGGCATTTCGCGACCACCAAATGGCACTTGATAACCCGGAATGGAAACCGCTTTAAGCAAAGCACGGCGAATCATGCGCTTGGTTTGCTCATCAAGGTAGCCGTAGTTGTAACCCGTTGCACCTACTGGACTCTGAGATGCTGTTTCTTCAGTATTGAATGGCGCTGAATCGTTACCTATCGGTGCATTAAGCGTTGCTGTGTTCATGATTGACCTCCTTGTTCGTCATTACCTGGCTGAGCCATCAATTCATCGTGCTCTTTGTGCATTTTTCTCAGCAGTTCCAGTTCTGCTTGGAAATCGACGTAGTGAGGAAGTTTAAGGTGAGAAACAAAGCCTGCGGCTTCTACGTTGTCTGAGTGAGAAAGCACAAACTCTTCATCTTGAGCTGGGCCATCAACAGGCTCGTCGTATTCTGCGGCTTGCAAAGAACGGTCAACCAATGCCATCGACATTGCTTTACGCTCAGTCGCACCAAATGTTAAGCCGTAGCCGCGAGTCAACTTAGCTTTGTCCTGTTTATTACCAACAAAGCCATTGATCATCTGACACTCTGTCAGTTCAATTTCACCAATATCGATACTGAAACCTAACTCTTCAGGCTCAATCGATAGCGTTGAAAAGCCCGTACGAATCTCGCCCGCGAATGGGTGATTACGACCATAGCCACGTTGGGTTGAATAGCTCAGTGCCAATAAGAAACCTTCATCGCCGCGCACCAAGTTTTGCAGGCGTGCGCTGCGGTTACATGGGTAGTTCACCGGATTCATGGTGATGTCTTCTGGTACTTGTTGGTCATCTTCTTCGGTCAACATCATGTCGAGGTTTTCGAGAATGCCCAGCACCTGAGGGCAAGGTTCAGAGTCAGTCACATCTTGCGTAGGGATCTGCGGTGTTTCCCCTTCGGCAAGTAGGCTGAAATCCAATAGGCGGTGCGTGTAATCGTAGGTTGGGCCTAAGATCTGACCGCCCGGTAAATCTTTATAGGTTGCTGAAATACGACGTTCAATTCGCATTGTATTGGTATCAACGGGTAACGCAGTGATCAGGCGAGGTAACGTGGTGCGATAGGCACGTAACAAGAAGATAGCTTCAACCAAATCGCCCGTGGCTTGTTTGATGGCTAATGCCGCGAGTTGTTTGTCATAAATTCCGCCTTCCGTCATCACTCGGTCCACCGAACCTGACAGCTGCTCTTGAATCTGTTCAACGCTTAATTCAGGTAAATCAGGATTGCCGCGACGCTTCTTCGCTTGCAGTTGGTGCGCCAGACTAATGGCCTTTTCACCACCTTTTACAGCAACGTACATGTTGTCGCCTCCACTTTAGTTGTACGAGGCAAACACAGCACTTGCTGGTTCGCCACAAAGATAAAGTCGACACCTAATGGGAACTTCACCAATGATTGACGCTCTTTGAGGTGAGCAATAAAGCCCGCCGGTAATCCGCTGAAAAACGCAGCTTGTTCACTTTGAATGCCTGGGCCACTCAGAGACAGCTCAGTTCCAGACGTTAAGCTATCAACCTCTATCACAACTGTTGTTGAGGTATCTGGGTACTCTTCGTTACCGAGATTGAATGTCAGTTCTGACCAATCAACATCCTGTAGATCTTGTGCTGAAATCGCAGCAAAGCTCGCTTGTTGAGTCTGCTCTACAATCGGTGCGCCAATGTGAAACTTGATGTTTTCAGTCACCGCGTGATCAGCTTTTAATGTCGAAGATAGCCAGATTGGCGTTGCATTGTCGGCCATGGAAAGTAGCGTTTGAGCGGCTGCACTCATCATTGAACCAAAGCCTTCGCAACGATTTAGTGTTACGACGGTACCGGGTTCAGACATCGCCTTGAGCAGCAATCGAAAGCACTGCTGACTGTCATGAACTGCATCTTGAAATGCAGGAGAAATCATACTCATTGAATTCGTTCTAACCTGTTTAATTCGTTAATCTTATTCTTGAATGATATGGGATTCTTAGGCTTGCCCGCGGACCTAGTCTTCACCACGGACCATGGTAAAAAAGTCCACTTTGCTTGAAGCCACTTCTTGGCGACGTTGACTGTCTCGTTCATGTTTCATCGCTGCCAAAGGCTCTATGAGTTGCGTGTTGATCACTTCAGCTTGCTGTCCGTTTTGCATCAGGGCATCGACGACGGCTGCTAGCTCTGCATGAGGCTTGCTTCGCCCCTGTAGGTAGCTGTAACCAAGCTCTCCACTCGTTAGCTTGATTACGGCGCGAGTGATCGTGACATCCCCCATGTTGAACTGGCGGCCTGTTGAGCCCATACGTGCACGCACTTGTGCTAAACCAATCTCTGGTTGGCGAACCATTGCGTATTCCGCGTCTAGCCCTAATGCTTCCCAGCGCGTTTTCAATTCTGAGAACTGGCTCTGCGCGAGTACTGACATCCACTTTTGTCGCTCTTTCAAAGCTGTCATTTAGTGCTCCATTACAATTTCGGTTGCGTCGGCACGGGTGTTCGAACTTGAAAATTCCGCTATCACTTGCGTGCCTTTGATTACGTTGGTGGTTTTAATTTTGAGTAGCGGTGTACTGGTGCTGATTTGCAACAAACGACACTCTTCATTGGTTGGGATTTTCGCGCCCACTCGAGTCTCTTTTCGCTCTAAATCAGTCTCCAAGCCACGCTGAATAAATTGGTGCAAAGAACCGTTAGTGAAGTTCTTAAGAATCGGCCACCACGCCACATTAGGTAGGTAGTGGTCGATGATGGTTCTCGGTGTATCTCCGGTTTTTCGCAGGGTACGGATGTGAATAACCTTGCTCCCCTCTTCAATCTTCAAGTAGCCCGCAATCTTGGGGGGTACATTGATAAGACGAGACTGAAGCACCTCACACCTTGGCATCGCGCCTTGCTCAATCAGGTTCTTGGTGAAATGTGCTCCTGAGTGAAGTCGATATTCACTTGGCTGGCGAATCACCATGTTGCCTTTACCTTGGTGGCGTTGAATCAAGCCCGTTGACACGAGTTCATCGACTGCGCGGCGAAGCGTGTGACGGTTTACTGCAAAGCGCTCAGCCAATTTGGATTCAGGTGGTAAGTAGTCACCTGGCACAAAGTGGTCTTTCACTTCCTTTTCAAGCTCTGAGGCAATATCTAAGTAAACGGGCATAAGGGTTTCCTTTCCTAAAATTCAATCACTTATCTAGACAAGTTTGGTTAAATAGGCATCTGAGATGCCTAGATAAACTTCTTGCGGATGATTTGAGAAACGAAGTCGATAATGCTTACCGTCACAATAACAATCGCCATGATTGCTGCGGTTTGTTGCAGCTGGAAACCTGAGATAGATTGCCAAAGCAGCACACCGATACCACCTGCGCCAACCATGCCGACAACCGTTGCCGAGCGAATGTTCGACTCCAAGCGGTACAGTGAGTACGAAATCCAAAGTGGTAACACCTGTGGAATTACGCCGTAAAGAATCACTTCGATAGGATTCGCGCCAGTCGCTTTCACACCTTCCATCGGTCCGGGTTCAATCGCTTCAATCGCTTCAGCAAAGAGCTTGGCAAGCACGCCAGTTGTGTGAATGAACAACGCCATCACGCCTGCAAATGGCCCTAATCCGACAACCACGACAAACAGCATCGCAAACACCATTTCATTGATAGCGCGTAAACAGTCCATCAATCGACGAATTGGAAATGTCACCCAGCTTGGCATCAGGTTTTCAGCACTCAGAATGCCGAATGGAATCGCTAACAGAATCGATAACACGGTTCCCCAAATACCCACTTGAATCGTCACCAGCATTTCGGTTAAGTAGACATTGCTTTCACTAAAGTCAGCAGGGAAAAAGTCTTTACCTAGCTGAACCATGTTCTCTGGGTGTTCAAAGAACATCATTGGTGCCATTTCTGCGCCTTGCCACGCCCAACTAAGGACCAGTAGTGCTATCACAGCAATCACGCCGTTTTTAATCGACAGCTTTGATGAAGGCTCGTAACGTTGAGTCATTGCAGTCATTGTTCTCATACTCTTTTATTGCGCCGCCCACAGCGGCGCATGGGGATGGGGTTAACCTTTCAGTGCATCAATTTCTGTTTGCAGCTGGTCGATTTCGGCTTGGTATTGCGCAATACGATCGGCTCTCACTTTCTCGCTAAGGTTGCTGTTGTTTTCCGCTTCAACCAGCTTCTTAAACGCTTCCATTTGACGAATAGGCAGTAGTTGGTTGTTATCGGTAGCAGCAAAACCAGACCAAGCCAGTTGGTTTAGGTTTTTAAGCTGCTCAGGCTGTTCGCCGTAGCTCACGAAGAAATCACGCGCCTTTTGTTTCAAGCCTTCATCTAAGTCTTTACGGTAGGTAATCACATCTGATGGAATAAGCTCTGACTGCCAAACCACCTTGAGCTTGCTAAACAGCTCAGGGTTCTGATCTTCAATGCGAATAAGGCTCATGGTGTGATTAGTTGCGACATCGACTTGGTTATTCGCTACGGCCATCACGTTAGCGCCATGGCTTGCAGTCACATTACGGTGAAAGTCATTCGCGGAGATGCCATTGTTGGCAAATGCTTCGAAGTTCGGAACGAGGAAGCCCGAAGTAGAATTAGGATCGCCATTACCAAGCTTGAGTGTTTTGTGTTGCTCTAGAACATCTTCAAGCGTGTTGATGTTGTCGTTTTCAGCGTTAACAATCAGTAAGCTGTAATAACCCTGTAAGCCATCTTCATCGATGTAACGAACGAAGGCTTCAGCGTTTGCACGGTCAACAGCTTCCATTGCCGCCTTGTTTCCGTAGTAAGCAAAATCCACTTTGCCAAAACGTTGTGCCTGAATGATGCCTGCGTAATCGGGTGCGAAATAGGCGTTCACTGGCATGCCTAACGCTTTACCTAGGTCATCCAAAAGAGGCTCCCAGCGGCTACGCAAGTTTTGTTGTGCATCGGTTGCGATGATGCCAAAGTTAATCGAATCTTTAGCAAAAGCGTGGCCAGCAGTGAGAGTCGTCATCAACACAGTTGCTAGCGTCACGGCCTTCTTAATCCCTGATTTCATTGAATGAAACATCTTAAATTCCCTGATACTTAAAAAGACGCAGCGAGCACGTCGTTAGGTTGAATATGTGGCGTGTTTGTCGATTTTTTAGAACGATATAGATCTTCAAGCTGAGGCTTAGTCAGTTCCGCACTCTTTCCTTCGTAGAACACTTGGCCGTCTTTAAGCGCGATGATGTTTTCGCAATACTTAAGAGCGTGGTCGACTTGGTGGAGTGTTACGATCACAGGAATGCCTTCCTTTTGATTGATATCCGTAAGCAGCTCCATCACGATGCGCGCTGATTCTGGATCAAGCGAAGCAATTGGCTCATCGGCAAAAATGATTTTGGCTTTCTGCATCAGCGCACGTGCAATTGCGACACGCTGTTGTTGGCCACCTGATAGGTTACCAACGCGTTGGCCTGCAAAATCTTCCATGCCAACGCGACGCAGTGCTTCAAGCGCTTCTTGCTGTTGTTCAACCGTAAAAATACCCGTCAGAGTGCGCCACTTAGGTGTTGAGCTCAGTGCGCCAATCAGTACATTGGTCATCACAGATAAGCGGTTAACGAGATTGAATTGTTGGAAGATGTAACCCGCTTGTGCACGGATGTCGCGGACATTGCTGTCTGCCTTACCGTTCGCCTGTACCGTTTGGCCAAGCACGTTAATTTGAGAGTCGGTGCTTTTATCTCCGATGATCAGACCGCTTAAGTGACGAAGCAGTGTAGATTTACCTGAACCAGACGGACCAAGTAGCGCCGTCATCTTACGACTGGTAATCGTCAAATTGATGCCATTCAGTGCCTTGTTCGAACCGAATGTTTTGTTGACCTTCTTAACTTCAATGATGTTATTCATCGTCAATGTCCCTGTTTGATTTAAGGCCACTTTGACGTTTGAATATTAAAGTTACGTGTCGGTTTATTTGCAGAAATGAAATATTTAAAGGGGTTAGTCAACTTGTCTAGACAAGCTTAACTCGCTGTTTTAAATACCAAAAAATCAAGGAATTTGCGGGAGAATATCAACTTATATACGGAGGTAATTCACAGTAATTTGACAATAAAAAGCTCAATAAACATCGCAGCGTCTTGGTGTTCTCCAAGCAATAGATACACACCTCCAATAGCTGCTAAATTCACATACAAAAAAGCACCCCATAAAGGAGTGCTCAAAGTGATTCATTTTGAAGCGATAACAATACAGGTTAGTCAAAACCTAAATGGACGGCGCTCTATGTTGTCGGAAAAATCTACGTTGTCAGTAAACCTTATATTTTCGATAAAGACGGTTGAGAGCGAGCTAAATGTAACCTTGATACGGTGACTATAGAAACAAAACCAACAACAGCACTACCAAAGATACTCCACAGTACCCATTGATAGCCTCCCATCTGCCAGATAACCGCGCCAAAGTATGGCGACAACGCAAATGCTAGCAAATAAGGCACCGCCATTGCGCCCGCCAAAGAACCAAAGTTAGCCTCCCCCATTACCTCACGAGTAGTTAAAGGCTTCACAATACTCATCACACCGTAAGCGGAACCCTGTAAGAGCACAAAACCAAACACCAGATACAGAACGTTCTCAGACAGAATCAAACACAAGGTCGCGCAACAGATACTCATAAAACACGCAACGGTGATCCGCATGATCGACCAGTGTTTATCAACCAACAACCACATTACACGCCCGGCGACCTGCATTGGACCTATCAAAGAGATCACCAATATTGCTAAGTCATCAGGGACATTGCGCTCATCTAATAATGGCAATAGATGGTTTAACACCACACCATGATTAAGCGCGAGCATAGAGAAACCACAAGCAAGCAGCCAAAACATTGGGTTAGATAGATATGAAACAGAACTAAAACGATCGCTTGAACCTTGTGAGACCGTCGGAGGAACTTGTGGCAGAGCGTCAGCGTTGGAAGGTAAATTAAACCGAGCAAGCGATTTAGTATTGATGAACAGTAACGGAGCGGCGACGAACAGAACGATTCCAGCAAAAATCTGCAATGTCATCGTTGGGCCGTAATGCTGAGCTAAGTAATGAACCGTTGGAAAACAAATGGTACTCGCAAAGCCTGCTACCAAAGTGATCATGGTGATCGCACGCTTGGCTTTGGTTTTTAAGCTACGAATCAGAAAGGCAAAACAAGGTTCATAAAGGCAACCCGCCATTGCGATTCCCATCAATCCCCAGAGCAAGTAAAACCAAGCAAGTTGTTCCACCAAGCTAACCAAAAACAGAAGCAAACCACCAATGACCGCCGAAACAGTCATCATCAGCGCACCATAACCTTTGTCAATTAAGCGCCCAGCAGGCAAAGCCGCAATGGCAGACACGCCAACCGCCAGCGTCAGCCCTAACATGAATTCAGACCGACTCCAGTCGTGTACTTGCTCCCAATGCAGAAGCATCGCCGGAAAAACGTAATAGAGACAACACCAGAGCAACGTCTGACCGAGGGCTAAACCCCAAACCGCTTTGTTCATAAATCCACACTTCTAGAAAATTCGAATAATTTAAATACAGTTATAATAAAAGACAGTACTACCCGCTAACCCTATCGCTCAAAAGTGACAATCTAAAGAAAACCAGATGAATAGTTTGCGAAGCGTGTTTTCAGCTGAATGTAGAACTTGTCCTAGATCATCAAAACATTCAATAAGGCAACCTTTGGTTTTAAATATGTAAACCTTGATGAAGTTTAAGAAATTAAACCTGATTTACCTATTTCGAGTGATCATGTTCAAATTTCGTTCGTGATTTAGCTCTAAAACTTACGATTTGTTGATGTTTTAGACGTTTACGTCAGGTTTACAGAAGTTTACTGCATATTGTGGAATCACCACCAAAGGAGTAGATTTCAGTCATTGAGTTCAAAAATGTAAACCGAAATCATGAATGTAAAACAAGTTCGATTCACCGATGAAGACAGAGAATGCTTAAGCAATTACTTCCGCTTAGCAGACACAATTGCCGATTTGATTGGTCCCTACTGTGAAGTAGTCATCCATTCATTTGAAAGCTTAGAAAACTCAGTCGTGAAGATCGTCAATGGTCATCATACGGGGCGTGAAATTGGTTCACCGATCACCGATTTAGGTTTACGCATGTGGAGTGCATTCGAGAAGACTGGCGAAGTTTCTCCAAAAAGCTACTTCACTAATGCAGCAGACGGATCCCTACTGAAATCGACCACCTGCGTATTGGCTGGTCCACAACAAAAGCCGATTGGCATGCTGTGTATCAACATGAACTTGTCTTTCCCATTCCCAGAAATCGTCAAAACACTGATGCCGCAGTGCAATGTGCCGCAAGCCATTGTCAGCGAGACATTCAGCAACAATGCAAACGACGTGATTCAACAAGCATTGAGTTCAGCCATTAACGAGGTTGACCAAGACGAGTCGGTTTCTTCCAAAGGTCGCAATAAAGCCATCATTCGTTGTTTATTTGATAACGGAGTATTTGAGCTAAAAGAGACGACTACACAAGTATCAGAGCAACTTGGGATCAGCCGACAGGCGGTTTACAAGTTTATCCGTGAATTTAAATCAGAATAAAACCAATAATTTAGGAGTTACATCGTGAAACAGATCATTGCCACTGAACAAGCACCTGCAGCTATCGGCCCTTACTCACAAGGTACGTCTTACGGCGACATGGTTTATACATCAGGTCAATTACCTCTCGTTCCAGAAACGATGCAGTTTGTTGAAGGCGGCATCAAAGAGCAGGCTCGTCAGTCGCTAGAAAACTTAAAAGCTGTATTAGAAGCGAGTAATGCGGGACTGGACACAGTGCTTAAGACAACCTGCTTCTTGTCAGACATGGAAAACTTCGTTGCCTTTAACGAAGTGTACACAGAGGTGTTTGGTACAGAAAACGCACCTGCTCGCTCTTGTGTTGAAGCAGCACGACTACCAAAAGACGCACTGGTTGAAGTTGAAGCCATCGCATACAAAAAATAACCGATTTAGGTATTAATGGGTATCATAGGAGATTCTCATGAGCGTTTCATTTATTGGATTAAGCGTACTGTTCTTTGGGTTCTACGCACTGCTGTCGAACTTCAAAAAGCAAAAGAAAAGTTTTAACTTCCGCGTACTGAGTGCGCTTGCTGCTGGCTTACTGTTCGGTGGCGCAATTCAACTTGTTTTCGGTGTCGGCAACGTTGCGACATCTGGTTTTGCTGAACTGATTTCGGTGTTCGGTAAAGGCTACATCAAACTTCTACAAATGATCGTTATCCCACTGGTATTCGTGGCGATGATCTCTTCGATCATGAACGTGGAAGGCGGCGGCGCGCTATCTCGTATCGCGCCAAAAATCATCGGTATTCTACTTTTCACTTGTGCAATCTCAGCAGCCGTTGGTATCGCAAGTATTTACCTATTTGGTATCGATGCGAACGCGCTAGTAAGCACAATAGGCACAAACAGTGCAATTGAAGCTCGCGGTGATTCACTGGTTGCAACACAAGATGCAATGGCGAGTAGTGGCTTATCTGGTATGGCTCTGTCTATCATTCCAACCAACATCTTTGACATGCTAACGGGCTCTCAACGTACTTCTACGCTATCAACTGTACTGTTCGGCATGTTCCTTGGCTACTGTATCCTTCAAGTGAAAAACCGTAAGCCTGAGAAAGTGCAAAACTTCGTTGATTTCATCAACTCGGCAAAAGAAGTGGTGCTTTCAATGGTGCGTGAAATTCTGAAGCTAACGCCTTACGGTGTATTCGCTCTGATGACCACGTTCATGATGACAAACGACCTGTTCGCACTAGCAGAGATGGGACGCTTCCTTCTAGCAAGCTACGTAGCAATTGGCGTTATGTTCGGCATCCACTTCGTCATGGTGTCAATGTTCGGTCTTTCTCCTGCTAAGTTCATGAAGAAAATCTGGCCAGTATTGGTGTTCGGTTTCGGTTCTCGTTCAAGCATGGCAGCTATCCCACTAAACGTTGAAACACAAACTCAACGCCTAGGTGTAGATGAAGAAACAGCAAACATGTCAGCGACATTTGGTACCAGTATCGGTCAAAACGGTTGTGCAGGTATCTACCCAGCTATGCTCGCAATCATGGCGGCACAAGTAATGGGCATGCCTGTAGACTTAAGCTTCATACTACAACTGATCGCTGTTATCGCAATTGCTTCATTCGGTATCGCAGGTGTCGGTGGTGGTGCAACGTTCGCAGCGGTAGCGGTACTGACCATCATGGGTCTAGACATCACAGTAGTCGCGATTCTAGTGTCTATTGAAGCGCTAATTGACATGGCTCGTACAGCGCTGAACATCTCAGGCTCTATGTTGTCAGGCGTTCTTACAGCGAAGAAGAATGGCTCATTGGATACTGAACAATACGACGCTGACGTTACAGCGACAGTATCAAAAGAAGCAGCTGTATAATTCTCAAACTTAATTAAGAGCACTCTACTTGAGTGCTCTTCTGTTTTTCCTGAGTTCAGGTTATTTAGGTAGTAAATATGAAAGTTGTTGTTATAGGCGGTAGTGCCGCGGGTATGAGTTTCGCAGCAAAATACAAACGTAATCAACCATCAGACGAAGTCATCGTTTTAGATAAGCGTAGCTACATCTCTTTCGGAGCCTGTGGCTTACCTTACTTTGCAGGCGGCATGTTTGATGACACCGAGCGAATGATCTCTCGTACGCCAGAACAAGCCATCAAATCTGGTTTAGATGTTCGTGTAGAAACAGAAATGGTGTCGTTCGACCGCACTGAAAAACACATTACGGTGCGTCACCAAAACGTAGAGAGCACTATCGATTACGATATGTTGGTGATTGCGACAGGCGCACGTCCAATTGTGCCCTCATTCGGTGAATTCAGTCCAGAACACGTATACACACTAACAAGCATGGAAGATGGCTTAGCAGTCAAACAAGCGCTTAAAGACGATAGTAAACAACGCGTGTGTGTCATTGGCGCAGGCTTTATCGGCCTGGAAGTCTTCGATGCGGCACATGGCTTAGATAAGCACGTGACGATTATCGAACGTGAACAACACATCATGAGCCGTCAGTTTAGCCCAGAGATCATTGAAGTAGTTGAAGGTGCGATTCGAGAATCCGGTGCTGACCTTAAAACAGGTTGCAGCGTGTCTGCGATTCGCGATGCCGAGCAAGGTGGTTACATCGTAGAAACCGATAACGGTAATGTAGAAGCTGATGTCGTGATCCTGTCACTCGGCTTCAAACCAAACACTGAAGCATTCGAATTACCAAAAGCTCAAAATGGCGCGTTGTTGGTCAATGAATATGGTGCTACTGAAGATGCTTACATCCATGCTGTAGGTGACTGTGCCGTTGTCCATCATATGGCACTAGGCAAACCCGTTTATGTTCCTCTAGCAACCACAGCCAACAAACAAGCACGCATGATGGCAGACAAGCTAGCAGGAAAAGACACTTACATGACGGGCTTCTTGGGGTCGTCTTGTTTGAAAGTACTCGATTACGAACTGGCATGTACCGGCGTATCTGAACTTCTGGCGAAAGAACATAGCTTAGATGTGAAAGTATCAACGATTTCAGATAAGAACCAAACGGATTACTACCCAGGCCAAGAAGGCATTAAGGTGAAGTTGGTTTATCACCCAGAGACTAACGTTCTACTTGGTGGTGAGATCGTAGGTAAGAAAGGAGCTGTTGGCCGTATTAACGCACTAGCAGTTGCTATCACCGCGAAGATGACGACTCAACAACTAGGCTACATGGACTTCTGTTATGCCCCTCCTTTTTCACGTACATGGGATGCGCTAAACGTGGCAGGTAACGTAGCAAAATAACGAGTGTAAGTTCTGAGGAACGTACAGTTCAAACATCAAAGCAGAGCCTGAGCGCTCTGCTTTTTAATACCTAAGCTATACTGAACCTGAAGCAGAAGCAGAAGCAGAAGCAGAAGCAGAAGCAGAAGCAGAAGCAGAAGCAGAATAAGATAACGACGTATCTAAAGGTATTTGAGCTTTATTTTACTAAATTCAAGACGAGAAAAAGCCCGCTGATTTCTCAGCGGGCTTTTTAATGGTGGTGGAGGGATAGGGATTTGAACCCTAGAACCGCTATTAACGGTTGCCGGTTT